>NZ_JBNWBW010000002.1:0-380203 GCF_053522725.1 Agrobacterium sp. 16-172Ci
ATTGATTTTATTTGGTAGTTTCGTGGAGGGGAGCGAAAACAAGCGGAAGAGACGGAATCTTCCGACATTTCGCCACACGCCCAATGCCTGCCCTCCGGTCCTGACTGCAAATAGCGCGCAAGGAACCGTGACTTTAACGACGGAGCATTTGCCTGCTCCCTACATACGGCTGTCAAAGTGCGGAACCGTGCATTAGAAACGGCATATGAGACGCTTAAACACCACCCCAGATGCCGCAGGCCTGTTTGCATGACCAGAATGCCCGTTCCTATAAAGACCGAGTTGCCCGAACTTCCCGTAAGTGCCGTTCTCGGCGATATCGCCGAGGCTCTGGCCGGGGCGAAGCGCGCAGTTCTTTCGGCTCCACCGGGCGCGGGTAAAACGACGCTCGTGCCGCTTAATCTTTTGCAGCAGGACTGGCGGGGTGACGGCAAGATCATTCTTCTCGAACCACGCCGGCTTGCCGCCCGTGCCGCAGCCGGGCGCATGGCCGAACTGCTTCACGAAGATGTCGGGCAAACCGTCGGCTATCGCATGCGGCTCGACAATCGCGTCTCCTCGAAAACCCGGATAGAAGTGGTGACCGAAGGCGTGTTTGTCCGGATGGTTCTGGACGATCCTGAACTTGCCGGCGTTTCGACGGTGATTTTCGACGAGTTTCACGAACGTTCGCTCGACGGCGATTTCGGACTGGCGCTTGCACTCGATGTGCAGGGTGGGTTGCGCGACGATCTGCGTATCCTCGTCATGTCCGCCACTCTCGATGTCGAACGCATCAGCACGCTCATGGCAGGCGCCCCGGTCATTCAGAGCCTTGGACGGACGTTTCCAATCGAGGTCCGTTATGAGGATCGTTGGCAGGGCGTGCCGATTGAAGAGAAAGTCACCAAGGCGATCACCGAAGCCCATGGGTCGGAAACCGGCTCCATCCTCGCCTTTCTACCGGGACAGGCGGAAATCATCCGAACGGCCACGCGGCTGGAGGGACGTTTTCCCGGCGATACGGATATTATCCCGCTTTACGGCAACCTTTCGCAGAAAGAGCAGGATGCAGCGATAAAGCCGGCGCCGGCCGGACGACGCAAGATCGTGCTCGCCACCTCGATTGCGGAGACCTCGATTACCATCGATGGCGTGCGTGTGGTGATCGACAGCGGATTGCAGCGGCTACCTGTCTTCGAGCCGGCAACGGGAATCACGAGACTGGAGACGGTGCGGGTGTCGCGCGCTTCCGCCGACCAGCGGGCGGGTCGCGCCGGGCGGACAGAACCCGGTGTTGCGATCCGCCTGTGGCATCCGGGGCAGACGGCGGCGCTCAACGCCTTTACGCCACCGCAAATTCTGGCGAGCGATCTTGCCGGCCTTGCGCTCGATCTCGCCCATTGGGGTGTTCAGGACCCCTCTTCTCTTGCCTTTCTGGATATGCCCCCCGAAGCCGCACTTAAAGAATCAGTGGCGCTTCTCAAAAATCTGGGCGCGCTCGACAAAGGCGGAGCGCTGACGCAGCGCGGCCGTCTGATGCGCGGCCTTTCACTACCGCCACGGCTGGCGGCCATGGTGATTGCGGCGGCAAGCGAAGGCGCGGGAAAAAAGGCGGCGATGCTCGCCGTCATGCTGACGGAACAGGGGCTCGGCGGAAACGATATCGATCTCGATGAACGGCTGCGGCGCTTTCTTTCCGACAGAAGCGAAAGGGCACAGGCGGCGCGCAAGCTGGCATCGAGGCTGTTCGACGCAATCGGCGACAAAACGGCGACAGTCGAGTTGCCCAGCGAGGCCGGTCCGCTGCTGCTGCATGCTTATCCGGACAGGATCGCGCTTCAGCGCGGCGCGCGGGGACGTTATGTGATGGCCAACGGGCGTGGCGCAGAGCTTGCCGAGACAGAACGGCTGGCGGCGAGCAAAATGCTGGTGGTTGCCGATATTACCGGGCGAGCGGCGCAGCCGCGCATCCTTGCGGCGGCAGGCATAGAGAGGAGCGATGTCGAAGAGCGGATGCCGCATCTCATCGTTCAGCAGGACCAGTTGCTTTTCGACAAGGCGAGCGGCCAGGCGCGCGCGCGAAAGGTGACGCGGCTTGGCGCCATCATCCTCGATGAGACACCCCTGCCCCGTCCCGAGGGCGAGCAGGCGGCACAGGCGCTCGCCAATGGCGTTCGGGAATTCGGCATCGGCATTCTTCCTTTTTCGAAAGAGACGCTGCAGTTGCGCGACAGGATCGGCTTTCTGAACGCCAGTATCGGGGAGCCCTGGCCGGATGTCAGCGACGAGGCATTGCTTTCCAGGCTGGACGAATGGTTCGTCCCTTTTCAGAACGGTGCGCGCAGCCTGCAGGACATCCGGCCGGGCAGCCTCTCCGAAGGGATCCTGTCTCTGGTGCCGCATGAGGTGGCGCGCGATCTCGCCAAGTTGGCGCCGACGCATTTCGAAGCGCCGACGGGCCAGCGACATCCCATCCGTTACGATGCCAGCGAACCGACGCTTTCCATTCGCGTGCAGGAACTTTTCGGGCTGAGAGCCCACCCGTCCATTGCGCAGGGACGGTTGCCGCTGCTGCTGGAATTGACCTCCCCGGCGCACAGGCCGATACAGACGACACGCGATCTTCCCGGCTTCTGGTCGGGGTCCTGGAAGGATGTACGGGCAGATATGCGCGGGCGTTATCCACGCCATCCATGGCCGGAAGACCCGGCATCGGCCCTGCCGACCAGCCGTGCAAAACCGCGCGGGACGTGACGATGATGAACAGGGCAAAGGAGATGAAGGTGGCTGGCCATTCTATCGAAACCACGAGGCTCGGCCGCGCCAGCCGCAGGATAAGGCTGCAGACCATCGTCTGGCTGCGCTGGCTGGCGGTAGCGGGACAGACGGCAACGATCCTGCTTGTCGCTTTCGGGCTCAATTTCCCCCTGCCGCTTCTGGCCTGCGGTCTTCTGATCGCGGCACTCGCTCTTGCAAATCTGTTTCTCACCGCCCGCTTTCCCTCCACCTATCGTCTGGAGCCCTGGGAAGCGACATTGCTGCTGGCCTTCGACCTGCTGCAACTGACGGCGCTCATTTATATCACCGGCGGACTTTCCAATCCCTTCGCGCCGTTGATCTGCGTGCAGGTTATCATTGCCTTTGCCTCCCAGCCGCTACGGCATTCGCTCATTCTCCTCGGCTTTGCCGTCATCTGCTCAACCGCGATCGCCTTTTCGCCCTTTCCGGTTCCGTGGTACCCCGGCGAGGTTTTGCCGATCCAGCTTCTGCTGCATGTCGGCACCTGGGTCGCCATCATCGCCACAACCTCTTTTGCGGCCTTTTACGCCTATCGCGTTTCGCACGAGGCAAATCAGCTGGCGGATGCGCTGGCTGCAACCGAGCTCGTGCTGGAGCGGGAAAAACATCTCTCGCAGCTGGATGGGCTGGCGGCCGCCGCAGCGCATGAGCTCGGTACGCCGCTCGCGACCATCAGTGTCGTCGCGAAGGAGATGGAGCGGGAACTCGGAAACGACGAAAAATTTGGCGAAGATATAGCCCTGCTGCGCAGCCAGAGCGAAAGATGCCGCGATATTCTGCGCCGCCTCACCTCGCTTTCCGCCGACAATGAGGAGCACATGCGCCGCCTGCCGCTCTCCTCGCTGATCGAGGAGGTGATGGCGCCGCACCGGGAATTCGGCATCCGCCTCGAACTCGTTGAAAAGAACAATCGCGCCGACGAGCCGGTCGGCATTCGCAATGCCGGCATCATCTACGGTCTTGGCAACCTCATTGAAAACGGCGTGGATTACGCGCGGGAAAAGGTGACCGTGACGGTGGATTACGACCAGCAGAACGTCGCCGTCATCATTGAAGACGATGGGCCGGGTTATGCCCATGACGTGCTTGCCCGTATCGGCGAGCCCTATGTGACCGAACGTCACAATGACACACGGGCGGGCGGGCTCGGGCTCGGGCTTTTCATCGCCAAGACCTTGCTGGAGCGCTCCGGCGCCACCGTCACCTTTGAGAATCGCGGCACGAGCGGAACCGGAGCGCGGGTCACAATCGTCTGGCCTCGGGCGCTTATGGACGATAAAAGAAGCCGTTGACTTTACCATCCACGTTGAAGCGGCGATAAGAAGAAGAAAACCAAGCCGACGAAGTTGCCGGAAGGCCGGAAACATGAAGACAGAAGACCAGAACAACTCCACCAGCGCGCCAACGGACGATGTCGACCCGATCGGACCCGACAGATCGCTGCTGATCGTCGATGATGACGGCCCGTTTCTGCGCCGGCTTGCCCGGGCAATGGAAACACGCGGCTTTACCGTCGACACCGCCGAGACGGTGAGCGACGGCATTGCCCGCTCCAGGGCTGCACCGCCGAAATACGCGGTTGTCGATCTGAGGCTTGCGGATGGCAACGGTCTGGAAGTGATCGAGGCCATCAGGCAGAACCGGGACGATACGCAGATCGTCGTTCTGACCGGCTACGGCAATATCGCAACCGCCGTTACCGCCGTGAAGCTTGGAGCGCTGGATTATCTCGCCAAGCCCGCCGATGCGGACGATGTGTTCAATGCGCTGACGCAGCGCAAGGGCGAAAAGACCGAAGTCCCCGAAAACCCGATGTCGGCAGACCGGGTTCGGTGGGAGCATATTCAACGTGTCTATGAAATGTGCGAGCGCAACGTTTCGGAAACCGCCCGCCGGCTGAACATGCACCGGCGAACGCTGCAGCGCATTCTCGCCAAGCGCGCACCCAAATAACCGAAGTCATTCTCCGAAGCTGCGCCCGGTCGTCCATTCCGCCAGCATCAGCCGGGTCGCAGCGGTTCGCGAGAAATCCAGCATCACCGACTTGCGGGTCGCGGGCGGCAATTTATGCTCGGGCGCATCGCGCAGCATATGGGCGCCATATCCATCCGACAGGATCAGCCCGCATTCCTCCGGGAATATGTCGGTCGGCACTTCAGGATGGGTGGCGAAGAAGAGCCGGTCGCAATGCAGGCGGTATTCCGGCCATTTGCGATCGACACGGAAATCCTCGATGGAGGATTTGATTTCGATGATCCAGATCTCACCCTTGACCGACAGGCTGATGAGATCTGCCCGCCGCCCGCTGGCAAGCGGCAGTTCGGGCAGCACCGAATGGCGCATTTCGTGCAAAAGCACCTGAACGCCGCGGCGGACCAGCATCGCCTTGTCCGACTGGCGACCGTCTATTAACGGATTATTGTTGGTAACGGAAAGAATAGTCATGGATAAAGGCTGCTGAAGCGTTTGGCCTATTGTTGCAAAAAGGCAATCAACCGGCAATTTTAAATGCCCGACCGTTTCGCGGCGGCGCAACGGCTTGCCAAGAGCGGCTGAATGGAAAATAACCGATTTATCCAATTAAGCCTACTCTTTCGCACAATTTGGCGAATTTTCCGCGAGAACGACATGCGCATCCGTACCCCATTGACCGCACTCGGTCTGACGGCAGCACTGGCTCTGGCCGGCTGCGCCGAAACTACCTCCCAATCCTCCGCTCCGACCTCCGGCAAGATCGCAGCGTCCGTACCGGTTGCTGACCCCGTTCCGGCAAAGGTCGAAACCGTCCAGATATTCAACGATGTCTACGGTCCCGTGACCGATGCGGGCTATGCGCTGCCGGCCATTCCAATCAATCGTGTGAATGAGAAGTATCGCCGTCAGATCGTCGAATTCCAGACATCCGAACGCGCCGGCACCATCATCGTCAATACGCGTGAGCGTTACCTCTATTACATCCTGTCCGGCAACCGCGCGGTTCGTTACGGCATCGGCGTCGGCAAGGCAGGTTTCGCCTGGGCCGGTGAGGCCTATGTCGCCTGGAAGCAGGAATGGCCGATGTGGCATCCGCCGAAAGAAATGGCGGACCGTAAGCCGGAAGTCGCCAAATATGTCGAGGCTGGCATGGGTCCGGGTCTTACCAACCCGCTCGGCGCGCGCGCCATGTATCTCTTCAATGAAAAGGGACAGGACACGCTGTTCCGCATCCATGGTTCGCCCGAATGGGCCTCGATCGGCACCGCCGCCTCTTCCGGCTGCATCCGCATGATCAACCAGGACGTCATCGACCTTTACAGCCGCGTTCGTCCCGGCCGCAGCACCAAGGTCATCGTGATCCAGTAAAGATCACATACCAGACAAGAAAAAGCCGCCGTGGATTTCCCCCGGCGGCTTTTTTGTTTCTCAGGACTGCTGACGGCTTCAGGCCGCCTGCTTGGCCTTCAGTTCCAGACGACGGCGGTGCAGAACCGGCTCGGTGTAGCCGTTCGGCTGTTCGCGGCCCTTCAGCACCAGTTCGACAGCCGCCTGAAATGCGACCGATCCGTCGAAGTCGGATGCCATCGGCAGATAGGCCGGATCGCCGGCATTCTGCGCATCGACCACGGCGGCCATGCGCTTCATGGTTTCGACGATCTGGTCCTCTGTCGCCACGCCGTGGCGCAGCCAGTTCGCCATGTGTTGCGCGGAGATGCGAAGCGTGGCGCGGTCTTCCATCAGCCCGATATTGTTGATGTCAGGCACCTTCGAGCAGCCAACGCCCTGATCGACCCAGCGCACGACGTATCCGAGAATGCCCTGCGCGTTGTTGTCGAGTTCGCGCTGGATTTCTTCCGTCGTCCAATTGGGACGCGGCGCGACCGGCACCGACAGAATATCGGAAAGCTTCGCACGGCCGCGGCTTTTCAAACCTTCCTGAACAGCAGCGACATCGACCTTGTGATAATGCGTGGCATGCAGCGTCGCCGCCGTCGGCGATGGCACCCAGGCCGTATTGGCGCCGGCCTTCGGATGCGCGATCTTTTGCTCCAGCATTGCGGCCATCAGGTCCGGCATGGCCCACATGCCCTTGCCGATCTGCGCATGGCCGGAAAGGCCGCATTCGAGGCCGATGTCGACGTTCCAGTTCTCGTAAGCCGCGATCCATGCCGCCTGCTTCATGTCGCCCTTGCGGATCATCGGACCCGCCTCCATCGAGGTGTGGATTTCGTCGCCGGTGCGGTCGAGGAAGCCCGTATTGATGAAGACGACGCGATCCTTCGCAGCGCGAATGCTTTCCTTGAGGTTGACCGTGGTGCGACGCTCCTCATCCATGATGCCCATTTTCATGGTGTTCGGCGCCATGCCGACGAGCTTTTCGACCCGGCTGAAGATTTCGTTGGCGAAGGCCACTTCCTCCGGCCCGTGCATCTTCGGCTTGACGACATACATGGAGCCGGCGCGGGAATTCTGACGCCGCCCGGACGGACCGACATCATAAAGGGCGATCAACGCCGTGACGACGGCATCCATGATGCCTTCAGGAACCTCCCGACCATCCCTGTCGAGGATCGCCGGATTGGTCATCAGATGACCGACATTTCGCACCAGCATCAGGGACCGACCCGGCAAGGTCAGCGCGGCACCATTGGGAGCCGTGTAATAGCGATCCGGGTTGAGGCTGCGTGTGAAGGTCTTGCCACCCTTGGATACTTCTTCGGTCAGGTCGCCGCGCATCAGGCCAAGCCAGTTGCCATAAACCAGCACCTTGTCTTCGGCGTCGACGGCGGCAACCGAATCTTCGCAATCCATGATGGTCGTGAGAGCGGATTCGAGAACGACATCGGAGATACCCGCCTTGTCGCCCTTGCCGATTTCGGTCGTGCGATCGATGACGATTTCGGTGTGCAGACCATTCTTGCCGAGCAGGATCGTTGCAGGCTTTGCCGCTTCGCCGCTGAAACCCTTGAACTGGGCTGCATCCTTGAGACCAGTCCTGGCGTCGCCGATAGCAAGCTGCAACAGGCCATCCTCGATCTTGAAACCGGTCACCTCGGACCAGCTTCCCGTTTCCAGCGGCGCGGATTCATCGAGGAAGTTTCGCGCCCAGGCAATGACCTTTTCACCGCGCTTCGGATTATACCCCCTGCCCTTCTCCGCACCATCGGCGTCAGAAATAGCATCCGTGCCGTAAAGCGCATCGTAAAGCGAACCCCAGCGGGCATTGGCCGCATTCAGCGCATAACGCGCATTCATGACCGGAACGACGAGCTGCGGGCCGGCAACGGCGGCGATTTCAGGGTCGACATTGCTGGTTTCCACCTGGAAGCCGGGACCTTCCGGCAGCAGATAGCCGATTTCCTTCAGAAAGCCCTCATAGGCGTCAAAATCCGCCGGCGCGCCATTCTGCCGATACCAGCCATCCAGCTTTTCCTGCAGAGCGTCACGCTTTGCCAGCAATTCGCGGTTCTTCGGAGAAAGCTCGTGAACAATGGTCGAAAAACCTTCGAAGAACGCCTCGCTATCCAGACCCGTGCCGGGCAGGACGTCGTCAGTCAAAAAGGCATAAAGCCTGTCATCGATGGAAAGACCGAATTTATTCGTGCGGCTCACATGCGCCTCCTCTATTCTGGAGACACAGATTGGACGCGGAGACGGCCGCTCGTCAATTGCGGCAGACAGCCAAATATTATTTCCGTTTTGGAAACAATGCGGGCGATAGTCGCCTTTTTCTACAAAAGCGCCTGCAAATCCTTGATGCGATCATTCACCAGCCAGCCGTAATAATTTTCCTCCGGCAACAGGGGCTGCTCCCCGCCTGAGGCGCGCTGGCGGTTCTTCTGGGCAAGAGCGGCAGCACGCTGCTGCGATCCGCCGACATTATAAAGCGTAGAGGTCACACCCGGATTTTTCGAAATATCCATGTCGGCAATAGATTTATAGTCGTCGATAGACTTGCGGATGGACGCCGCCATGAAAGCGAGCGACCGGTCAGGGTCCATGATGGCGGTGTAGACGGCGGTGGCGTCGTTCTCATCCAGCTTCTCATAGCCCGAAGTTCTGGACACCATATCGGACAACATCAGCGCCGTCAGCGGGTTGATCTGGCCGAGGCCGAAGGTCTGACCGGCGTAGAAGGGCTGGAAAAACACGGCGCTGAAACGGTTGTTCGGGTAGGCGACACCATCGACCGTCTTGCCGCGGAAACTGTCTTCCCAGACATCTTCCCTACAGTTCCAGAGGCTGTATGAATCCCTCTTCGACTGGCATTTGGCAAATTGCGAATGGGTCAGGAACTGCGCAATGGTTTCGTCCTTGTAGCCGAAACGGAAGCTGTTGCCCGCGTAAGACGCCGCCTTGACGTAATAGGACTGCAGCCGGTCATAGGCGTCGACATTATAGGTATGTTCGCCGACGATCGCGCCGATCATATGGATCGGATCGATGCCGTAGCGCCCGGCCGTCGACTTGATCTTGGCGATCAGCGCCTTGTCGGAGGACAAAAGGTCGATGACCTTCTGGTATTTGCGCTCGAAGGAGGTGTTGGACGCCTTTGTTCTTTTTGCGGAAGCGCCGGGAACGCCGGGCTGTTCGGCATTGCGATTGCCTGGCGGAACGACCGTCGCGGCTTCGACGTAAGAAGACGCGGTGACGGTGAACGTCAAAGCAGCGGCAAATGCCAGAAGAGTTTTGCGCACGAGCGAATGCCTTTTCTCAAGCCTGCGATTTCCGCCAGCGAAAGGTGCTGAGGAAACCGGATCATTCCACTAAAGCGGTTCCAACCGGAATGCAGCCCTTCCCATAAACAAAATGCGGGCTGAATGCGAGACAAGGCGGATAAAATAAAAGAGTGCGGCAAATATGGCCGCACTCTTCTTTCTCGTGTCCCTGAAATCTTCAGAGAATATAGCGGGACAAATCCGTATCGGCGGCGAGATCGCCGACATGTTTGCGAACATATTCCTGATCGATCTTGACGGCGGAGCCACCGCGATCCGGCGCATTGAAGGAAATCTCGTCCAGAACACGCTCCATCACCGTCTGCAGACGGCGCGCACCGATATTCTCGACCGACGAATTGAGATGAACAGCCACATCGGCCAGGGCATCGATTGCATCATCGGTGAAATCGAGGTCGAGTTCTTCCGTCGCCATCAGCGCTTTATACTGGCGGATGAGGCTTGCTTCCGTCTCCGTCAGGATACGGCGGAAATCCTCCTTGGTCAGCGGCTTCAGCTCCACACGGATCGGCAGACGGCCCTGAAGCTCCGGCAGAAGATCCGACGGCTTTGCCACATGGAAAGCGCCCGATGCGATGAAAAGAACGTGGTCGGTTTTTACCGGCCCGTATTTCGTCGAAACCGTCGTGCCTTCGACAAGCGGCAGCAGATCGCGCTGCACGCCTTCGCGCGAGACGCCGGCGCCCATGCCGCCGTCACGGGCGGCGATCTTGTCGATTTCGTCGAGGAAGACGATGCCGTCATTTTCGACCGATTTCACCGCCTCGCGCTGGATCATTTCATTGTCGAGCAGCTTGTCGGATTCATCGCGGATCAGATCGGCATAGGATTTCGATACCGTGGTACGCACTTTCTTGGTGCGTCCGCCCATGGCCTTGCCGAACATTTCCGACAGGTTGAGAACGCCGATATTGGCGCCCGGCATACCGGGAATTTCGAAACCGGGCATGCCCGATCCGCTATCCGCCACTTCGATATCGATTTCCTTGTCGTCCAGTTCGCCGTCGCGCAGCTTCTTGCGGAAGCTTTCACGCGTGCCGGGCGAGGCTGTTGCGCCAACCAGCGCATCGAGCACCCGCTCCTCGGCGCTCTGGTGCGCCTTGGCCTGTACTTCGGCGCGCTTCTTTTCACGCACGAGGCCGATGCCGATCTCGACCAGATCGCGGATGATCTGCTCGACATCGCGGCCGACATAACCGACTTCGGTGAACTTGGTCGCCTCGACCTTGATGAAAGGCGCGCCGGCCAGCTTTGCGAGGCGGCGGGAAATCTCCGTCTTGCCGACACCGGTCGGCCCGATCATGAGGATGTTTTTCGGCATGACTTCGTCGCGCAGGCTCTCATCGAGCTGCTGGCGGCGCCAACGGTTGCGCAGCGCAATCGCCACCGCGCGTTTTGCATCATGCTGGCCGATGATGTGGCGGTCGAGTTCCGAGACGATTTCCCGGGGAGAAAAAGTGGTCATTCTATCCTCTCGGCTTTCCTGTTCCGGCCGGCCATTCCGGCCCGGCCCACAGGACCCTTGGGTGAGAAATTGGGTTTCTTATTCGGCGTCGAGCGTTTCGACGACGAGATTGTGGTTGGTATAAACGCAGATATCGGCGGCAATATCGAGCGACTGGCGCGCCACCTCTTCAGCCGATTTGTCCGTGTCCATCATGGCGCGGGCAGCCGCAAAGGCGTAATTGCCGCCGGAACCGATGGCGATCGCGCCGTGCTCAGGCTCCAGCACATCGCCATTGCCGGTGATGGCAAGCGTGGTGGATTTATCGGCCACCAGCATCATGGCTTCGAGATTGCGCAGATATTTATCTGTACGCCAGTCCTTCGCAAGCTCTACGGCGGCGCGCATGAGCTGGCCCGGATATTGCTCGAGTTTCTTTTCAAGACGGTCAAGCAACGTAAAAGCATCCGCCGTTGCACCGGCAAAACCGGCAATCACTTCACCCTTGCCGATGCGGCGAACCTTGCGGGCATTGCCCTTCATGACCGTCTGGCCAAGGCTTACCTGCCCGTCGCCAGCCATGACGACCTTGCCGCCCTTTCTGACTGTAATAATTGTTGTCATCAAACACCTGTCTGCCCTGCCGGGCCTGCGGTTAACGGGCCGGGATGCGGCCCTTCTCGGGTTCTATGTAAGTTTGCTTTTCACGATTGCAATCTTCGAGGCGACGCACCGTTTTGAGCATGTCAGGCAAGACGAGGGAACAACTGGATATTTGTGTCCCGTGCTGATAAGGAACGGCAACATTTTCACGGAGCGGCCAAAATGGCAGAACGTAAAGGCGAGATTATCCGCAAGACCAACGAAACCGCGGTTTCGGTGCGTGTGGATATCGACGGCACCGGCAAATCGAAAATTTCCACCGGCGTGGGATTTTTCGACCATATGCTGGACCAGCTGAGCCGCCATTCGCTGATCGACATGGAGATCGAGGTAGAGGGCGACCTGCATATCGACGACCACCACACCGTGGAAGATACCGGCATCGCCATTGGCCAGGCGATCGCGAAGGCGCTTGGCGACCGGCGGGGCATTACCCGTTATGCCTCGCTCGACCTTGCCATGGACGAGACGATGACCAAAGCCGCCGTCGATATTTCCGGCCGGCCGTTCCTCGTCTGGAACGTCAATTTTTCCGCGCCAAAGATCGGCACTTTCGACACGGAGCTGGTGCGCGAGTTCTTTCAGGCGCTCGCCCAGAATGCCGGCATCACGCTGCATATCCTGAACCATTGCGGCGCCAACAACCATCATATCGCCGAAACATGCTTCAAGGCCGTTGCCCGCGTTCTTCGCACGGCAACCGAGATCGACCCCCGGCAGGCAGGCCGCGTTCCCTCGACAAAGGGCATGCTGGCCTGACGCCAAAGCTGTCAGGAAGCCCATGACAAGCTATCTCGTTCTGGAAGCCCCCAACGGGCCGGACAGGGACCACAAGACGACCCGCTTCATTGCCGACCGTTTCGTCTGGCTGGCTCTCATTGCGCCCTGGTTATGGCTTGCGATCAACCGGCTGTGGCTGGCGACGGCGGTTGTTGTGATCGCCCTCATTCTGGCCGGTCAGGTCTCGATATTAGCGGGATTTGAACCGGTTGGCATTCTCTGCGGTTTCGCCATCGGGCTCATCACGGCGCTGGAGGGACGCAATTTTCTCGTCCGGCACCTGATCCGCAAGGGCTGGACGCTGACATCCGTCGTTTCCGCCCCTGATCTTTCGAGCGCCGAAGACATATATTTCTCCGGTCTCTCCGAAAACACCGAGAGGGCGGAACAGCTGTCCCAGCCGGTCTGGACCCCTTCGCCGCAAAAGAGCGGCGACAAAAACTTCGTCAACGATCCCGCCGGATCGTTTCTTTTCGACTTGAATGGAAGGCGCTGACATGCGTGTCGCGATCATCGACTACGGTTCGGGCAACCTGCGTTCGGCCACAAAAGCTTTCGAGCGTGCCGCCCGCGAAGCCGGCATCAATGCAACCATCGACCTGACCGACAAGCCGGATCATGTCGCCTCGGCGGATCGCATCGTTTTGCCTGGTGTGGGCGCCTATGCGGATTGCCGTGCAGGCCTCGATGCCGTTCCCGGCATGCATGACGCACTCATCGAAGCCGTGGAGAAAAAGGCCCATCCCTTCCTCGGCATTTGCGTCGGCATGCAGCTCATGTCCTCGCGCGGGCTGGAAAAGACTGTCAGCAAGGGCCTTGGCTGGATCGAAGGCGATGTCGTGGAAATGACGCCGTCCGATCCGAGCCTCAAGATTCCGCAGATCGGCTGGAACACGCTGGAAATCCGCCACGCCCACCCGCTGTTCGACGGCATCAAGACCGGTGCTGACGGGTTGCACGCCTATTTCGTGCATTCCTATCATCTGGCCGCCAAGCACTCGACGGATGTCATCGCCACCACCAATTACGGTGGCGCGATGACGGCTTTCGTCGGCCGCGACAATATGGCGGGTGCGCAGTTCCACCCGGAAAAGAGCCAGACGCTCGGCCTTGCCCTGATTTCCAATTTCCTGCGCTGGAAGCCCTGACATGATTCTTTTTCCCGCAATCGACCTCAAAGACGGCCAGTGCGTTCGCCTGAAACTCGGCGATATGGACCAGGCCACCGTTTATAACGAGGACCCCGGCGCGCAGGCGAAGGCCTTTGAGGATCAGGGCTTCGAATGGCTGCATGTCGTTGATCTCAACGGCGCATTCGCCGGCCAGACCGTGAATGGCGAGGCAGTCGACGCCATTCTGAAAGCCACGAAAAACCCGGTGCAGCTCGGCGGCGGCATCCGCACACTCGATCATATCGAAGCGTGGCTGAGCCGTGGGCTTGCCCGTGTCATTCTCGGCACCGTTGCGGTGCGCGATCCGGTTCTCGTTATCGAAGCCTGCAAGCGTTTTCCCGGACAGGTCGCCGTCGGCATCGATGCCAAGGGCGGCAAGGTCGCCGTTGAAGGCTGGGCGGAAGCCTCCGAACTCGGCGTGATCGAGCTTGCCAAACGTTTCGAAGGTGCCGGTGTCGCGGCCATCATCTATACCGATATCGATCGTGACGGCATTCTGGCCGGCATCAACTGGGCTTCGACGCTGGAACTGGCGGATGCCGTTTCCATCCCGGTCATCGCCTCCGGCGGTCTCGCCTCCATCGACGACATCAAGCGCATGTTGCAGCCGGATGCCGCAAAGCTCGAAGGCGCGATTTCCGGCCGCGCGCTTTATGACGGCCGTATCGATCCGGCGGAGGCGCTCGCCCTCATCAAGGCCGCAAAGGAGGCACGCGTATGACCCTAAAAGCTCGCGTTATTCCCTGCCTGGACGTGAAAGACGGCCGTGTCGTCAAGGGCGTGAACTTCGTCGATCTGATCGACGCAGGCGACCCGGTCGAGGCGGCGAAAGCCTATGATGCGGCAGGGGCGGACGAACTCTGCTTCCTGGACATTACCGCCTCCTCGGATAATCGCGACACGATCTTCGATGTCGTCTCGCGTACCGCCGATCATTGCTTCATGCCGCTGACCGTCGGTGGCGGGGTTCGCGCCGTCGCCGACATCCGCAAGCTGCTTCTGTGCGGGGCCGATAAGGTCTCGATCAATTCCGCAGCGGTCAAGGATCCCGACTTCGTGGCGCAGGCGGCCGACAAGTTCGGCAACCAGTGCATCGTCGTTTCCATCGACGCCAAGCGGGTTTCGAAGGATGGAGAAGAAGGCCGCTGGGAAATCTTCACCCATGGCGGACGCCAGCCCACCGGTATCGACGCCGTGGAATTCGCCATCAAGATGGTCGAACGCGGCGCTGGCGAATTGCTTGTTACCTCGATGGATCGCGACGGCACCAAGAGCGGATACGATATCGGCCTGACACGCAGCATTGCTGATCAGGTTCGCGTGCCCGTCATCGCCTCAGGCGGCGTCGGCACGCTGGACGATATGGTGGCGGGCGTGCGCGATGGCCACGCAACTGCGGTGCTTGCCGCCTCCATCTTCCACTTCGGCACCTATTCGATCGGACAAGCCAAGAACTACATGGCGGAGCACGGCATCGCCATGCGTCTCGACTGATTGCAGGAATTTCCCATGAGCGCATTTTCCCTTTCCGATCTGGAGCACATCGTCGCGACCCGTGCCGCTGCCTCTCCTGACGAATCCTGGACGGCCAAGCTGGTTGCGGCGGGCCAGGAGCGCGCGGCGAAAAAACTCGGCGAAGAAGCGGTCGAAGCCGTTATCGCGGCCATCGCGAAAGATCGCGACGGGCTGAAGAACGAGGCGGCCGATCTGCTCTACCATCTGCTGGTGGTGCTGAAGATCGCAGATATTCCGTTGGACGACGTTTTTGCCGAGCTGGAGCGTCGTACGGGGCAAACCGGCCTTGCGGAAAAAGCGGCGAGGCCGACATTATGAATGTCGAGGCAGGCAGCGGGGAGAGAGGCATGCCGAGCACACTCGATCATTTCCGACCGGATGAATATTCGCCCTACCACTTCTTCAGTTCGGAAGAATGGTCGAAGTTTCGTGCCGATACACCACTGACGCTTTCCGCCGACGAGGTCAAACGGCTGCGCTCGCTGGACGACCCGATCGATCTGGACGAGGTGCGGCGCATTTACCTGTCATTGTCGCGCCTCCTGTCATCGCATGTGGAGGCGTCGCAGCTGCTGTTCGAACAGCGCAACCGCTTCCTCAACATGGCGGATGTCAACAAGACGCCTTTCGTTATCGGCATTGCCGGTTCCGTGGCGGTTGGAAAATCGACGACGGCACGTATCCTGAAGGAGCTTCTGGCCCGCTGGCCCTCCAGCCCCAAGGTCGATCTCATCACGACAGACGGATTTCTTTATCCGAATGAGGTTCTACGGCGCGAGAACCTGATGGAGCGCAAGGGTTTTCCCGAAAGCTACGATATCGGCGCGCTCCTGCGTTTCTTGTCGGCGATCAAGGCGGGCCAGCCGAATGTGAAGGCACCGCGTTATTCGCACCTGACCTACGACGTTCTGCCGAACGAGTTCACTGTCATCGACCAGCCCGATATTCTCATCTTCGAAGGCATTAACGTGCTGCAATCGCGCGATTTGCCGGCGGGCGGGCGGATCGTGCCGATCGTTTCCGACTTCTTCGATTTCTCGATCTATATCGATGCCGATGAGGGCCTTATTCACAACTGGTATGTGAACCGGTTCATGAATCTGCGGCAGACCGCCTTCCGCGACCCGAATTCATTCTTCAACCGTTATGCGTCGATCAGCGAAGAGGCAGCGCTCAGCATTGCCGAAGGGCTCTGGCAGAACATCAACCTGAAGAATCTGCGCCAGAACATCGTGCCGACGCGCCCGCGCGCCGATCTTATCCTACGCAAGGGCAGGAACCATCTGATCGACACCGTTGCGCTTCGTAAGCTCTGAAAATCAAGCACCTTCGGATTAGTCGCCGGAGGGCTTGCCGCGCATCTTCTTGATATCCGAACGGCCGGACTTTGCCTTCAGACGACGCTCGACCGAGCCTTTTGTCGGCTTGGTGGCCTTGCGAACCGGTGGCGGCGGAGCCGCCGCCTCCAGGATCAACTCCTTAAGCCGCTCGCGTGCATCTTCGCGATTGCGCTCCCGGCTGCGAAACCGGCTTGCCTCGATCATCAGCACGCCGTCTTTCGACACTCGCCTGCCACCCAGACGCAGTGCATTGGTCTTTACCCGATCCGGAAGGGAGGGCGAATTGGCAATGTCGAAAAACAGCTGAACCGCCGTCGAGACCTTGTTGACGTTCTGGCCGCCCGGCCCGCCGGCCAGCACGAATTGCTCCGTCAGCTCCCAGCCGGCGATGGTGATACGGTTGCTGATGTAAAGCGGGTCGCTGGCCATGATCTTTCTCCGCGCCGGTGATGCCATAGATCGGCAGGAATGGAAACAGCAGGCCAAACGAAAGAACCCGGCACAAGGCCGGGTCCCCTCCTCCTCACAAATGAGGCTTTATTATTCAGCCGCGAGCAAAAGGCCCGGGGCTGCATCGCGAACCTTGCTGTCGACGTGATCTTCGAACTTGGTGAAGTTCGTGACGAACATGGAGACCAGCTTCTTTGCCTGCGCGTCATAAGCTGCGCCGTCGGCCCAGGTCGAACGCGGATCGAGGATCGCGCTGTCGACGCCATCCAGCGACAGCGGCACGGCGAAACCGAAATTCGCGTCGGTGCGGAATTCCGCATTCTTCAGGTCGCCGGTCAGTGCGGCGGTCAAAAGCGCGCGGGTCGCCTTGATGGGCATGCGCTTGCCGATGCCGTAAGCACCGCCGGTCCAGCCGGTATTGACCAGCCAGCAATCCACACCATGCTTACCGATCAGTTCGCGCAGCAGGTTTCCGTATTCCGCTGGGTGGCGCGGCATGAAGGGTGCGCCGAAGCAGGTGGAGAAGGTCGCTTCCGGCTCGGTCACGCCCTTTTCCGTGCCGGCAACCTTTGCGGTGTAACCGGAGAGGAAGTGGTACATGGCCTGTTCCGGCGTCAGCCTGGCAATCGGCGGCAGCACACCGAAGGCATCCGCCGTGAGCATGATGATCGTCTTCGGATGGCCGGCAATTCCCGTTTCCGATGCATTCGGAATGAAGTGCAGCGGATATGCGCTGCGGGTATTTTCCGTCAGCGAGTTGTCGTTGAAATCAGGAACGCGGTTTTCGTCCAGCACGACGTTCTCGAGAACCGTGCCGAAACGGCGGGTCGCGGCGTAGATTTCCGGCTCGGCTTCAGCCGAAAGCTTGATCGCTTTGGCATAGCAGCCACCTTCGAAGTTGAAGATGCCGTGCTCGCCCCAGCCATGTTCGTCATCGCCGATCAGCGTGCGCGAAGGATCGGCAGACAGCGTGGTCTTGCCGGTGCCGGAGAGGCCGAAGAACACAGCGGAATCACCCTGCGGACCGACATTGGCGGAGCAATGCATGGGCATGACGCCCTTGGCCGGCAGCAGGTAGTTAAGCACCGTGAAGACCGACTTCTTGTTTTCGCCGGCATAGGACGTGCCGCCGATGAGGACGAGGCCGTTGGTCAGATCGCAGGCGATGACGGTTTCCGAACGCACACCGTGACGGGCCGGATCGGCCTTGAAGCTCGGCAGGTTGATGATGGTGAGCTTCTGTTTGAAACCCGCCAGTTTTTCCCGCTTCGGACGGATCAGCAGATTGCGGATGAACAGCGAGTGCCAGGCAAGTTCGGTGACGACGCGTGTCGGCAGAGCATTTTCCTCATCGGCACCGCCGATCAGATCCTGCACGTAAAGCGTCTTGCCGGCGGCATGGGCCAGCATGTCCTTGCGCAGCAGCTCGAATTTTTCCGGCGAAAGCGGCTTGTTGTTGTCCCACCAGATGGTGTTCTCGGTGGACGCATCGCGGACGACGAATTTGTCCTTCGGAGAACGGCCCGTGTGCTGGCCGGTGACGGCGCGCAACGCGCCATCGATGGTCAGTTCGGCCTCGCCATTGCGGATCGCCTCTTCGTATAATTCGCTCTCGTTGAGGTTATAAAAGACGCGGGAGGCCTCGCCCAGTCCGAGTTCCGCAACTCCATTGGCAGGATTATGAACCCCAAGCTCGTTCATGACGCGTTCCTTGTTAATGACGATAAGGACGTTGAAATTTCCTCGGAAAATACGTGGCAGCTTTTGGAAACGCAAGAGCATAACTTTAAAAAACTTAGTGATTTCAATATATTAATCGATTTAAAAGATTTTATTTCTTTTTAAATCGGTTGAAGACGCATTAAAATCCAGCTGCGGCCTTTTCGCAAAATCCGCTCCCGCCTAGGCGGCGATTTCGGAGCGAGTTTTCCTTTGCCACAATTTGTTCCACCTTTATACTCAAGAGAGTGGCTCGCGGCGCGCAACCTTGGCTGGGTGAATGTCGGGAGTTACGAGAAAATGACGATGGAGACCAACTACATGCAGACGATCGCGCTTGTCGACGATGACCGGAATATTCTGACTTCGGTATCGATCGCGCTCGAAGCCGAAGGCTACCGGGTCGAAACGTATACGGACGGCGCTTCCGCGCTTGACGGGTTGATCGCCCGTCCGCCGCAGCTCGCCATTTTCGATATTAAGATGCCACGCATGGACGGCATGGAGCTTTTGCGGCGCCTTCGCCAGAAGTCGGACCTGCCGGTCATCTTCCTCACCTCCAAGGATGAAGAGATCGACGAATTGTTCGGCCTGAAGATGGGTGCGGACGACTTCATCACGAAACCCTTCTCGCAGCGCCTTCTGGTGGAACGCGTCAAGGCCATCCTGCGCCGCGCCAGCAGCCGCGAGGCGTCCGCCGCAACCGGCAGCGTGCTGAAGCCGACCGCCGATCAGCAGGCGCGCACACTGGAGCGGGGGCAGCTCGCCATGGACCAGGAACGCCACACCTGCACCTGGAAGGGTGAGCCGGTGACGCTGACGGTCACCGAATTCCTCATCCTGCATTCGCTGGCGCAGCGGCCGGGCGTGGTGAAAAGCCGCGACGCGCTGATGGATGCCGCCTATGACGAACAGGTCTATGTGGACGACCGCACCATCGACAGCCATATCAAGCGCCTTCGCAAGAAGTTCAAACTGGTCGATGGCGACTTCGATATGATTGAAACGCTTTATGGCGTAGGATATCGCTTCCGCGAAGCGGCTTGAAGAAGCCGACTCGCGCAGAAGGGACCACCCAATATGGGGGTGGTGAGGACTTGAATACGTGTTGAAGAAAACGCCGGAAACCGTCTCGGACAGCGACGATGCCGAAGAACGCGGCAGCGAACGCCGCCATCGTATCCATCCGCTGACGATCATCCGGCGCATTTTCGGCAATGCGGTGTTTTCCAGCCTCACGCGCCGCATCCTGTTCTTCAACGTCGCAGCGACGGTGGTTCTGGTCGGCGGCATTCTGTATCTCAACCAGTTCCGTGAAGGGCTGATCGATGCGCGCGTGGAAAGCCTGTTGACGCAGGGCGAGATCATCGCCGGCGCCGTCTCCGCTTCCGCCTCGGTCGATACCAATTCGATCACCATCAATCCGGAAAAGCTGCTCGAATTGCAGGCGGGGCAGAGCATCACCCCTGCCCCCAATGATGAGGACCTGAGTTTCCCCATCAATCCTGAACGGGTGGCGCCGGTGCTGCGGCGGCTGATTTCGCCGACGCGTACCCGTGCACGGCTTTTCGATGCCGACGCCAATCTGCTGCTCGATTCCCGTCATCTTTATTCGCGCGGTCAGGTGCTGCGCTTCGATCTGCCGCCGGTAACGCCGGAGACGCAGACCTGGGGCGACTGGTTCACCAGCATGTTCAACCGCATGCTGCAGCCGAGCAGCCTGCCGCAATATAAGGAAGCGCCTGGCGGCGACGGCTCGATCTATCCCGAAGTGATGAATGCGTTGACCGGTGTGCGCGGCGCGGTCGTGCGCGTCACCGAAAAGGGCGAGCTGATCGTTTCAGTCGCCGTGCCGGTGCAACGCTTCCGGGCGGTGCTCGGCGTTCTGCTGCTCTCAACGCAGGCGGGCGATATCGACAAGATCGTGCATGCCGAGCGCCTCGCCATCATGCGTGTCTTCGGCATCGCCACGCTGGTCAATATCGTGCTGTCGCTGCTCCTGTCCTCGACCATCGCCACGCCGCTGCGGCGGCTTTCCGCTGCCGCAATCCGCGTGCGCCGCGGGGCGAGAACCCGCGAGGAAATACCGGATTTCTCGGCGCGCCAGGATGAGATCGGCAATCTTTCGATTGCACTGCGTGAAATGACGACGGCGCTTTACGACCGTATCGACGCCATCGAAAGCTTCGCCGCCGATGTCAGCCATGAACTCAAGAACCCGCTGACCTCGCTGCGCAGCGCCGTGGAAACCCTGCCGCGCGCCAAGACCGAAGAGTCGAAACAGCGCCTGACCGAAATCATCTTCCACGATGTGCGCCGCCTCGACCGCCTGATCAGCGACATTTCGGATGCCTCGCGGCTCGACGCCGAACTGGCGCGCGCCGACGCCTCGCCGCTCGATCTGGATGTGCTGATGAAGGGTCTGGTGGATATATCCCGCCAGATAAGCACCAAGAAGAAAAGCGTGACGATAGACTATGTCGTCGACCGGAAAGCGGGCGCGAAAACCTCATTCGTGGTGAATGGCCACGACCTGCGTATCGGCCAGATCGTCACCAACCTCATCGAGAATGCGCGCTCCTTCGTTACCGAGGAAAGCGGTCGCATCACCGTGCGCCTTTCCCGTCACAAGGATCGCTGTATCGTGCAGGTGGAGGACAACGGGCCCGGCATTCAGGCCGAAGACATCGACCGGATTTTCGAGCGCTTCTACACCGACCGGCCGGCGAGCGAAGGGTTCGGACAGAATTCCGGCCTTGGCCTTTCGATCAGCCGCCAGATCGCCGAAGCCCATGGCGGCAGTTTGCGGGCGGAAAACGTGGTCGACAAATATGGCGTGATTTCCGGCGCGCGCTTCACCCTGTCGCTGCCGGCGGCCGAAACTCATGAACGCTGAACGCTTCAACCT
This sequence comes from Agrobacterium sp. 16-172Ci, assembly GCF_053522725.1. NCBI lineage: Bacteria > Pseudomonadati > Pseudomonadota > Alphaproteobacteria > Hyphomicrobiales > Rhizobiaceae > Agrobacterium > Agrobacterium sp. 16-172Ci. Next base: position 21,489 of record NZ_JBNWBW010000002.1, read on the forward strand.
GCACGCCACCGCCATCACCGTTCAAGACACCGGCATCCTTTTCGTCGGGCCGTCGGGCAGCGGCAAAAGCGAGCTTGCCTTCAGCTTCCTGACGGAGGCAGAACGCTGCGGATTGCCGGCGGCGCTGATCGCGGACGATCAGATTTTCGTGTATCGCGATGGCGACAACATCATTGCCGAGCGGCCGGAAGCAATCGCCGACCTGCTGGAATTGCGCGGTAGCGGTATTGTTTCCGTCAAAAGCATTGCGCGCGCTCCACTACATTTTGCGGTCACGACAGTCCTTTCAGGGACGAATCCAAGACTTCCCGAAGATGACGAGGTGTTTTCCCTGCCCTGCGGCGGGCACATCAGGCTTCTGCGCATTCCGCTTTCCAGTCTTACGCCCTATGGAAAATTTGCTGCACTTGCTCAGAATCTTTTTGAAACGAATGTGAAGTGACGATGATTCGGGCGATTTTAGGCTTGCGATTCCCATTTTCCTCATCAAGATGAAATCCCACCGATGGACAGGATTGCCGCGTTGCGATAGTCGGCAATGAGAGTGCGTGTGCAAGGGAGCATTTCATGATCGGACTAGTGCTTGTCACCCATGGCAAGCTGGCTGAGGAGTTTCGCCATGCGTTGGAGCATGTCGTCGGTCCCCAGAAATTGATCGAGACGGTCTGTATCGGTCCCGAAGACGACATGGATCAGCGCCGGCAGGATATCATCGACGCCGTTGCGCGCGCCAATGACGGCAATGGCGTGATCATCCTGACGGACATGTTCGGCGGCACGCCTTCCAATCTCGCGATTTCCGTCATGAATAACGGCAACGTCGAAGTCATCGCAGGGGTCAATCTTCCCATGCTGATCAAGCTTGCAGGCGTTCGCAGCGAAGATAATATGGACAAGGCCCTTCAGGATGCATCCGATGCCGGCCGCAAATATATCAACGTCGCCAGCCGCGTTTTGAGCGGCAAGTGAGAAGTTAGCCCATGTCGCCATTCTCCCGGGAACTACCGATCATCAACAAACGCGGCCTTCACGCCCGGGCTTCTGCAAAATTCGTGCAGATGGTCGAAGGTTTTGACGCGACGATCACGGTTTCCAAGGATGGCATGACCGTTGGCGGCACCTCCATCATGGGCCTGATGATGCTGGCGGCAAGCCCCGGCTGCAGCGTTTATGTCGAGGCAAGCGGCAATCAGGCGAAAGAAGCGCTGGAAGCACTGGAGGCGCTTGTCGCCGACCGCTTCGGCGAAGAAGCCTGAGCCGGAACCATATAAAGACATAAAGACTTCTTTATATCATCATTGCCAGATCGTTCGTGGCCTGCTAAACCGCTGCTACGTTTAAGAGCCGGACCGCAAGGTGCGGCGTTTCTGATCTGGAGAACTTCATGAGCCTTGAGAAGGACTACATCGTCGCCGATATCAACCTTGCCGCATTCGGCCGCAAGGAACTGGACATCGCCGAAACCGAAATGCCGGGCCTGATGTCCTGCCGCAAGGAATTCGGCGAAAGCAAGCCGCTGAAGGGCGCACGCATCACTGGCTCTCTTCACATGACGATCCAGACCGGCGTTCTGATCGAAACACTGAAGGAACTCGGCGCGGACATCCGTTGGGCGTCCTGCAACATTTTCTCGACGCAGGATCATGCAGCGGCCGCCATTGCTGCAGCCGGCATTCCGGTATTCGCCGTTAAGGGTGAAACCCTGACGGAATATTGGGAATATACCGACAAGATCTTCCAGTGGGCCGATGGCGGCCTCTCCAACATGATCCTCGACGATGGCGGCGACGCCACCATGTACATCTTGCTCGGCGCACGCGCCGAAGCCGGTGAGGATGTTCTGTCCAACCCCGGTTCGGAAGAAGAGGAAATTCTCTTCGCGCAGATCAACAAGCGCCTCAAGGCTTCGCCTGGCTGGTTCACCAAGCAGCGCGACGCACTGAAGGGCGTCACGGAAGAAACGACGACCGGCGTTCACCGTCTTTACGATCTCAGCAAGAAGGGCCTGCTGCCCTTCCCGGCGATCAACGTCAATGACAGCGTCACCAAGTCGAAGTTCGACAACAAATACGGCTGCAAGGAATCGCTGGTGGACGGCATTCGCCGCGCAACCGACGTGATGATGGCCGGCAAGGTTGCCGTGGTCTGCGGTTACGGCGATGTGGGCAAGGGTTCGGCGGCATCGCTGCAGGGCGCCGGCGCCCGCGTGAAGGTCACCGAAATCGATCCGATCTGCGCGCTTCAGGCCGCCATGGACGGTTTCGAGGTCGTTCGTCTGGAGGACGTGGTTTCCTCCGCCGATATCTTCATCACCACCACCGGCAACAAGGACGTGATCCGCATCGAGCATATGCGCGAGATGAAGGACATGGCCATCGTCGGCAATATCGGCCATTTCGACAACGAGATTCAGGTCGCATCGCTGCGTAACCTGAAGTGGACGAACATCAAGCCGCAGGTCGACATGATCGAGTTCCCGAAGGGCAACCGCATCATTCTTCTGTCCGAAGGCCGCCTGCTGAACCTCGGCAACGCCACCGGTCACCCCTCCTTCGTCATGTCGGCCTCCTTTACCAACCAGGTGCTGGGCCAGATCGAGCTCTTCACCAAACAGGGCGAATACAAGAACGAAGTTTACGTGCTTCCCAAGCACCTCGACGAGAAGGTTGCGCGCCTTCATCTTGAGAAGCTTGGTGTGCGCCTGACCGAACTTTCCGACCTTCAGGCAGATTATATCGGCATCTCGAAGGAAGGTCCGTTCAAGGCCGAACACTACAGATATTAATTTCATAGTTAATATCCACTGAAATTACACAATATCTAGATGCCGTGCGCTTGACAAAGCGCGCGGCATCTTTTTTGCGCGCTCCCTTTTCGCAGATTTATGAAGGCGGTATTGTCATCAGACTTGATTCGGACACGCCAAAGGGCGGCGGGGACGAAATGGGATGTCTTGTCGAAGATGCGGCACATAGGACGGAGACAGACCGGGGATGTCGGTTCAAAATTCGGATCTGCGCAAGCAGACAGTTCAATGCGTTGAAAACACGCAAGCGGGCGTGGCATTGAGCGCGGCTCTTGCGCGTTGCCGGCAGGTTGTAAGTGCGGTTCAGACAGGCTTTGCGAGGCTTCCTGTGCTGCTTTCGGGCACGGTTCTCGCCGGCTCGACAACCGCTGTGATGGCCCAGGACGGTCTTGTGGCAAAGACCGGCGCGCGGTTGTTCTCGTCCGGAGAAACCATCACCTATTCGCTTTTCGTCGGCATGCTTTCAGCAACGCTGTTTTCCGTCGTCTGGCTGGTGCGCCAGCGCGGTAATATCGAGGCCGAAAGCAGCGAATACCGACAGGCGCTTGCCCAGTCTCACCACAAGATCGCGAAATACGAGGCGTTGATTTCCGACAAAAGCCGCCGCATCGTCATCTGGGATGGCGCGGACAAGCGGCCCGAATTTCTGGGACAGCTGCCGGCCGAGACGGGTGTGCCGCAGGCGGATCACGATTTTCTGGCCTTTGGCCGCTGGCTGAAACCGGCATCCGCAAGCCAGCTTGAAAAATCCATCGAAAAACTCCGCAGCCATGCCCAGAGTTTCGACCTGACCATCGAGACGCAGCGCGGTGAAGTCATCGAAGTGCAGGGCCGGGTTTCCGGGGGCAATGCCTTTGCGCGTTTCATCGCGCTTAACAATCTGCGCGCCGAACTCGCTGAATTGCAGGTGGAGCGCGAGCGCCTGATCGCTTCCGTCTCGACCTTTCAGGAACTTCTCGATTCCATCGAGCAGCCCGTCTGGCAGCGCAACGGCGAAGGCGACCTCATCTGGGTCAACCACGCCTATGCCCAGGCGGTGGATGCCCGTGACACCGAACAGGCCGTTCATGAAAAACGCGAACTGCTGAACACGGTTACCCGGCAGAAGATACGCGCGGCCGCGACACCGGAATCGCCCTATCACGACCGTATTTCGACGGTGGTTTCCGGAAACCGCACCTTCTTTGACGTTGTCGACATCAAGACGGCGGGTGGGTCCGCCGGCATCGCCATCGATGCCACCGAGGCCGAGACCATCGGCGAGGAACTCAAGCGGGTTCTGAAGAGCCACGCCGAAACGCTCGATCATCTGGCAACGCCTGTCGCCATTTTCGACGGCCGGCAGCGGCTGCAATTCTACAATCAGGCTTTTGCGGCTCTCTGGGGTCTCGATCTCGTTTTCCTCGAATCCAGCCCTGACAATTCCGAGCTTCTGGACAGGCTGCGCACCGCCGGCAAATTGCCGGAGCAGCTGAACTGGAAGAACTGGAAGGAGACGGCGCTTTCCGTCTATCGTTCGCTGGACACCAAGACCGATCTCTGGCACCTGCCGAACGGCCAGACCCTGCGGGTCATCGCCACTGCCCATCCGCAGGGCGGCGCGACCTGGGTTTTCGAGAACCTGACCGAGCAGGTCGATCTGCAGATGCGCTACAACACGCTTGTAAAGGTGCAGGGCGAAACCATCGACCATCTGGCCGAAGGTGTGGCCGTGTTCGGTGCCGATGGGCGCATTCGCCTGTCCAACCCGGCATTCCGGGCGCTCTGGGGCGTGACCGCGGAACAGGCTGAGACCGGCACCCATATCCGCGCCATCGAAACCGCCTGCACGCAATCCTATGACAGGCCGGACGGCTGGCGTGCTTTCAGCCAGTTCATCACCAGCTTCGACGATGAGCGGCCGTCGCGGCAGGGCACACTGGAACTGCTTTCCGGCCTCGTGCTCGACTACGCCATCATTCCGCTGCCGGATGCGCAGACCATGCTGACCTTCGTCAACATGACCGACAGCGTGCGGGCCGAGCGGGCGCTTAAGGAAAAGAACGATGCGCTTCTGAAGGCCGACGAGCTTAAGAACGATTTCGTGCAGCATGTTTCCTACGAGCTGCGCTCACCGCTGACGAATATCATCGGCTTCACCGATCTCCTGAAAACGCCCGGCATCGGTCAATTGACGGAACGGCAGGCGGAATATCTCGACCATATTTCCACCTCGTCCTCGGTGCTCCTGACCATCGTCAACGATATTCTCGATCTCGCGACCGTCGATGCCGGCATCATGCAGCTCAATTATTCGGAAAACGATCTGAACGAATTGCTTGAAGACGTTTCGGTGCAGATCGCCGACCGGCTGCAGGAGAGCGGAATTTCGCTCGAGATCGTTGCACCCGCCCATCTCGGCAGTCTGGTGGCCGATCATCAGCGGCTGAAGCAGATTCTCATCAAGCTCCTGACCAATGCTATCAATTTCGCACCCGAAGGTTCCTCCGTGCAGCTTTCCTGCCAGCGCAGCGAAGGCGACTTCGTGTTCTCGGTCGCGGATAAGGGTCCGGGCATTCCTGAGGACATGCTGAAGAGCGTGTTCGACCGCTTCGCGACGCGCGGCAATGGCGGGCGGCGAACCGGTGCGGGGCTTGGCCTTTCCATCGTCGAAAGCTTCGTCAGCCTGCATCATGGCACGGTCAGCATCGACAGCCGCCCCGGCAACGGCACTATCGTCACCTGCCGCATTCCTTCCGGCACACGGCCGCATTCCATCGCCGCAGAATGAGCGAAGACATCTTGCCGATCACCATTCCCCTTGCGGGAGAAAAGGACACCATCAGGCTCGGTGAAGACCTCGCGCTGGCTTTGAAACCCGGCGATTGTCTGGCCCTGATCGGCGATCTCGGCGCCGGCAAATCGACGCTTGCCCGCGCCTTCATCCGGGCAATGGCGGACGAGCCGGATCTTGAAGTTCCGAGCCCCACCTTCACGATCGTCCAGACCTATGCCGCCCGTATTCCAGTCGCCCATCTCGATCTCTACCGGCTTTCGGATGTTTCGGAACTGGACGAACTCGGCATCGATGAGATGCTGGAGGATGGCATCTGCCTGATCGAATGGCCGGATATGGCCGCCGAGATCCTGCCGCCGGAGCAGACCGTCACGCTCCGGCTGACGCATTCCGGCGAAGGGCGGCTCGCCTCCATCGAGGCTCCGGCAAAGCTGAAAGCACGACTTGAACGGGTTTTCGCCATCCGCGCGTTTCTCGCAAAAAATGGCAGGGGCGACGCGGCCCGGCGTTTTCTCAGCGGTGACGCCTCAACACGCGCCTATGAGACCGTTTTCACTGACGGCCCGGACCTTATCCTTATGGATTGGCGACGTCCCCTCAAGGGTGCAATCATTGCGGACGGCAAGACCTACGCGGAAATCGCCCATCTTGCCCAGGACGCCCGCTCCTTCGTTGCGATCGGCAACTATCTTCGAAACAACGGCCTTTGCGCCCCTGAGATTCTGGCGGCAGATATCGATCAGGGTATTCTATTGCTGGAGGATCTGGGGCGGGATGGCGTACTTGCGCCTGACGGAACGCCTATCGAGGACCGCTATCTGCAAAGCGTCGCCTGCCTTGCCGCACTCCATCAGGCCCCGCGACCTGGCCTGCTGCCGGTGGGTGACGGCAGCGCCTATGAGGTTCCCCCGTTCGACCGACAGGCGATGAAAATTGAAGTATCGTTGCTGGTGGAGTGGTATCTGCCCTACAAACGCGGCACACAGCTCTCCGATGGCGAGAAGTACGACTATTACGCCCTGTGGGACAGGCTGATCGACGCGCTCGCTGGCTGCGAAACCGGCCTTCTGCTGCGCGATTTCCATTCGCCAAATATTCTGTGGCAGGCGCAGAATAACGGCATCCGGCAGGTCGGCCTGATCGATTATCAGGACGCGATGATCGGCCCGAGCGCTTACGATCTTGCGTCCATCGTGCAGGACGCCCGTGTCACTATCTCACCCGAATTGCAGGCGCGCCTGCTTTCGCACTATCTCGACAGCAGGAGAAGCGCGCCCTCTTTCGATGAGGCTCTTTTCCTCAAGGCTTTCGCCATCATGTCGGCGCAACGCAACTGCAAGCTCGCCGGTATCTGGGTGAGGCTGTTGGAACGGGACGGAAAACCCGGTTATATGAAACATATGCCGAGGACGTTCCGCTATCTCAGTGCAGCGCTTTCGCATCCGGAACTCGCACCGCTCAAAGACTGGTGCCTGCGCACGGGCATGGAATTCGACGACTGAAAGACGGTTGACCACGATGACGATTAAGAATGCGATGGTGCTGGCCGCCGGGCTTGGCACACGGATGCGCCCGATCACGGATACGATCCCGAAGCCGCTCGTCCAGATCGCGGGCAAGCCGATGATCGATTATGCGCTCGACGCCCTTGTCGAAGCCGGTGCGGAAACCATTGTCGTCAATGTGCACCACCATGCGGAACAGATGGTCGCCCATCTTGAGCACCGCACCGACGCCGAAATCCTGATTTCCGACGAGCGATCGCAACTGATGAATTCCGGCGGCGGTCTCGCCAAGGGCCTGAAGCTTCTGGAACCCGGCCCGGTCTTTGTCATGAATGCCGATCTCTTCTGGATTGGCGAGCAGCTGAATGCGGTCAGCAACCTGCGCAAGCTTGCGCAATTCTTCGACCCGACCCGAATGGACATGGCGCTGCTCTGCGTCGACATGGACCGCACCACCGGGCACAATGGCAAGCGGGATTTCAACCTCTCCACCGATGGGAAACTGACGCGGTATCGCGATGGCGATCCGAACCCCGTGGTTTATGCCGGAGCCATCGCCATGGATTCGCGACTGCTGGACGATGCGCCGGCGGATGCCTTCAACCTCAATATCTATTTCGACCGCGCCATTGAAAGAGACCGGCTTTTCGGGCTTTCTCTGGACGGCCACTGGATCACCGTCGGAACGCCGGATGCGATAGAAGATGCTGAAAGCATCATCCGCCAATTCAGGGAAAAACGCTCTGCATGACGCTCACCCACCACGCAAAGCGCGTTCTGACGATCGCTGCGGGAACGCCGTTCCTCAAGACGCTCGCGGAAACGCTGTGTGACGGGACACTGACAGCCGGCTATAAATACGATCCGGCCGATCCGCTGTCGCTTGCCAAGGTGACGATCTACGTGCCGACGCGGCGCTCCGCCCGTGTGCTGCGCTCCGAATTCGTCGATCTTCTGGGCGGCCGGTCCGCCATTCTGCCGCTGATCCGGCCGCTCGGCGAAACGGATGACGACAGCGGCTTTTTCGAGATCGAAAATCCTGAAATCATGGATCTGGCGCCGCCGATTTCCGGCACCGGCCGGCTGATCGAACTGGCGCGTCTCATTCTCGCCTGGCGCAACAGCCTGCCGGACGCCATCCGGGCAATTCACTCGGATTCGCCGCTTGTCGCCCCCGCCAGCCCCGCAGACGCCATATGGCTGGCGCGTGCGCTTGGCGAGGTGATCGATGCAATGGATACGGAAGAAAAGGACTGGGAAGCGCTTCAGCATCTCGATACTGGCGATCACGCCCAATGGTGGCAGCTGACGGCGGATTTCCTGCGGATAGCCAGCGTCTTCTGGCCGGCGCGGCTTGCCGAACTCAACCGTTCCTCGGCCGGTCGGCATCGCAACGCCATCTTGCGGGCGGAAGCGAACCGGCTTGCCAATTTGCCGGATACGGGACCGATTATCGTCGCCGGGTCGACGGGTTCCATTCCTGCCGCAGCCGATCTCATCGCCGCCGTTGCGGCCCTGCCCCAGGGCACCGTCGTACTTCCGGGCCTAGATCTTGCCATGCCGGAGGAGCAATGGGAGGCAATCGCCGAGGACCCTACCGATCCTTCGAGCCGCACCCACTCGCAATATGGGCTTTATATGCTATTGCAGAAGCTCGGCATCCTGCGCGACGATGTGGTTCAGATCGGCGCCATCGATAGCGATCTGGAAAAGCGAGCAGCCGTGTTTTCGGCCGCACTCGCGCCGGCCAAATCCACCAGCGGCTGGAATCGCTGGCGCGAGGACAGGCAACCCGGCTTTTTCGACGACGCCTTCGCGACGGCCACGCTGATAGAAGCCGCCAATGAGCGCGAGGAGGCAACAGCCATCGCGGTGGCTTTGCGGCTGGCGCTTGAAGCGCCCGGCGCTGGACGTCCGTCGCAGGCAGCGCTGATAACACCGGACCGCGGGCTGGCGCGGCGCGTGGCAACGGAGTTGCAGCGCTTCGGCATCGAAGCAGACGACTCGGCCGGTACGCCGCTCTCCGCCACCCCACAAGCGGGGCTGACGCAACTGGCGCTGGAAGCGATCCTGAGGCCCGGCGACCCGGTGCCGATCATTTCCCTTCTTAAACATCCGCTTAGCCGCTTCGGGCTTTCCGATGAAGCTTTCGCGAAAGCCTCCAAAGCGCTGGAGTTGATCGCGCTGCGCGGCGGCCGTGTGGAGACCGAAATCGGCAATCTGGAAGCGGTTCTGGAGGCGCAGCTTCTGGCGCAGCGCGACGACCGGCACCCACCTGCCTGGCGGCTGGCGCTGCCGGAGGCAAGCGCGGAGGCTGCGCGCGACCTGGCACAGCGGATTGTCGTTGCCACCGAGCCGCTCGGTTCCGCCTTTGTCCGCAAAGATCGATCCGGCCGCGCCTTCACCGATAAGTTGCCGCTGTCCGTTTGGGCGGAGCGGACGGGTCGCGTGATCGAAGCCATCTGCGCGGATGAAAACAGCGATCTTGCCGCGCTCTGGTCCGGTGAAGCGGGAGACAAGCTTTCCGAGCTGTTCGGCGAGCTGATGGAAAGCGGCGAAATCCTCGATGCGGATGGACCGCAATGGATCGATATTTTTGCGGCACTGGTAGCCGGTGAATCGATCAAGCCAAGATCGATGCGTCATCCGCGCATTTTCATCTTCGGCGCGCTTGAGGCACGGCTGCAAAGCGTCGATACCGTTGTCATCGGTGGTCTCAATGAAGGGCTCTGGCCGGGGCAGACGGCGAATAATCCATTCCTGTCCCGCACCATGAAGACCGCCATTGGCCTCGAACCGCCTGAACGACGTATCGGTCAGCTTGCGCATGATTTCGAGATGGCAAATGGCACCCGACAGATTTTTTACACCCGCGCGCTGAGGCAGGGCTCAACGCCCGCTGTCGCCTCACGCTGGCTGCAGCGTCTTCTCGCGTTGGGCGGCGAGGATTTTGCCGATAGACTGAGGAAGCGCGGCGAGACCTATCGCCATTGGGCGGGATTGATGGACAAAAGCATCGATCAGGAAGCGGCAAAGCGCCCTGCGCCGAAACCACCAGCCGCGTTGCAGCCGACGCGCTATTCCTTCAGCGAAGTGGGCCGCCTGCGCCGCGATCCCTATTCGATCTATGCGCGGCGCATCCTGAAGCTGGACCCGCTCGACCCCTTCAATCGCGATCCGAACGCCGCAGATCGCGGCACGCTCTATCACGCGATCATCGAGCGCTATTCCCGTGAGGGACATGTTCCCGGAACACCGGCCTCGCTTTCGGCCATGCAGCGCATTCTCGACGAATGTTTCGATGCGGAAAACCTGCCTCCTCATGTGGATGTCATCTGGCGGCCGCGTTTTGCAGCGGTAGCGCGCGCATTTATCGACTGGGAAAAAGAACGTCATCCATCCATTCGCCACAGCTTCTACGAGGCTCGCGCCGGGCAGGAAATCGTCGAGGCGGACATAAGGCTGACGGGGATCGCCGACCGCATCGACATCAAGACAAACGGTCAGGCGGATATTATCGACTACAAGACGGGGCTTGCGCCTTCCGTCAATCAGGCGCGCGCGCTGCTCGACCCGCAGCTTGCGCTGGAGGCGGCGGCACTGATGCGCGGTGCCTTCCGCGAAGCCGGTTCGCCCACACCTGAAAACCTGATCTATGTTCGCCTGCGGCCTGGCGAGCGTTTTTTTGCCGATCAGGTCAATAACGAACATTCCAGCCGAAGCGGCAAAAGACCGCCGAAATCGGCGATTGAGCTCGCGACGGAATCGATCGAACAGCTCACCAAATTCGTTCATTCCCTGCGTGACGGCGAAAACGGCTTCGCCTCCCGCCTCGTGCCGGAAGAGCAACAATCCTATGGCGGGGAATATGACCACCTCGCCCGCGTTTCGGAATGGTCGACGGCAGAACCGGGAGACGGCGATGACGATTGATCCCTTCGATGCCGGCCCCGCCGCCGACACGCCTGAAAGCTGGATCGACTGGACCAGCGCCCGGCAGCGGCTTGCCTCCGATCCCGCAAGCTCTGCCTGGGTGTCGGCCAATGCCGGCTCCGGCAAGACCCATGTTCTGACCCAACGCGTCATTCGCCTGCTACTGGCCGGATGTAGACCTTCGGCGATTTTGTGCCTTACCTATACAAAGGCCGCGGCGTCGGAAATGTCCAGCCGCGTATTCGACCGTCTGGCGGAATGGGCTACTTTGCCGGATTCCGACCTCAAGGACCGCATCGCCGCCATCGAAGGCAAGGCGCCGGATCGCATCAAGCTTGCCGAAGCGCGCAGGCTGTTTGCCAAGGCGCTGGAAACGCCGGGCGGGTTGAAAATCCAGACGATCCACGCCTTCTGCGAGGCGTTGCTGCATCAGTTCCCGCTGGAAGCCAATGTCGCCGGCCATTTCTCCGTTCTTGACGACCGCGCCGCAACCACGCTGCTCGCCGAAGCACGCCGTTCGCTTCTAACGGCGGTTTCGACGGAGCGGGACGCGGAGCTGGCGCAATCGCTCGCTTATGTGCTCGATCTCGCCGACGAAAGCGGACTGGAATCGCTGCTTTCCGCCATCATCGCCAATCGCAGCGCCCTTCGCGCCTTTCTTCTGGACGCCAAACAGTCGGGCGGCATCGATGCGCGGTTGCGGCAGGCGATGCAGATCGCAGACGGGGAAACCGAAGAAACCGCGGCAGCCGCCTTCTGGCCTCTGCCCGGCCTCTCAGGCCTTGCGCTCGATACGTATCTCGCCCTTGCCGACGAGGTGGGTGGATCACGCGTCATCGATGTCGCTTATGCGCTCAGGGAGGCAAAACGACAGTCGGACCCCGTGCGGCGGATGGAATTCATCGAAGCGGCACTGCTGACAGCCAAGGGCGAAAAGAAATCGGATGCCTATGTCATCAACAAGGGCATGCAGAAATCCGCCCCCGAACTTCTCGATGCGCTGACGCTGGCGCGGGACCATGTCGTTTCCTGCCGCAACCGATATCGTCTGGTGCGGATGCTGGCGGCGACAAAATGCGCCCTTGTTCTGGCCGAAAGGCTGATCGGCGATTTCGAAGACCTGAAGAAACAGCGAAGCCAGCTCGATTTCGAAGACTTGATCGAGCGCGCGGCCAACCTTCTCAACCGCGATACGGCCGGCGCCTGGGTGCACTACAAGCTGGATCAGGGCATCGACCATATTCTCGTCGATGAGGCGCAGGATACCAGCCCGGTGCAATGGTCGATCATCCAGTCGCTGGCGGCGGATTTCTTCACCGGCGAGAGCGCCCGCCTGGGGCGGCGCACGCTTTTTGCCGTGGGCGATGAAAAACAGTCGATCTATTCATTCCAGGGCGCCCGGCCGGAACGGTTTTCGCAGGAGCGCGAAGAAACCAAAAAGCGCGTCGATTCCGTCGAGCAGGCCTTTCACCGCATCCGCCTGCCACTCTCCTTCCGGTCCACGGAGGATGTTCTGGCCGCCGTCGATCAGGTGTTTTCCGACCCGAATAACGCCAGCGGCCTCAGTGCCGATAACGAACCGGTGGAACACCGATCCAACCGCGCCGGCCATCCCGGCACCGTGGAGGTGTGGGACATGGTGGCGCCGGAAACCGCCGAAGACGAAGAGGATTGGACAGCGCCCTTCGATGCGCTGCGGGAAAGCGCGCCCGCCACCATCGTCGCCCGCCGGATCGCCGCGCGCATCGCCGATATGATCGGAAGCGAGACCATCATCGAAAAGGGCGTCGAGCGCGCCGTGGAGCCAGGCGACATTCTGGTTCTCGTCAGAAAACGCCATGCCTTTGTCAATGCGCTGACGCGCGAGCTGAAACGACGCAAGAATATTCCCGTTGCCGGCGCCGACCGCCTTCGCCTGACCGACCACATTGCCGTACAGGACCTTCTGGCGCTCGGACATTTCGTTGTCCTGCCCGAAGACGATCTTTCGCTCGCCGCATTGTTGAAGAGCCCGCTTTTCAACCTGGCCGAAGATGACGTTTTCAACATCGCAGCCATGCGATCGGAAACGGAGAGCGTCTGGAAACGGCTGCAAATCCTTTCGCAGGAAGAGAATAGCCATCTTTTCACCGTTACCGCCAAGCTGGAAGGTTTCATCGCGCTTTCCAAAACGGCCACCGTGCATGATTTCTTTGCGGCGGTCCTGACGCTGCATGACGGGCGCAAAAAATTCCTCGGCCGGCTCGGCAATGAGGCGAGCGACGTTCTGGATGAGTTCCTGTCCTTTGCGCTGGATCACGAGAGGACCGGTCTGCCCGGCCTTCAGGCCTTTCTCTCCGTTCTGGAAACCGATTCACCGGAGGTGAAACGCGAGCAGGACAAGGATCGTGGCGAAGTACGTATCATGACCGTGCACGCCTCCAAGGGCCTGGAAGCGCCGGTGGTTTTTGTCGTCGATGGCGGTTCGAAGGCCTTCAATCACAGCCATGTGCCGAAACTGCGCTTCGTCGAAGCGGGTGAAGACGCCTTCCCGGTCTGGCTGCCCGGTAGCGGCTTTTCCAACCATCTCATTCGCTCGGACGAAGAACGGCTGAAGACGGCCGCCGAAGACGAATATCGACGGCTGCTTTATGTGGCGATGACGCGCGCCGCCGATCACCTCGTCGTCTGCGGTTATCGCGGCCAGAAGGAAAACCCCGAATGCTGGCATGCCATCGTCAAGGCGGCGCTTGCCAACAATGAAGACCACTGCAAGCCGCAGCTTTTCACGGCCGATGGCGAGGAATGGCAGGGGCTTGTCTGGCGTAAATCCGAGGCTCGCGCGACATCTCTTCCGCAAAGGCTGCCGGAAAAGCAGCAGGACGAAGAATATACTCTTCCGCCCGGGCTGCTTGCTCCCCTGCCTGCCCTTCCCTCCTTACCAAGGCCGCTCAGCCCCTCCGGTGCAGGCACCATCATCGATGACGGTGCGGATGATCTTGCCGTGCGTTCGCCGCTTTTTGGCGAGAAAGCCGATGTCTCTTCGCTGGCGCTACAGCGCGGCCGGCTGGTGCATCGCATGCTGCAGGCACTGCCGGATTTTGCCGAGACGGAGCGGGAAGAGGCTGCCCGCCGCTATGCGGAGCGAGCGGCCCGTTTCTGGCCTACGGCCGAACGCGAGCATTTGATCCGGGCGGTTCTGCGGGTCATCTCCGAACCGGCGGTGCAACCGGCCTTTTCCGCCAACAGCCGCGCGGAAATCTCCATCATGGGCACGATGACGATCGGCCGGCAGCACTATGCCGTCTCCGGCCGCGTCGACCGGCTGGCGGTGGATGGTGATCGCGTTATCCTGGTCGACTACAAGACGAACCGGGTTCCGCCGCGCACGGCACGCGAGATACCTTTCTCCCACACCGCGCAGCTTGCCATCTATCGCGAAATTCTTGCACCGCTCTATCCCGGCAAAGAATTCGTCTGCGCGCTGATCTATACGGAAAATGCCGCTTTTGTGCGGGTTGACGATGATGCAATGACGCAGGCTCTTGCCGCAATAAAGACAAAGTGAGATACCGGGGCATTGAAATTCCGACGCGCCCGCATCACATCGATAGCGGAAAAGTTTAGCTGAAAGGAGAGCCAGATATGGCTACCGTAAAAGTCGATGCCGCCAACTTCCAGTCCGAAGTCCTCGAATCCGCCGAACCCGTCGTGGTGGATTTCTGGGCCGAATGGTGCGGCCCGTGCAAGATGATCGCGCCGAGCCTTGAGGAAATCTCCTCCGAGCTTGCCGGCAAGGTCAAGGTCGCGAAGCTCAACATCGACGAAAACCCGGAACTGGCTGCCCAGTTCGGCGTGCGCTCCATCCCGACGCTCGCCATGTTCAAGGGCGGCGAAGTGGCCGACATCAAGGTTGGCGCTGCTCCCAAGACAGCGCTGTCCGCCTGGATTTCCGGCGCCGCATAAGCAATATCAGTGGAATGAAAAAAGCCCGGCATCGCTGCCGGGCTTTTTTATTGGGGAACCGTGCCGTTGAAGGCGAGCGCGTTGCCGGCAAGATAAAGCGAGCCGCCGATCAGGATGCGCGGCGCCGGCCCTTCGGGGTCGAAGCGGCGCGACAGCTCTTCCAGAGCATGCGTGAGAGACGAGGTGGGGGCCGCCACGAGACCGGCATCGAAGGCCGCATGCGCAAGTACGACGGGATCGATCGCCGCATCCGTGCCGCCAATCGGCACGGTGAAGACATATTCGGCAATATCGGCGAAGGCCTTGAAATAGCCCACCGGATCCTTGGTATTGATCATGCCTGCAATGATGAACAGCGGGCGGGGCGTCTTTTCCTCAAAGCCGGCCATCGCTTCGGCAATGACTTCGCCCGCGCCGGGGTTATGGCCGCCATCGATCCAGATTTCCGAATCCTTCGGGGCCATTTCAGCGATTTTGCCGGTCAGGATCCGCTGCAGACGGCCGGGCCATTCCACAGAGGTCATGGCTTTTTCGATCATCCGTTCCGTCACCTCGAAACCGGCGGCCTTCACGGCGCGGATCGCGGCAGCAGCATTGGCAAGCTGATGGCGGCCGGGAAGACGCGGCAGCGGCGCATCGGCGAGGCCGAACTCATCCTGATAGACCATGCGGCCGAATTCTTCATGGGCGGAAAAATCCTGCCCATAAACCGAGACCGGGCAACCAAGCCGCTCCGCCGTGGCGACGAGCGTTTCGAGCGCCGCATCATATTCCTGATGACCGATGACGACGGGCGAACCCTTTTTCATGATTCCCGCCTTTTCCGCCGCGATCAACTCAACGCGGTCACCAAGATAAGCCTCGTGATCGAGCGAAATCGGCATGATGATAGAGACAGCGGGGTTGTTGATCACATTGGTCGCATCGAAACGCCCACCAAGACCCACCTCGACGATAGCTGCGTCAGCCGGATGTTCTGAAAAAAGAAGGAACATGACCGCAGTCAGAATCTCGAAGACGGTAATCTTTTGGCCTTCGTTGGCAACTTCAATACGGCGCAGAGCATCCGCGAAGACAGCATCATCGACAAAGCGCCCCCTCTCGCCGGCCACACCGATGCGATAGCGTTCATGCCAATTGACGAGATGTGGCTTGGTGTGCACGTGCACGGGAAGTCCGGCTGCTTCCAGCAAGGCCCGACAAAAGGCGCTGACCGAGCCTTTGCCGTTGGTGCCGGCGACATGGATGACGGGCGGCATTCTGTTCTGGGGATTGCCGAGTTTTTCAAGAAGACGGGAAATTCTGTCGAGCGAAAGATCGAACCCCTTGGGGTGGAGCTGCATCAGCTCTTCAATGATCTTCTCGGCCTCACCGATCGCGGGCTTCGTCATGTCTTCCGTTCGCCTTTCAGGCGTTTTGCTTGCCATTTGTCCGCCGCACCAAAGATGAAATCATGCAACGTATAGCATCATCCCGAAGGCAGTTTATGCCTCCGGGCGACATATTTTTTTCCTCAGGCCGAAGCGGCCAACGGTACGACAGCATTTGCGTTGTCAGCAGGCGCTTTGGTCATGATCTTGAGCAGATTGGCCAACGTGTCGGGTATTTCGCGGCGGTCGATCACCATATCCACCATGCCGTGCTCCAGCAGATATTCCGAGGTCTGGAAGCCTTCGGGAAGCTTTTCGCGAATGGTCTGCTCGATCACGCGCTTGCCTGCGAAGCAAATCTCGGCGCCCGGCTCGGCGATATGCACATCGCCCAGCATGGCGTAGGAGGCCGTGACGCCGCCGGTCGTCGGGTTCGTCAGAACCACGATATATGGCATGCCGGCTTCTTTCAGCATGTTTACGGCAACCGTGGTACGTGGCAGCTGCATCAGCGAAAGAATGCCTTCCTGCATGCGCGCACCGCCCGAGGCCGGGAACATCACGAGCGGGCAACGCTCGGAAATGGCACGCTCGAAGGCCTTGACGATCGCTTCACCGGCGGCAATGCCGAGCGAACCGCCCATGAACTGGAATTCATGCACGACGGCGACGATCTTCAGGCCCTTCAAGTGACCGACGCCGGCAAGGATCGTGTCTTCCTGCTCGGTCTTCGTGCGGCTGTCGCGCAGGCGGTCGGTGTATTTTTTGGAATCGCGGAACTTCAAGGGGTCCTGCGCTACCTTCGGCTGCGGCAGTGCTTCATAGACACCGCCATCGAAAAGATCGGCAAGACGTGCCTTGGCCGGCATCTTCATGTGGTAACCGGAAGCCGGTATGACCCATTTGTTGTCTTCCAGATCCTTATGGAAGACCATTTCGCCCGTTTCCGGGCACTTGATCCACAGGTTCTCCGGAACCTCCGGGCGGCGGCCAAGCATGGAATTGATCCGGGGCCGTACGTAATTGGTGATCCAGTTCAACTGACTACTCCTGACTGGGCCGCGCGCTTATTCCGCAGCGGCAAGGCGCGATGCACGCACGCCCGTTGAAAGTCCTTTTACCAGCGTCGTAACGGCCGGTACGGTATCGGCGGTCGCCTGCCCGTCCCTGGTAAGGCTGCCCGCAATCTGGTTGACGATGGCCGAACCGACCACAACGCCATCCGCAACGGCACCGATCGCTTTTGCATGATCCGCCGTTTTGACACCGAAACCGACACAGACCGGCAGTTCCGTATGCGCCTTGATACGACCGACAGCACCCGAGATCAACGAGGGATCGGGAAGTGCTGAACCGGTGATACCGTTCATCGAGACGTAATAAACGAAACCTGAGGTATTTTTAAG
The DNA here is from genome assembly GCF_053522725.1 of Agrobacterium sp. 16-172Ci. Taxonomy (NCBI): domain Bacteria; kingdom Pseudomonadati; phylum Pseudomonadota; class Alphaproteobacteria; order Hyphomicrobiales; family Rhizobiaceae; genus Agrobacterium; species Agrobacterium sp. 16-172Ci. Next base: position 39,230 of record NZ_JBNWBW010000002.1, read on the forward strand.
GACGGCAGGCAGGCGCTTGCCATCCGTCGTTGGCGTCGCCAGACGGATGAAGTTGATGCCGCGCGCAAGAGCGGGGATGCAGAGTTCATCGTCCATTTCCGGCGGCAGATCGACAACGATCAGGCCATCGATGCCGGCGGCGATTGCATCGTCCAGAAATTTTTCGACGCCGTAGATATAGATCGGATTGTAATAGCCCATCATCACGATCGGCGTCGCGTCATCTCCCTTGCGGAACTCGCGAGCGAGATCGAGCGTGGTTTTCAGCGTCTGGCCGCCTTTCAGCGCGCGCTGGCCGGCCAGCTGAATGGCCGGGCCATCCGCCATCGGGTCGGAAAAGGGCATGCCGAGTTCGATGACGTCGGCACCGGCCTCCGGCAGGGCCTTCATGATACCGAGCGAGGTTTCGAAATCCGGGTCGCCGCCCATGAAATAGGTAATCAGGGCCGGGCGATTTTCAGCGCGCAGATCGGCAAAGCGCTTGTCCATACGTGCAGTCATGATCTTATACATCCATTCCAAGGAACTTGCTGACGGTGTGGACATCCTTGTCGCCGCGACCGGAGAGGTTCATCAGGATGATTTCATCCTTGCCCATCTTCGGTGCGCGCTTGATGACCTCGGCCAGGGCGTGGCTCGGCTCCAGAGCCGGAATGATGCCTTCAAGGCGGGTCAGCATCTGGAAGGCGTCCAGCGCCTCATGGTCCATGATCGGCACATATTCCACGCGGCCGATATCGTTCAGCCAGGAATGTTCAGGGCCGATGCCGGGATAATCGAGGCCGGCGGAGATGGAATGGCCTTCCTTGATCTGACCGTCCTCATCCTGCAGCAGATAGGTGCGGTTGCCATGCAGCACGCCCGGCGAACCGGCGGTGATGGAAGCGCAATGCTCATCACCCGAAAGACCCTTGCCGCCGGCTTCGACGCCGATAATGCGGACATTCTTGTCATCGAGGAAAGGATGGAAGATGCCGATGGCGTTCGAACCGCCGCCGACAGCCGCGACAACCAGATCCGGCAGGCGACCTTCCGCCTCCAGCATCTGCGCCTTGGCTTCCTCGCCGATAACGGCCTGGAAATCGCGGACCATTTCCGGATAGGGATGCGGGCCGGCGGCAGTGCCGATCAGATAATAGGTGTCCTCGACGTTGGTGACCCAGTCGCGCAGGGCCTCGTTCATGGCGTCCTTCAGGGTGCCATGGCCAGCCGTGACCGGCTTCACCTCGGCGCCAAGGAGCTTCATGCGGAACACATTCGGGGCCTGACGGGCAACATCCGTCGCGCCCATATAAACGACGCAGGGCAGACCGAAGCGTGCAGCGACGGTAGCCGAGGCAACGCCGTGCTGGCCGGCACCGGTTTCGGCGATGATACGGGTCTTGCCCATGCGCTTGGCAAGCAGGATCTGGCCGAGGCAATTGTTGATCTTGTGCGAGCCGGTGTGGTTCAGCTCTTCGCGCTTGAAATAAATCTTCGCGCCGCCAAGTTCCGCCGTCAGGCGTTCCGCAAAATAAAGCGGGCTCGGACGACCGGTATAGTGTGCGCCGAGATGCTTGAGCTCCGCCTGAAACGCGGGATCGGTCTTGGCCTTGTCCCATTCCGCCTGCAAATCCAGAATGAGCGGCATCAGCGTTTCGGCAACGAAGCGACCTCCGTAAATGCCGAAACGGCCGTCCTCATCGGGACCAGCGCGAAAAGAATTGGGTGTTGGCGCGTCGTTCACTTCAAGCTCCCTTTGGGCCTTTCGACCAATCATTCACCACATCGAAAAATGCGTCGATCATGGACAGATCCTTGACGCCCGGCGCACTTTCCACACCGGACGATAAATCTAGTCCGCTTGCCCTGGTCTCCGCCAGCGCCTCGGCTACATTGTCCTTGTTCAATCCCCCGGAAAGCATGTAATCCACACTTCCGTCAAGTGATCGCAGGATGGTCCAGTCGAAGGAGACGCCGTTGCCGCCCGGAAGCTCGGAACCGGCAGGCGCCTTGGCATCCAGCAGAAAGCGGTCGGCTATTCCAATATAAGGGTCGATTTTGGCAAGATCAGCAGCATCGCGAATGGAAATCGCCTTCATGACAGGCAGGCCATACAGCGCCTTGATGTTCAGCAGCCGTTCCAGGCTTTCATTGCCATGCAGCTGCAGAATGTCCGGTTTGACGAGATCGACGATTTCATCGAGATAATCATTGTCGGCATTGACGGTGACGGCAACCACCTTGGCGGCGCCACGAGCGCCTTCCGCCAGCCTGCCGGCAAGATCGGGCTCGATATTGCGCGGGCTTTTTTCAAAGAAAATAAAACCGACATGGGACGCACCACGCCTGACGGCGCGCTCCAGCGCTTCCGGTGTCTTCAATCCGCAAATCTTGATATCCGGTTTCATACCCGCGACCTGACATGAAATGCGACAAGAGTCGAGCCAAATCGCATCCATTCCCGATGGAATGTTTCACGTGAATCCAGATGGCGATCCGCGCCGCCGGTTTCAATCGAAATCGATGGCGTGAAGTTTGGAACCATGGCGTTTCAGCCAGCTCTTGGCTTCTTCCGTGTGCGGGCAGAGCTTTTCGCACAATGCCCAAAATTTCGGGCCGTGGTTCATTTCGCTCAGATGCGCGACCTCATGGGCGGCGAGATAGTCGATGACCTTTTCCGGGGCCATGACGATGCGCCAGGAAAAGCTCAGATTTCCATCATGGGAACAGGAGCCCCACCGGCTGCGCGTATCCTTCATGCTGATGGAGCGTACCGGCCGGCCGGCGGTGCGTGCATGAACAGCCACAAGCCGTTCCAGATCCGCCTTCGCTTCCTTCTTGAGGAAGGTCGCTATCCGCCGTCTCAGATGTTCCGGCGCGCCGCTGACCTTCAGAACGGCCATCCCATCGGCGTCTTTCGTGACATGTGTCAGCCCTCGCAGGCTGCCGGTATGGTCAATGCGGTGGGCTATGCCGCGAATATCGATGGTCGCACCCGGACGCAAACCGTCGTCGAGGCTGAATTTCACAAGCTTGCCTTCCAGCCAGCCCTGATGCCTCTCGAGAAAATCATCCACCTTGCGGTGATGCAGGCCCATGGGTATCGTCAGCTTCAGCGCCCGGCCGCCGGGTTCGATGCGCAGCGTAATGCGCGTGGCACGCGGATTTTCCCGGACCGTAATCGGCACCTGCCTGCCCGCCACTGCGACGGTGCGCTGGCTGGGCGCAACCTTCTTTGGGGCCGGCGACTTCAGGGATTTTCTGAGGAGCGAAAACATGAACTCTTCATAACCGATTCGTCCATCGCTTGGCCATGCAAATGCGCGGCACGGCCGGCCGTCTTGTCCTTAAACTGCCTGATGTTTGCGGATAAAATCCAGCATGCGCGGCACGATTTCCTTGCGGAAGCGCGAACCGTTGAAGACGCCGTAGTGCCCGACATCCGGCTGCATGTAATGGGCTCGTTTGTCTTCAGGGATATTCCGGCAGAGATCATGCGCGGCCTTTGTCTGGCCGACGCCGGAAATATCGTCGTTCTCACCTTCCACCGTAAACAATGCGACGTTGCGAATGGCTGCGGGATCGACCGCCCTGCCCCGGTGCAGCATGTTTCCTTTCGGAAGCGCATGGTCGATAAAGACGGTTTCCACTGTCTGCAGATAGAACTCCGCCGTCAGATCCATGACGGCCAGATATTCGTCGTAAAATTCGCGGTGTTTTTCAGCGGAATCGCCGTCATTCTTGACGAGGTTGAGGTAAAAATCCTTGTGCGCCGTCATGTGCTTGTCGAGGTTCATGGACATGAAACCGGAGAGTTGCAGGAAGCCCGGATAGACATTGCGGCCAAAAGCGGGCTGCGGCCACGGCACCTGCATGACGACATTGTCGCGGAACCATTCAATGGGTTTCGCCTTGGCAAGACCGTTGACAGCCGTTGGATTGATGCGCGTGTCAATCGGACCACCCATCAGCGTCATGGATGCCGGCGCGAATTTATCCCCATCAGCCTCCATCAGGGAAACGGCGGCCAGTACTGGCACGGATGGCTGACAGACGGCTACCACATGCGCCCCCGGTCCGATCGCGCGCAGCATCTCGATGACATAGCTGATGTAATCATCGAGATCGAAGGTGCCCTCACTCACCGGCACGGTGCGGGCGTCGGTCCAATCGGTGATGTAGATATCCGCCGAAGGCAGCAGGGCCTCCACCGTTCCCCGCAACAGGGTGGCGTAGTGGCCGGACATCGGCGCCACCAGCAGCACCTTCGGATCGGACTGGCGGGCTGGATCGAGTTCTTTCTTGAAATGAAGCAGATTGCAGAACGGACGCGACCAGACGGTCTCTTCGACAACATTGACGGTGTGGCCATCGACAATCGTACTGCAAAGAGCGAATTCCGGTTTAGCGTAACGGCGCGTCATGCGCTCAAAGACCTCAAAACCGGCATCGAGGCTTCTTCCGAAAGCCGTGCTGGAAAGCGGGTTGAGCGGATTGTTGCAAGCCTGACGCATCATGTCGGCGCCGGCGCGCAGCGGCGCCATGGCCGCATGGTTCATTTCATAGAGGTGGTAGAACACTGATGACGCCTCCCTCGCGATCACGCTCTTTTTTTCAACCATAGCAGCTTTTCGCAGGTGCACAAAATCGAAGGCGCCGGCGGTTTCCCGCCGGCGCCTCACTTTTCGTTGAATGCCTGCCGGCGATCAGATGTCGGCGACGAAAGTCTGCTTCTGGGAACCGAGACCCTCAATGCCGAGTTCCACGACGTCACCAGCCTTCAGGTAACGCGGCGGCTTCAGGCCCATGCCAACGCCAGGAGGGGTGCCGGTGGAAATGACATCGCCGGGATGCAGCGACATGAACTGGCTGAGGTAGGAGACAACGTGGGCGACGCCATACACCATTGTCTTGCTGGAGCCGTCCTGCATGGTCTGGCCGTTCACTTTCAGCCACATTCCGAGGTTCTGCGGGTCAGTGATTTCGTCCTTCGTCACCAGCCAGGGGCCGATGGGACCGAAGGTGTCGCAGGACTTGCCCTTGGTCCATTGCCCCGCACGCTCCGTCTGGAAGGCGCGTTCGGACACATCATGCGAAACGCAATAACCCGCGACGTAATCGAGAGCATCGGCTTCCGAGACATATTTGGCGGTCTTGCCGATGACGACGCCGAGCTCGACTTCCCAGTCGGTCTTTTCAGAACCGCGCGGAATGGTAACGTTGTCATTCGGACCGACGATAGCCGAGGTTGCCTTCATGAAAATGACCGGTTCCGGCGGTACGGTGGCACCCGTTTCGGCGGCGTGGTCGGAAAAGTTGAGGCCGATGCAGATGAATTTTCCGGTTCCGGCAACGCAGGCGCCGATGCGCTCTTCGTTCAGCACCGGAAGTGTGCCGAGGTTGATCGCGGCGATCTTCTTCAGGCCCTCGGGAGAAATGGCTTCGCCGCCAATGTCTTTGACATGGGCGGACAGATCGCGGACTTTTCCTTCCGCATCAAGGATTGCAGGTTTTTCCTGGCCGGGCTGGCCGACACGCATCAATTTCATGGAACTCTCTCCCGGTTGTCTGACAAGGTGATGCATATATGAACGATGCATTCATACTTGTCACCCCTTGACTGCGCCAAGTTTCGAAAAATACCTTTTCCTTCCCGTCAATCAAAAGGACATGGCCCGTGACGAACAGCAATTCCCGGCAATCAGAATATCCCGTCGATCCCCTCTTCCTCGATCGCTGGTCTCCGCGCGCCTTCGATGGCCATGCCATGCCGTCCCAGCATCTGATGACCATTCTGGATGCGGCACACTGGGCGCCGTCTGCTTCCAACTATCAGCCATGGCGGTTTGTCTATGCGCACAAGGATAGCGAAGACTGGCCGCTCTTCGTGGAACTGCTGATGGAGGGAAACCAGCGCTGGGCAAAAAACGCCTCCGTGCTGCTGTTTGTCATTTCCCGCGACTATAACATCTCGCGCGACGGTGAAAAAAAACCATCCGCGACCCATTCCTTCGATGCCGGCGCTGCCTGGTTTTCGCTTGCCATGCAGGCTCACCTGCTCGGTTACCACGCCCATGGCATGGCTGGCATATTGAAGGAAAAGATCGTTGAAAAACTGAACATCCCGGAAGGCTACAAGGTGGAGGCCGGGGTCGCCATCGGCACGCTGACCGACAAGTCCGTTCTCCCTGATGATCTGGCGGAGCGGGAAGTGCCGAGCAAGCGTCTGCCGCTTTCGGATGTGGCCTTCGAAGGGCGCTTCACCGGCAAGGGTGATTGATGTTCTCCGAATGACAAAAGGCCCGACGGAAATTGACCGCCGGGCCTTATATTAAATTTTCGTTTCACGTGAATCGTTACGCGAAAACCCCACAGGATTAAATGTCGAGGTTGGCGACGCTCAGCGCATTTTCCTGAATGAAGTCGCGGCGCGGTTCCACCTCGTCGCCCATCAGGCGGGCGAACAGACCGTCGGCGTCCGTCGCGTCACTCACCCTTACCTGCAGCAGGGAGCGAACATTGGCGTCGAGCGTGGTTTCCCACAGCTGCTCGGCATTCATTTCGCCGAGGCCCTTATAGCGCTGCATGGAAAGACCCTTGCGGCCGGCGGCGAAAATCGCATCCAGAAGCGCGCGTGGACCGGCCAGTTCCATGGTGCCGTCCTTGCGTTGCAGAACCGGCGGCGTAGCGTAGATATCGCGCGTGCGGGCTGCGAGCTGATCGATATGGCGGGCATCGGCCGAACCGAGCAGTCCCATATCCAGCGTCGAGACTTCCTTGACGCCGCGCACCATGCGCTCGAAGCGCAAGCCGCCATCCTGCAGCACCGTGCCGGACCAGCCACGTTCGGTTTCTTCCGCGATCATATCCAGACGCCGCGCCACTTCGGCAACGGTTTCCTCGGCGCGGGCAGCATCAGCCGAAAGTTCGGGGTTCAGCGCGCCGGCAATAGCGGCCTGTTCCACGATAGAGCGGCTGTAACGCGAATGCAGCCCGTCGATCAGCGAGCGCATGCGCACCGCATCCAGAATGACCTCGCGAAGATCGGCGCCGATACGCACTTCGCCAGAACCGAGCGTCAGCGACGCTTCCTCGATACCCATGGAGATCAGGTATTCTTCCAGCGCCTTTTCATCCTTGAGGTACTGCACGGATTTGCCACGCGTGACCTTATAAAGCGGCGGCTGGGCGATATAGAGATGGCCACGCTCGATCAGCTCCGGCATTTGGCGGAAGAAGAAGGTCAGAAGCAGGGTACGGATATGGGCGCCGTCGACGTCAGCATCCGTCATGATGATGATCTTGTGGTAACGCAGCTTGTCGGCGTTGAACTCGTCCTTGCCGATGGAGGTACCGAGCGCCGTAATCAGCGTGCCGATTTCCTGGCTGGACAACATCTTGTCGAAACGGGCACGTTCGACGTTCAGGATCTTGCCGCGCAGCGGCAGGATCGCCTGGGTTTCGCGCGAGCGGCCCTGCTTGGCCGAACCGCCAGCGGAGTCACCCTCAACGAGGAAGAGTTCGGATTTCGCCGGATCACGCTCGGAGCAGTCGGCTAGCTTGCCGGGCAGAGAGGCGATATCGAGTGCGCCCTTGCGGCGCGTCAGTTCGCGCGCCTTGCGGGCAGCTTCGCGGGCGACCGCCGCTTCCACGACCTTGCCCACGAGGATTCTTGCGTCGGAAGGGTGTTCTTCCAGCCAGGTGGAGAGCGCTTCGTTGACAAGGCTTTCCACGACCGGACGCACCTCGGACGACACGAGCTTGTCTTTCGTCTGCGAGGAAAACTTGGGATCGGGAACCTTGACGGAAAGAATGGCCGTCAGACCTTCACGGCAGTCCTCACCCTGCAGGCTCACCTTTTCCTTTTTCAGGATGCCCGAGGTTTCGGCATAGGAGGTCACCTGACGGGTCAGCGCCGCGCGGAAACCGGCCATATGGGTGCCGCCGTCGCGCTGGGGAATGTTGTTGGTAAAACACAGCACGTTTTCATGGTAGCTATCGTTCCACCACAGCGCGACCTCGACAGTGATACCGTCCTTTTCGCCCTTGATGGCGACTGGCTTGTCCACCAGCGGCTTCTTGGCACGATCGAGATAACGAACGAAGGCTTCGAGACCGCCATCATACAGCAGCTCTTCCTGCTTGATATCGGAATGGCGCTTGTCGGTGAGCAGGATGCGGACGCCGGAATTCAGGAATGCGAGTTCGCGCAGGCGATGCTCCAGCGTTCCGTAATCGTAGTCCGTCATGGTGAAGGTTTCAGGGCTCGCGAGGAAGGTCACTTCCGTGCCGGAGCGGCCTTCATATTCGCCAATGACGGAAAGCGGCGCATCGGCGACACCATGGGTGAAGCCGATTTCGTGCAGCTTGCCGTTGCGGCGGATTCTGAGCTTCAGCCAGACGGAAAGCGCATTGACCACGGAGACGCCGACGCCATGCAGGCCGCCTGACACCTTGTAAGAGTTCTGGTCGAATTTGCCGCCCGCATGCAGCTGGGTCATGATGACTTCGGCGGCGGAAACGCCTTCGGAAGAATGGATGTCGGTCGGAATGCCGCGTCCGTTATCCGTCACCGTCACGGAGCCATCGGCGTTCAGCGTCACCGTCACCAGATCGGCATGACCGGCAAGCGCTTCATCGATGGCGTTGTCAACGACTTCGTAGACCATGTGATGTAAGCCGGAACCGTCATCGGTGTCGCCGATATACATGCCGGGCCGTTTGCGCACGGCATCAAGGCCCTTGAGGACCTTGATCGAATCGGCTCCATATTCCGCGTTCGCGCCGACTTCGCTTGACGATGTTTCGGTCATAAATACTCTTTCCAAAGTTTTCTCGGGCCAGGTTTCCAGTGAGAAGGCCTGAAGCCAGCGAATCACTCAAATCCGACATGCGACTATAGAAATTCTACACCCAATCCCAAAGGCCGCATGCTTCAGGATGCTGCATAAAGCAGGGGATAGAGGGGTTTCAATCGCAAGAACGGCTTTTTTGCAGCACGGCTGACAGTTCCTCTACCACACTCAGCGGCAGCTTGCGAATATCCCGTGCCAGCCGGTTGGCGAAAGCCGTATATTGCGGCGGCAGGCCGATGGTGTCGATCACCACTTTCGGGTCGGAAGAACCGGCCAGAAAGAACAATTCCTCCGCCTCATCCCAGATGATGTTGAAATATCCGGCGATGCGCTGGAGGAGATCGAAGCTCGGCTTGCCGCGCTTGCCATGCTCCAGCGCGGAAAGATAGGCCGGCGATACGCCGATTGCGGCGGCCATTTCCTTCTGCGTCACGCCCTTGCGCTCGCGAAGTTGCCGCACGGCCTCCGCAAAGGGCGTCATGATTTTTCACCCCGCCGACGCGCCAACCGCACATAAAGCGCGCCGTCGCCGCCATGATTGGCGGATGCATCCTCATAGGATGAAATCAGGTGGCGATATTCCGGCTTGGAAAACCACATGGGCACCGCTCTTTTCAACGCGCCGTCGCTGCCGATGGAGCGGCCCTTACCTGTTATGACGAGCACATGCCTCAGACCGCGCTCATGCGCGCGCAACAGAAAATCAAGCAGCACCGCATGGGCTTCGCTCTGGAACATACCGTGCAGATCGATCCGCCCTTCCAGCGGCAGCCGGCCACGGGTGAGCTTGCGTTTGACCGGTTTTTCCATCGGCTGATGAATCTTCGGCTTCTTGTCCGGAGCCGGTGGCGACGGCTCGGCCGGCTCCAAAAGCATGCGCGGAAATGCGACTTTGCCGGCCTGCGGAACATCGGGCTCCACCGGAGGCTCCTCTATGTCATCGAAAGCCAGCAGGTCTTCCAGTCTGCCGGAGATCGGCCGCGTGGTTTTTGCGACCTTTCCCCACAGAATGCGCTCTTCCTTGCCGAGCTTGCGACTGCTCTTCATCGCCTATACCTCTGCGCAGCCACCTGCGGTATCAGTATATAAAAATCGGCCTCATTGCGCACCGTACCGGCCAGCTCTCCCGCTTCGAAACCGGAGCCGGTGAAAATATCGCCACGCGCGGGACCAACGATGGCCGAGCCGGTATCGAGCGCCAGCATCAGACGCGCGAAAGGTTTTCCGTCATCGAGATGGGTAAGCGACGGCGCATGGATGAAGAAGGGAAGCCCGAACGTGTGGATGAGCCTGTCCACCGCAAGCGCTCGCCCCGCAATCAACGGAACTTTAGCAGCTGCAATCGGCCCCATGTCCTGATCGGCGACATCCACCTCCCTGAAAAAAATATAGGAACGGTTATGCCATAGTACCCCATCCACCTCATCCGGATGGTCAGCGAGCCATTTGCGGATCGTCTGCATCGACACGGTTTTCGGATCGAGTTCGCCGCGTTCGAGAAGCAGACGGCCAATCGGCGAAAAAGCATGCCCGGCCTTGGCCGCATAGGTGATACGCTTTACCGCGCCGTCGGGAAACACCAGACGCGCCGCACCCTGCATATGAACGAAAAACAGATCGACCTTCGATCTTGCCCAGGCAATCTCAAGGCCCCTGCCCTCCAGATACCCTTCATCGATCTCCCGACGGTCGGGAAAATAGGAAATACCGTTTTCATCCTCCCTGCCGAAAGCATAGGACGTATCGAAACCGGCAGGACGATTGGCGTCGTCGATATCCACCAGCTCCGACGGCCGGCGGTAAATCGGATAACGCCAGATGTCGTCGGGCTCAGACGACACTTCCAGTTCGGGTTCGTAAAAAGCGGTCACGAAACCGCTTTTTCCCTGAGCTGGAGAAATCCTGAAAGGCACGCAATTGGTTTCGAAAAACCGTCGCGCCTGCTCCGGGTCGCTTGTCTGGTTTTTCTCTGCGCTTTCCAGAAGCGAGACCAGTTCCGCCGCCGTGACCCCGAGCGCGCCGGTCCTGTAGGGTTTCGCATTCCGAAGATGCGACAGGATTGTCGCCATCGCCGGAAAAAGCTTGCCCGGATCGTCTTGCCGCCATCCGGGCAGGTCGCTGAAAGAAACTTCTTCGATCGAAAAGGGCGCGGTCATTGCTCGGATTCGGTAGCGATCAGCTTCCAGTTCGGATCGCGCGAGCGGATATCGCGCGAGAAGGTCCAGATGTCATCCACCTCCGCAACCGCATCCGGATCGCCATCCACCAGCTTGCCATCCCTGTCATAGGTCGCCGAAATCAGCTGGCTGACGATCCTCAGCGTGATCTGCACTTCGGAATCACGCACACTGGCCTGGGTGATATCTGCCTTCTCGATACCCACGAAGGTGGACTTCACCACCTCGCCCCGACCTTCCCTCTCGGAAATGGCAGCCTCGAAACCGTCGAAAACCTCCTTCGACAGAAGGTTCTTGAGCGTCTTGCGGTCGCCATCGGCAAAGCCCATGACAATCATTTCATAGGCCATGCGGGCGCCGTTCAGGAACTCCTTCGGCCCAAAGGACGGGTCCCTGGTCATCACCTCACGCAGCGACGCATTGAGTGGCGTATCGACGGGGGCAAGTGCATCCGCCTCGGCAAAACGGTTTTCTTCGTCACCCTCGCTGCGCCTTGGCAGGGTCACGACCTTGTTATCGTCTGCAACGGGACCCTTCGCCACATCTCGCGGGCTATAGGGGTCGAATGGCGGCTTCTCATTGCCCGTGCGGCGACCGAGGACACTGCGCAGCTGAAAGAAGATCAGCACCGCTGCAACGAGAAAAAACAATGTGATAAAGTCGCTGAAGCCCATCTTTTACCAAAACCGCCATTTAAATTCGAAAACCTCACCATCATATAGTCTGCATCTTATCATCATTCAAATGTGCAGATTCAATCATCGGTGTCCCGGGAACCGGCAATCTGCCAGAGATGCACACGCAAGGCTAGAAGATGCGTTTTTCCTTTCTCCCCATCGTCATCCTGATGATGCCCATCCTCGAAATTGCCGGTTTCATCATCGTCGGCAAGGCAATCGGTTTGTGGCTGACATTGGCGCTTGTCCTGTTCACCTCGTTTCTGGGGTTGCTCATCCTGCGGCTCGGCGGCATCGGCATGGTGAGAAATCTTCAGGATGCGGGACGTACCGGTGCGCAGCCGGCGGATGAGCTGGTGAATGGCGCCATGCGCGTTGTTGCCGGGATCCTGCTCTTCATTCCCGGTTTCATTACCGACATTCTCGGCCTTCTGCTTCTCTCGCCCAGCGTGCGGCGCTTTTTCTGGAAAGCCTTCGGGCCGCGCGTCGTCGTTGCGGGTTCGTTTCGGCAATCCGGCCAGCAATCCGGTCCTCAGCCCGGTGATTTTTCCGGCTTTCGGAATGATCCGGGACATGCGCGCAATTCGAAGGTGGTGGATCTCGACGAGGAGGAGTTTCATCGCGAAGAGCCAGAGGGTTCGCCATGGTCGCGCAACCCGGACGATCGCGATCTGCCCAAACCCTGATCCCGGGCGGAATGGGTCGCGATGACCCAATCACGAAGGGTTGTAAGGCCCGGGTCGAAATGATAGACCGCCTTCCACGAATTCACGCCGTGAGGAAATGTAATGACCGCTGAAAATGGTGCACAGGGCGCAGTAAGTCCTTCCCTCAACATTCTTGCCCAGTACATCAAGGATCTTTCCTTCGAAAATCCGGGTGCTCCTCGCTCGCTTCAGGCCCGTGATAATGCGCCGTCGATCAACATCAATGTCAACGTCAATGCAAACCCGATCTCGGGTTCGGATTTCGATGTTGTCCTGACGCTGAATGCTGAAGCCAAGGATGGCGACAAGGTGCTGTTCGCGGCCGAGCTGGTTTATGGCGGCGTGTTCCGCATCGCCGGCTTCCCGCAGGAACATATGCTGCCGGTGCTGTTCATCGAATGCCCGCGCCTGCTGTTCCCCTTCGCGCGCCAGATCATTGCGGACGTTACCCGCAATGGCGGTTTCCCGCCGCTGATGATCGATCCGATAGATTTTGCGCAGATGTTCGCCCAGCGCGTTGCCGAGGAACAGGCAAAGGCCAAGGTTCAGGCCGTACCGAACTAAGTGACGCGGCTCTGCGCTGCAGAATTCAGACAAAACAAAACCCGGGTTCATGCCCGGGTTTTTCTTTGACGGCATTCACAGTTTCCGGTGCCTGGACAGGCATCAATTCTGATAACGGTTCCAGATCGCCTTATCGCCCATGCCAAGAACGAGTTTACCATGGGCCGCGACCGTTTCGGCATCCAGCCTCGAGGGCAAAGCCCGCGGCCTTTGCAGTGGCTCAAGCGCAACGTCTTCCTCGACGATGATGGTTTCCTGCTTGGCGGCGGAACCGAAACCGAGCGCCGTCTGGCGCCCGCCGATCATTTCAATATAAACTTCGGCGAGCAGCTCGGAGTCGAGAAGAGCGCCGTGCTTGGTACGGTGGGAATTGTCGATACCGTAACGCCGGCAAAGTGCGTCCAGCGAGTTCGGTCCCATGGGGTGCTTGCGACGGGCGAGCGAAAGCGTATCCGTCACCAGATCGGCAGCAACTGGCTCAATGCCGAGACGGGCGAATTCCGCGTTGATGAAGCCCATATCGAATGTGGCGTTATGCGCCACCCAGCGCGCGCCCTCGAAGAAGTCGCGAATCTGGTCGACGACCTCGGCGAATTTGGGTTTATCCTTCAGAAACTCGTCGGTAATCCCGTGAACGGCAAGTGCGTCGGGGTGAACCTTGCGATCTTCCGGGCTGATGTAGAGATGCAGCGTGCGGCCGGTGGGAAAGTGATTGATCAGCTCGATGCCGCCGATTTCAATCACGCGGTCCAGCTTCGATTCAAGGCCCGTGGTTTCCGTATCGAAAATGATCTCACGCATTCATCTCTCCGGGGCGCGACTGAGCGGCCAGTTTCTGCAGAATCTGTCTTACCTGATCCCGTGCCGCTTCGACACCATTTCCGGAATCGACGATAAAATCGGCACGCCGGCGCTTTTCGGCGTCGGGCATCTGCCGGGCGAGGATCATTTCGAATTTCTCTTCCGTCATTCCAGGTCGGGATAAAACCCGCTCTCGCTGAATCTCCGGCGCGCAACTGACGACAACGACTTTATCGACCCGGCTTTCCGCCCCGGTTTCGAACAGCAGCGGAATATCGAGGAGGGCGAATTGCCGATCCTCTGTCCTCGCCTGCGCCAGAAACGCCTCCTGCCTTCCACGCACCAGCGGATGCACGATCTCTTCCAGTCTGCTGAAATTAGCCGGATTCTGCCGCAAGATCTCACCGAGTTTCTGCCTGTCCACCGCACCGGAAACGGTGGTGCCCGGAAAGGCCGCTTCGATCAGCGGGGCGGCTTCCGCCCGGTAAAGCCCGTGCACGACCTCATCCGAATCGAGAACCGGAACTCCTTCCCCGGCAAACAGCTTCGCCGTCGTCGTTTTTCCCATTCCAATCGAGCCGGTGAGACCGATGACGATCATCAATGTTTCTCCATATCCTCGATGATGAGCGAACGCAGGGCCTCATCGACTTCCGGCGTTTTGCCGAACCATCGCTTGAAACCGGGTTTAGCCTGATGAAGCAGCATGCCGAGCCCATCGACGGTTGCGACGCCCTGCTCTTCCGCCATTCTCAGGATCGGTGTTTTCAACGGCACATAGACGATATCGGTTACGACGGCCTGATCTGCCAGCGGCGAAAAATCAATATGTGGCGCTTCCGTTCCATCCATGCCGAGCGACGTCGTATTCACGAAAAGTCCGGCACCCTGCATGACCTCATGAAGCGCTGCCTGGGAATGGGCAAAAACCCGCGACCCAAAACGGTCGGCCAGTTCGCACGCCCGTTCGACGGTACGGTTGAGGACGTGGATTTCGGCGATGCCTCGATCACGCAGCGACTGAATGACCGCTCGACTAGCGCCGCCGGCACCCAGAACCACTGCTCGCTCTGTCCTGTCCCAGCCCGGATGCCGCTCATCGAGATTGGAGACGAAACCATAACCATCCGTATTGGTAGCGTGAAGCTCACCCTCCTCCATCCAGACAGTGTTGGCAGCGCCGAGTTCTTCCGCCAGAGCATCTGGTCTGTCTGCCAGCCAATAAGCCGCTTCCTTATGGGGAATGGTGACATTGCCGCCGACGGCCGTGCCCGGCTTGCCCTGCTTCAGCGTTGCAATGAAATTCGCGAAATCGTCCGGAGAGATTTCCACGGCCTTATAGGAACCGGCAATGCCGAATTTCTTCAGCCAGTAGGAATGGATAATAGGCGATCGCGAATGCTTGATCGGATAGCCGACAACGAAGGCGTTTATGGTTAATGTTTCACGTGAATCAGCCATCGATGACATCCATGTCGCGCAGTTTCGATAAAAGCGGCAGAAGCGGCAGGCCGAGAATCGTGAAATAATCGCCTTCGATCGAGGTGAATAGCTGGATTCCCTCTCCTTCGAGCTGATACGCGCCGACGCTGCTCAGGGCCTTTTCTCCCACCCGTTGCAGGTGGCGGGAGACAAATTCGGCGCTTAAAGTCCGAACGGTCAGCTCGGCGCTGGAAACGATCTGCCACACGACTTCGCCATGTCGGACGAGAACGGCAGCGCTGTTCAGGCGATGGACCTTGCCGGACAATGACAGCAGATGCGCTTCGGCCTCCGCCATGGTTTTCGGCTTGTGATAAACGCGGGTGCCGAGCGCCATGGTCTGGTCGCAGCCGAGGACCAGTGCTTCCGGATAAAGCGCGCCAACCGCAAGAGCCTTGGCCCTGGCGAGTTCCAGTGCAACCTCTTCCGGACTGGCGCCGTCTCGTTCCAGCTGTTCATCGAGCGCACGTTCGTCAATATCCGCGGGGATGGCCGAAAATGTCAGCCCCGCATTGCGCATCAGCATCTGGCGGGATGCGCTGGACGAGGCGAGAATCAATTCTTGTTGCATCGACTGTCTGCTCCGAATGGTGCGATTCGGATTATCGTGTCCTCGAACGAAGGGCAAGGATCGCCGCCGCCGTTTCCTCGATGGAGCGGCGCGTGACATCGATCAGCGGCCAATTGTTGCGGGCGCAGAGCGCTCGCGCATATTTCAGCTCTTCCATAATGGTGGCGCGGTCCGTGTAGCGGCCGCTGTCAAATCCGCCCGTCGCGCCGAGTTCCCGGTTTTCACGCACCTGCGATATTCGGTCCGATGTCGCGACCAGCCCGACGATCAGCGGTCGCGTGGCCGCGTAGAGGCTGTCGGGCAAAGGCACATTGGGAACGACCGGTATATTGGCGGTCTTTATTCCCCTGTTGGCGAGATAGATGCTGGTCGGTGTTTTTGAGGTGCGGCTGATGCCGATGATGACGATATCGGCTTCGTCATAAGTTTCGGGCATTTGCCCGTCATCATGATCCATGGCGAAATTGAGCGCCTCGATCCGCGCAAAATAATCCGCATTCAAGGCATGTTGCGCGCCCACCCGCCGTCTGGACGGCGCACCTAGATAGGTCTGGAAGATGCCGATGATGGGTTCAAGGACATTTACGCAGGGCACCCCGATCGCATGGCACCGCAGGTCCAGAAACTCGGCCAGCTGCTGGTCGACGATCGTATAGAGAACAATGCCCGGTTCCTTGTCGATGAGATCAACGACCTGTGCGAGCTGTTTCTGGTTTCGAATCATCGGATAGACATGTTCCACCGGCATGGAAGCGTGGAACTGTGCCGAAACGGCCCGACCGGCCGACATCAGAGTCTCTCCCGTCGAGTCCGAAATCAGGTGCAGATGGAAGAAGCTTTTTTTGTTCTCCACGCTGTTTTTCTCCCGCTGTTGATAAACCGGGACAAATCTCTGAATTGTCCTGCGGGTCGAACCGCGACGTGAATAAGGTGGTGTTTTTCCACAATCCGCAAGTGGCTTCAATCGTCTCCGACGTGCCTGTGAATTGTTGGAAGAACGTGAAACCGTTCAAAATTTTCCCCAGATTATCCACAGTCGTCCTGTTTTCCTGGTTCGTCATAAATAACTGAAATTATTTATAAAATTTCTATTATCCCGATTATTCCAAAGCAAGCGCGCCGATAACATCCGCAGGCACGCTTGAAACTTTGCGGCTGCGGCATTTCGACTGGAATGATTTTAATCCTTGCTACCCACAGACTCTAAGAAATAGAAAATCTTTTAAATCTCTTTGATTTTATTTTTTAGAAGCTGGGTGCCATGAGCGAACGCAAGGTTATGACGGTGTTGAACGGGCAGACGGTCACACCGCCGCCCATATGGCTGATGCGACAGGCTGGGCGTTATCTTCCCGAGTACAGGGAAACGCGTAAGAGCGCCGGTAGTTTCCTCGATCTCTGTTATAATCCCGAACTGGCGACGGAGGTTACTCTCCAACCCATTCGCCGGTTCGGGCTAGATGCCGCCATTCTCTTTTCCGATATTCTGGTGATACCGGATGCGCTTCACCGCAACGTGTCTTTCAGCGAAGGAAAAGGTCCGGCCATGGACCCGATCGATGTCAGCGGTATCGAGAAGCTGGATGCTACAAATGTCATGGCGCATCTTTCTCCCGTTTTCGAAACCGTTTCCCGTCTGCGCACCTCTTTGCCCAATGAAACGACGCTTCTCGGTTTTTGCGGCGCGCCGTGGACGGTTGCGACTTATATGATCGCGGGACACGGAACGCCGGATCAGGCCCCGGCGCGACTATTCGGTTATCAGGAGCCGGTGGCCATGGAAAAGCTGCTGGCTTTCCTTGCCGACGTTTCCGCCGATTATCTGGTCGCCCAGATCGATGCAGGCGCGGATGCGGTTCAAATCTTCGATTCCTGGGCCGGTGTTCTCGGTGAAAAGGAATTTGAGGACTATGCGATAAAACCCGTTGCCCGCATTATCGCATCGGTGCGCGCCCGTCGGCCTTCGGCAAAAATCATCGCCTTCGCCAAGGGGGCTGGTTATCTTCTCAAGGATTATCGTCGCAAGACGGGCGCCGACGCAATCGGGCTCGACTGGTCGGTGCCGCTGAGCTTTGCCAGGGACTTGCAGAAGGAAGGGCCCGTGCAGGGCAATCTCGACCCCATGCTGATGGTGGCAGGAGGGAAGGCGTTACAGGATGGTATAGATGCCGTGCTGCAGGCTCTTGCACAGGGTCCGCTGATATTCAATCTCGGCCATGGCATCACTCCGCATGCCGACCCGGAAAACGTCACCCGGCTGGTGCAGCGGGTGCGCTCCCGCGGAGCCGGGGCATGAGCGGCGAAAAACAGACCTCCATCCGTTCCGGAAACCGGGCGGCTTTGCGCGCCGGCATCGCGCTCGGTGTCTTTGCTGCCTTCGTCGCCCTGTTATTTTATGCCGATCCGGCCGATCTCTATCTCTGGATCAAGGCGCTGCATATCATCGCCGTCATTTCCTGGATGGCGGCGATTTTTTACCTACCACGGCTCTTCATCTACCACACCGATGCGCCCGCCGGTTCGCAGCAGTCAGAAACCTTCAAGGTGATGGAGCAGCGGCTGATCAAGGTGATCATGAACCCGGCGATGATGATATCCTGGCTATTGGGACTTTATCTCGCCTGGTCGGTTTATGGTTTTTCCGGTGGCTGGCTGCATGCAAAGATCGCGCTGGTGGTGCTTCTGACTGTGACCCATGTTTATTTCACGCGCAGCGCAAAACGTTTCACGCGGGATGAAAATACGCGGCCTGCCCGTCACTGGCGGTTGATGAACGAGGTTCCGACGGTGCTGATGATCCTCATCGTCATACTTGTGGTTGTGAAACCCTTCGGTTAAGACGGTGCGACGATAAATTTCGCGGAATTCGTGCTTTCCTCTTGCAGCGGCCGTGTTCAATCGCTATTTTCGGGCCACTCATCTTCGTGGCATGTGAATTATTCAGTCATCTGCGGTATCTCCCACAGCATCTGATTCGCGAACACGCCCTCCCCCGACATTACATTATCAAACGGTCTTCTCTTCATGGCTGAAATGAAGCTTCAGGAACTTAAGAGCAAATCGCCTACCGACTTGCTGACTTTTGCCGAATCCCTGGAAGTTGAAAATGCGAGCACCATGCGCAAGCAGGAGCTCATGTTCGCAATCCTTAAGGTTCTCGCGAGCCAGGACATCGAAATCATCGGCGAGGGCGTCGTTGAAGTCCTGCAGGACGGTTTCGGGTTCCTGCGATCCGCAAATGCAAACTATCTTCCCGGTCCGGACGATATCTATATCTCGCCGTCGCAGATCCGCCGCTTCTCGCTGAAGACCGGCGATACAGTCGAAGGCCCGATCCGCGGCCCCAAGGAAGGCGAACGTTATTTCGCGCTCCTCAAGGTCAATACGATCAATTTCGACGATCCGGAAAAGATCCGCCACAAGGTTCACTTCGACAATCTGACGCCGCTTTATCCGAATGAGCGCTTCAAGATGGAACTGGATGTTCCGACCTCGAAGGACCTGTCGTCGCGTGTGATCGATCTCGTTGCACCACTCGGCAAGGGTCAGCGCGGATTGATCGTCGCGCCGCCACGCACCGGTAAGACCGTTCTGCTTCAAAACATCGCCCATTCCATCACGGCAAACCATCCGGAATGCTACCTGATCGTTCTCCTGATCGATGAGCGTCCGGAAGAAGTGACCGACATGCAGCGTTCGGTGAAGGGTGAGGTTGTGTCCTCTACCTTCGATGAACCGGCCGTTCGTCACGTGCAGGTCGCCGAGATGGTCATCGAAAAGGCGAAGCGCCTGGTCGAACATGGTCGTGACGTCGTCATCCTGCTCGATTCCATCACGCGCCTCGGCCGTGCCTACAACACGGTTGTTCCCTCCTCCGGTAAGGTTCTGACGGGTGGTGTGGATGCCAACGCGCTGCAGCGCCCGAAGCGCTTCTTCGGCGCCGCTCGCAACATCGAAGAAGGCGGTTCGCTGACCATTATCGCGACTGCGCTGATCGATACCGGCAGCCGTATGGATGAAGTCATCTTCGAAGAATTCAAGGGTACCGGTAACTCGGAAATCGTGCTCGACCGCAAGGTTGCCGACAAGCGCATCTTCCCGGCACTGGATATTCTGAAATCCGGTACGCGTAAGGAAGACCTGCTGGTGCCGCGTCAGGATCTGCAGAAGATTTTCGTTCTTCGCCGTATTCTCGCGCCGATGGGTACGATGGACGCCATCGAATTCCTGATCGACAAGCTGAAGCAGACCAAGAACAATTCGGATTTCTTCGAATCGATGAATACCTGATCCGAACTTTAGCCGGATTCATCATAAGAGCTTTAAAGCCGTATCCGTTTATTCGGATGCGGCTTGACTGTTTTAGACCGAGGTGAATGATGCCAGCTTCCGCCGATACGATCTATGCGCTCTCCAGCGGTGCTCTGCCGGCCGGTGTGGCTGTTATCAGGATCGGCGGCTCCAAGGCTTTCGATGCCTTGGAGATGTTGACGGGCCGGGAACTTCCTTCACCACGAAAGGCGACGCTCTGCTCGATTCGGAATCGAAACGATGAGATCATCGACCAGGCGCTGGTCATCGTCTTTCCGGCTCCAAATTCCTTCACGGGTGAGCATTGTGTTGAAATTCATAGCCATGGCAGTCGCGCGGTCATGGCTTCGATTTTTGCCGAGCTTGAAAATCTCGAAGGACTTCGGCCTGCCGATGCCGGTGAGTTCTCCCGTAGAGCCTTCGAGAATGGGAAGATGGATCTCCTTGAGGTAGAAGGCCTCGCCGATCTGTTGCAGGCTGAAACGGAAATGCAGCGGCGGTTGGCGGTGGAACAGAGCAGTGGCAAATTGTCGGCGCTCTATGATGGCTGGGCCAGCCGCCTGACGCGCGCTCGCGCGCTCATCGAAGCGGAACTGGATTTTGCCGACGAGGAGGATGTTCCGGATTCCGTGGCGGCTCAGGTTTGGGAAGCCATGGCGCTTCTCCAAAAGGAAATCGGCGATCATCTCCAGGGTGGCGAAAGCGGAGAAATCATTCGCGATGGGTTCAAGGTCGCGCTCGTCGGTGAACCGAATGCGGGCAAATCCACTCTGTTGAATGCTCTTAGCGGCCGCGATGTTGCGATCGTTACCGATATTGCCGGCACGACGAGAGATGTCTTGAGCGTTGACATCAATCTGGAAGGATATCTCGTCCGGATATTCGATACGGCAGGGATACGGGAAACACAGGATGTCGTGGAGCTCGAAGGTGTCCGGCGCGCGGTTCTGACAGCGGAAACAGCAGACCTCATTCTGCTGCTGCAGGATAAGGATTCGTTTCCGAAACAAAATTTCGAATCATTCAAGAACCAGAGTTACTTGCGAGTTAGAACGAAAACAGCGCTTCATTCCCCTGTCTTGGATGATGGATTTGATTTGTCTATCTCAGCCAAGGAAGGAATAGGCCTGAGCGAACTGCGTTCGATGCTGAGGCAGGAGATAGAAAAACGCGTCGGTGCCGGCCAGACTTTGGTTCCGGCGCGCGCGAGACATAAAAAACGACTTGAAGAGACGCTGAACTATGTTAGTGATGCGCTCGATTCCGAGACCCTGGACCTTGCGATAAGGTCGGAATATTTAAGACTCGCGGCGACATCGCTCGGACGGATCACCGGCCGTGTTGATGTGGAAGATTTGCTAGGCGTGATCTTCTCGGAATTCTGCATAGGAAAATGATTCACGTGAAACATCGGCGGCCGAGCGGCGATGTCGATGCTGAGAGAACAGGGCGCAGGGATATGCACCAGTCATTCGATGTCGTTGTTATTGGCGGTGGCCACGCGGGCAGCGAAGCCGCGGCCGCTGCTGCGAGGCATGGTGCAAAAACCGCCCTTGTTACCCACAAGCGTGAGACGATCGGCGTCATGTCCTGCAACCCCGCCATTGGCGGTCTGGGAAAGGGACACCTCGTTCGTGAGATCGATGCGCTGGATGGCTTGATGGGTCGTGTTGCCGATGCAGCGGGCATCCAATTCCGCATGCTCAATCGCAAAAAGGGACCGGCCGTGCGTGGTCCGCGCACGCAAGCCGACCGGCGGCTTTACCGCGAAGCCATGCAACGCGAGATCGATGCGATTGAAAACCTCACCATTATTGAAGGCGATGCTTTCGATATTGAGATGGCCGATGATCGCGTCGCAGCCGTTATCATGAAGAACGGTAGCCGGATTCCTTGTGGCGCGGTTGTGCTGACGAGCGGAACCTTCCTGCGTGGTCTCATTCATATCGGTTCCGAAAAGATTCCGGCGGGACGTGTGGGAGAAATGCCGTCTGTCGGCCTCTCGGACACGCTCTCGCGGCTGGGCCTCGTTATGGGTCGCCTGAAAACCGGCACCCCTGCCCGACTGGACGGACGGACGATTGACTGGAATGCGGTGGATCGGCAGGCCGCCGATGAGGATCCTGTCCCATTTTCCTTTATGACGGATCGTATTCTCAATCCGCAAATAGAATGTGGTGTAACTCGCACCACCCCGGCTAGCCACAAGATCATTCAGGACAACATTCATCTGTCGGCGATGTATTCTGGACAGATCGAAGGGGTCGGTCCGCGTTATTGCCCGTCGATTGAGGATAAGATCACCCGGTTCGGTGAACGGGACGGTCACCAGATATTCCTCGAGCCGGAAGGTCTGGACGATCACACCATTTATCCAAACGGCATATCGACGTCGCTTCCCGCTTCTGTTCAGGAGCAATTTATCCGAACGATACCGGGCCTTGAACAGGTGACGATTCTGCAGCCGGGTTATGCGATCGAATATGATTATGTCGATCCGCGAGAGCTGAAGCCGTCGCTGGAATGCCGCAAGATTCCCGGATTGTTTCTGGCCGGTCAGATTAATGGTACGACGGGTTATGAAGAGGCGGGCGCTCAGGGTCTCGTCGCCGGCTTGAATGCATCGCTTTATGCGGGCAATGCCGATCCTATCTATTTTAGCCGAACCGAGTCTTACATCGGCGTCATGATTGATGACCTGACGTCGAAAGGTGTCAGCGAACCCTATCGCATGTTTACGTCCAGAGCGGAGTATCGTCTTTCGCTGCGCGTAGACAATGCGGATCTGCGGCTTACACCAGTTGGCCAGATGGCTGGCATTGTCGGCCGTGAACGGCAGGAACGCTTCGCCAATTTCATTTCTGATCTGGATAGCGGTCGAGAGCTGATGAAGGCGATTTCCATCAGCCCATCCCAGGCGGCGAAGCAGGGGTTGAAACTTAATCAGGACGGCCAACGCCGGTCCGTTTATGAATTGCTGGCCTATCCGGATATGACTCTCGAAGTCCTTACCGGACATTGGCCGGAATTGGGTGCTATTGACGGAAAAGTTGCCGAGGTCTTGCAGATCGAGGCGAGTTACGCGGTCTATATGCAGAGACAGAGCGCCGATATCATCGATATCAAGCGGGACGAAGACAGAAAAATCCCGGATGATTTTGATTTTAAGAGTCTGTCCGGCCTTTCCAATGAGCTTAAACAAAAGTTGGAAAAAGCCCGTCCTGAGAATATTGCCCAGGCCGCTCGTGTTGACGGCATGACGCCGGCTGCGATATCGCTGCTGCTCGCACTTCTGCGGAAGGATTCCGCAACGCGAAGTGAAAAATTACGCATGCACCAATAGCGAGTCGGATTATGAAGATAAACGGCCAGAGTGTTTCACGTGAAACACAGGCAAGGCTCGAACATTTTGTCGAGCTTTTTAAGAAGTGGAACAGAACCACAAATCTGGTAGCGCCTTCCACTCTTGCCGAGCTTTGGAACCGCCATGTGGCCGACAGCGCGCAGATATTCCAGCTCTCTCCTCAGCCAAAAAAGTGGATTGATCTTGGAAGCGGCGGCGGATTTCCCGGGGTCGTCACCGCGATTTTTCTGGCGGAGCTTGGCGAAGGTTGGGTTGATCTGGTCGAAAGCAACAATAAAAAGGCGGCATTCTTGCGAATTGCACTGAAGGAAACGGGTGCAAGAGGTGCAGTCCACCCCGTCAGGATCGAGAAAGCACCGGAAATCATCAAAAATTGCGAGGCCGTTTCAGCGCGCGCGCTCGCCGAGCTGGATCTGCTTTTCGATTATATTCATCCCTGGGCGCAGAATAACCCAAATCTCAAGGCCTATTTTAATAAAGGCAGGGATTATGATTCTGAAGTGCAGAAAGCACATGGTCGCTGGGAGTTTGATCTGGTAAAACATCAGAGTGCCATTGAGGCAGATTCTGTTGTTCTTGAAATCAGCAACCTCGCTTTGAGGCGCTGATAAGCTGGCCAGGTGCGGCATGACTTTGGAAAAAAACCGAATTATCGCAGTTGCAAACCAGAAAGGCGGCGTTGGTAAAACAACAACCGCCATTAATCTGGCTACCGCGCTGGCGGCTATTGGCGAGCGCGTGCTGATTGTGGATCTGGACCCGCAGGGTAATGCGAGTACCGGGCTTGGAATCGACCGCAAGGAGCGCAAGCTTTCGTCCTACGATCTTCTGGTTGGAGATCATGGGGTAGCGGAAGTTGCTGTTCCTACCGCCGTTCCCAATCTCGACATCGTACCCTCCACAATGGATTTGCTCGGTTTCGAGATGCAGGTCGCGAATGTTTCCAACCGCGTTTTCCTGCTGCGTGCGGCCATGGAGACGCAGGAAGCCAAAGGCTATTCCTATATTCTCGTCGACTGCCCTCCGTCTTTCAATCTTTTGACGATGAATGCCATGACGGCCGCACATTCCGTGCTCGTGCCGCTGCAATGCGAGTTCTTTGCGCTGGAAGGCCTTAGTCAGTTGCTGGATACGGTCAGTCAGATCCGTGGATCGGTGAACCCGCAGCTGGATATACAGGGCATCGTTCTTACGATGTTCGATGCGCGCAATAATCTTGCACAGCAGGTTGTTTCGGATGTGCGCACGCATCTGGGCGAAAAGGTTTACCACACGCTCATTCCACGCAATGTGCGTGTTTCCGAAGCGCCGTCCTATGGTAAACCGGCAATTCTCTATGATCTGAAATGTGCTGGCAGCCAGGCCTATCTGCAACTGGCGTCCGAAGTGATTCAGAGAGAGCGTCTGCGTAAAGCCGCCTGACGTTTGCCGGAATGTATGGAGTAATATCTTATGAGTGATGATCTTTCCAAGCGTCGGCTGGGGCGCGGTCTTGCCGCATTGATCGGAGAAATGGACCAGCCTGTGCCCGTGGGTGAGCCCCAGCGCGCTGTTAACGCCGATCGTACCATTCCCATCGAATTCATCGCTCGCAGTCAGAGGAACCCGCGGCGTCATTTCGATGAGAACGAGCTGCAGGATCTTGCTGCCTCCATTCGTCAGCATGGAATTGTTCAGCCTGTGGTCGTAAGAACGGTGGAAGTCAACCGGTACGAGATTATTGCGGGCGAGAGGCGCTGGCGTGCGGCGCAGCTGGCGGGCTTTACCGATGTTCCCGTCATCGTTCGCGATGTGGATGATCGCACGGCGCTGGAACTGGCAATTGTCGAAAACGTACAGCGTTCCGACCTTAATCCGCTTGAAGAAGCGATGGGGTACGAGCAGCTGATCGCCGAACACGGCTATACGCAGAATGATCTCGGCGAAATCATCGGCAAGAGCCGAAGCCACGTTGCCAACAGCCTGCGGCTTTTGAAGCTTCCCGATCCGGTACGGGATATGCTGGCGGATGGCTCGCTTTCCGCAGGTCATGCCCGCGCGCTTGTTTCCACCTCCGATCCGGCGACGCTCGCGAAAACAATCGTATCCAAGGGACTTTCGGTGCGTGATGCCGAGCGCCTGGCGCAGAACGATATCAAATCGCAGGGCGATGTTGCGGACAAGCGACCTGCGGCGGAAAAGGATTCCGATACGATCGCGCTCGAACGCAGCCTGTCTGATGCTCTCGGGCTGGATGTGAAGATCAGCCACAAGGGCGGATCGGGGCAAATCCGTATCGGTTACCGCACATTGGAGCAGCTTGAAGCGGTATGCCGCCTTCTGGAGCAGAAATAAATAACTATTTGTTTGAAAATATAAAATACCCGCCTTTGGCGGGTATTTTTATGTGTGGCGCTCAAAAATCGATGGCCCGGCCTTTTATTTCGTAATCGCCGAAACGCACGGGTTCCGCGCCGCCCCGGCCGCCGGTTTCCGGCGGCAACTGGAGATCGGCCTGTTGCCTGCGCCGTTCTTCCGCTTCTTTCAACGCTCTTTGCGCCGCCGGTGAAAGTCGCTTCACACTTTCCGTGCCACTGTCTGTGGCGTTGTCATTATCCGCATTCTGCATGAAATCCTCCCTATGACGGGATATTGAAATACGTTTGCCGCTTACCAGATTATATAATCCGAGGGGCTTTATAAACCCCGGAATATTCCCGGTGAGTGACGAGGAGAGTTTAACGGATGAACATGATGCGCACGGCAATGCTTCTGGCCTTCATGACCGCATTGTTCATGGGTGTCGGTTTTCTGATTGGCGGCAAGGGCGGCATGATGATTGCCCTGGTCATCGCGGCCGGTATGAATATTTTTTCCTACTGGAACTCCGACAAGATGGTTCTCTCCGCCTATCATGCGCGGGAGATCGACGAGGCGAATGCGCCCGAATTTTTTCACATGATCCGCGACCTGTCGCAGAATGCCGGTCTGCCGATGCCGAAGGTTTATATTTACGATAGCCCGCAACCCAATGCCTTCGCGACCGGGCGGAATCCGCAGAATGCCGCTGTTGCCGCTTCGACAGGACTGCTGGAGCGTCTCACGCCCGAGGAAGTGGCCGGTGTCATGGCGCATGAGCTTGCGCATGTGCAGAACCGGGATACGCTGACCATGACAATCACCGCCACGTTGGCGGGCGCCATCTCCATGCTCGGCAATTTTGCCTTCTTCTTCGGTGGCAACCGGGAGAACAACAATAACCCGCTCGGATTTATCGGCGTGCTGGTCGCGATGATCGTGGCGCCGCTGGCAGCGATGCTGGTGCAGATGGCGATCAGCCGTACGCGGGAATATTCCGCTGACCGGCGCGGCGCGGAAATCTGCGGCAACCCTCTGTGGCTTGCTTCCGCCTTGCAGAAGATTTCGGGCATGGCGCAGCGCATCCACAATGACGATGCCGAGCGTAACCCGGCAACGGCGCATATGTTCATCATCAATCCGCTTTCCGGCGAGCGCATGGACAATCTCTTCTCCACGCATCCGAATACGGAAAACCGCGTGGCCGCGCTGCATGCCATGGCACAGGAGTTTTCCCCGCGAGGATCGACGCCGCCGCCATCGGGTGATAGACCTCTGCGCAAATCAGGCTCCGTTCCCAAAACAGGCTGGGGACGAGGCAATGAAAACGAGCGCAAGGGGCCGTGGTCTTGACATCCGATATTCAGAATAAGCCGGCGCGGTCCAGAAAACCGAGACCGGCAAATGGGAGGGGCCGTGAAGACGGCCCTTCGTCTTTCCAGGACAAGCCGGGCCTCGCCGCGCGCATCGCCGCGACCCGCATTCTGGCGGCCGTTCTGGAAAAGAAGACCTCGCTGGATGGGATGCTCGATAGCGAAAACGGCAATCCCGTCTATCGAGCCCTGTCGCTTGCGGACCGGGCGCTGGTGAGAGCCATCGTCAACAGCGCGCTTCGGCACCTCCCGCGGATTGAAACGGCATTGTCGATGCTGCTGGATGGGCCGCTGCCGCAGGGCGCGCGTTCGCTGCATCACGTTCTCGTCGTCGGTGCGGCGCAGATGCTTTACCTCGATGTGCCGGATCATTCCGCTGTCGATCTCGCCGTGGAGCAGGCTCACCGCGATCCGCGCAACCGGCGTTTCGTCAAACTGGTGAACGCCGTTCTTCGACGGCTCGGTCGTGAAAAAGCGGATATCGAGAAGGCTGTCGCCGGCGTTCCGGTACTGCCGGACTGGTTCCATGCGCGGCTTGTTTCCGCTTACGGCAATGAGGTTGCGCAAAGGATTTCGGAGGCGCAGCTGACACCCTCCTCAATTGATCTGACGATTAAGGCTGATCCTGCTCTCTGGGCGGAAAAACTGGGCGGTACGCTCATGCCGAATGGCAGCGTGCGCCTGGGTGAATTCGAGGGGCAGATCCCGTCGCTTGAAGGCTTCGCTGAAGGTGCGTGGTGGGTGCAGGATCTCGCCGCCAGCATGCCGGTTCGGCTTATGGGCGACATAGCGGGTAAACGTGTCGCAGATCTCTGTGCTGCTCCGGGTGGCAAGACCGCGCAGCTTGCACTGGCGGGCGCCAATGTGACGGCGCTGGATCAGTCCGGTAACCGTCTTCGTCGCCTCAGGGAAAATCTCGACCGGCTCGGCCTCCGTGCCGAAACGGTGGAAGTCAATATGCTGAAGTACCAGCCGGAACAGCTTTTTGACGCAGTCCTCCTCGATGCGCCCTGTTCTTCCACCGGGACACTTCGCAAACATCCCGATGTCTGCTGGACCAAGGATGAGAACGACATTGCCAAACTCGCTGCCCTTCAGGGCCAGATGCTGCGGCATGCGCTGACGCTTGTTGGCCCCGGCGGCCTGGTGGTCTTCTCCAATTGCTCGCTCGATCCTTCCGAAGGAGAAGCGATGATTGCCGAGGTTCTGGCGGAAAATCCGGGTGTGGAGCGTGTTGCCGTCCGCCGCGAGGATTGGCCCGGAATGGAAGCGGCTATCAGCCCCGATGGCGATCTTCGCACGACACCGGACATGTTCGGCGGCGTCGATGGGTTTTTTAGCAGTGTCTTGCGTAAGAAGTAGAAAAAAGCCAAGCTTTCGCGAATCATTAGATATTTATCGAAAACGTTCCGGTCGTCGCGGTTCACTGATAAAAACAAAACATGTGAAACGGGAAACACAGCTTGTTAGGGTCCTTTGCAGGCAGCATGAATGCCGCCGGTCTTCTGTCGCGGATGGCGTATCGTCATCTGTGTGTCGGCCTCACCCCTTTGCGCCTGCATGTGTCGCGATTTGCCACCCGTGCGCCAGACGGTCTGGTGGCGGCGCCGACCGATCTCAGAGCCATCGATCCCTATTTCGCCGAGGAACTGTTGCGGGGCCGCATCGCGCTGGCCGGGCGTGTCGTCGAAACCGGGGGAGCTTCGCCATTCCAGGTGGAATATCCCTCGGCGGTCTTTGAAGAACGGCTGCATGCATTCAGTTGGCTACGGCATATTCGCTCCGATAAATCGAGCGAGGCCTGCAAACGGGCGCGCCGTATCGTTGTGGAATGGATGGTGCTTCATGGCAAACGGCTTGCAGGCACTGCCTGGTCGCCGGAAATCGCCGCACAAAGGCTGATTGCCTGGCTTTCGCACTCTCCCGTGGTTTTATACGAGGCCGATGCCGGCTTTTATCGCCGGTTCCTGAAAAGCCTCGCCTTTCATGTGCGTTATCTCGAAAGAATCGTCAGACACGCGCCGGATGGCGAAGCGCGACTGAGGATCAGGATTGCCTTGGCCATGGCTTCCATCGCCATGCCAACGCGTCTTTCGCGGATCACGCGGAATGGAATGAAGCTGGCTCAGGAAATGGAACGCCAGATTCTGCCCGATGGCGGGCATGTTTCCCGCAATCCACGCGTCATGCTGGACCTGCTGCTCGATCTCCTGCCGCTTCGGCAAAGTTATATCAATCTTGGCCATGATCTGCCCTCCGGCCTGGTGCCGGCGATAGACCGCATGTTCCCGGCGATCCGGTTCTTCCGGCATCAGGGCGGCGATCTCGCGCTGTTCAACGGCGCCACGGCGACGCTCGCCAATGAGCTCGTTTCCGTGCTGCGTTATGACGAAACGGCCGGCCGGCCCTCCAAGTTCCTGCCGGACGTGAACTACCACCGGCTTGCGACAGACGATACGGTCATCATCGTGGATACGGGCTATCCCGGCTCGGCGGAGCTTTCACGCAATGCCCATTCGGGTTGCCTGTCTTTCGAAATGTCCTGTGGCAAGAACCGCTTCATCGTCAATTCCGGCTTTCCACGAAACGCCGCGCCGGAATATCAGCGGGCCAGCCGTTCCACGGCGGCGCATTCCACCGTCACGCTTGCGGATACATCATCGTGCAGACTGTCGCGCTCGCGGTTGCTTGGTCCGATCATGGTATCAGGCGTCAGCCACGTCGACAGCCGGCGTGGAACGGATGCAAACGGCAATGACGTTCTCTGGGCGTCTCATGACGGTTATTTACAGAATTTCGGCTGCCACCATGAGCGGGAAATAGAATTGAATGCGGCCGGCACCAAGATAAAGGGTCGGGATCTGCTTCGGGCCGATGCGAGTGCGGTAAAAACGCAATTGCAGTCGGTCACGGCGGTTTCACGTTTTCATATTCATCCCCACATTCAGATACACCAGCGGGATGAGGAGTCCGCCTATCTGGAGGCAGCGGATGGAACCGTCTGGCTGTTTTCCGCACCGGGGCTGGAGCTTTTCGTCACCGAGGATGTCTTCATGGCCGATGCATCCGGTATGCGCCCGTCGCAGCAGATCGAGCTCCCCTTCAATCTCGCAAATACGCGGGAAATCCGCTGGCTCATCGAACGCCAGGCGTAGACAATTTCCGGCGGTGCCGGTCAAAAACCACCATAGTTTTCTCCGTTCGGCATCCCCGCTGTTTATTAATCCGGTAAGCTGTGTTAACGCGGCGGCAATTGCTGGATCAATCCCATTCCAGCCTGTCCTCCCCGTTAAACGGAGTATGCCTGATGGCCGTCGTGTCCAAGAAAATCCCCGCCCCCGATAAGGTCAAAATCCGTACGGCGCTTCTTTCCGTGTCCGACAAGACTGACATTATCGAGCTGGCGACGGTTCTGTCGAAGCTTGGCGTCAAGCTTCTGTCGACCGGTGGAACGGCGAAGGCCATTGCCGAAGCAGGCTTGCCGGTGACGGATGTCTCCGACGTAACGAATTTTCCCGAGATCATGGATGGCCGCGTCAAGACACTGCATCCGAATGTCCATGGCGGGCTTCTGGCCATCCGGGACGATGCGGAACATGTCGAGGCGATGAAGGCGCACGGCATCGAGGCAATCGATCTCTCGGTCATCAATCTCTATCCCTTCGAGGAAGTTCGCGCCAAGGGCGGCGATTATCCGACGACGGTGGAGAACATCGATATTGGCGGCCCGGCGATGATCCGCGCTTCCGCCAAGAACCATGCTTACGTCACTGTTGTTACCGATCCGTCTGACTATCCCGATCTGGTTGAAGCCCTGCAGGCCGATGACGGCCAGACATCCTATGCGCTGCGCCAGCGTTTTGCCGCCAAGGCCTATGCCCGCACCGCCGCCTATGATGCGGTGATTTCCAACTGGTTTGCCGAGGCGCTTGCGATCAAAACGCCGGATTACCGCGCTATCGGCGGCGCGCTGAAGGAAAAGATGCGGTATGGCGAAAACCCGCACCAGAGCGCTGGTTTTTACCTCACCGGCGAAAAGCGTCCGGGCGTTGCAACGGCGACGCTGCTTCAGGGCAAGCAGCTTTCCTATAACAACATCAATGATACCGATGCAGCTTACGAGCTCGTGGCGGAATTCCTGCCGGAAAATGCGCCGGCAGTCGCCATCATAAAGCACGCCAATCCCTGCGGTGTGGCGACGGGTCCGACACTTGCCGAAGCCTACCGGCGGGCGCTGGCATGCGATTCCGTGTCGGCCTTTGGCGGCGTCATCGCCCTGAACCGCACGCTCGATGCGGAAACGGCGGAAGAAATCGTCAAGCTCTTCACTGAAGTCATCATCGCGCCTGATGTTACCGAAGAAGCCAAGTCCATCATTGCCCGCAAGCCGAACCTGCGCCTTCTGGCCGCTGGTGGCCTGCCTGATCCGCGCGCCGCTGGTATTACCGCGAAGACCGTCTCGGGCGGCCTGTTGGTGCAGAGCCGCGACAATGGCATGGTCGAGGATCTGGACCTCAAGGTCGTCACCAAGCGTGCGCCGACGCCGCAGGAACTTGAAGACATGAAGTTTGCTTTCAAGATCGCAAAGCATGTGAAGTCCAATGCCGTCATTTACGCAAAGGACGGGCAGACGGCTGGCATCGGCGCGGGCCAGATGAGCCGTGTGGATTCGGCTCGTATCGCTGCCCAGAAGGCGGAAGATGCCGCCAAGGCTCTTGGCCTTGCCGAACCGTTGACGCGCGGCTCCGCCGTCGCTTCGGAAGCATTTTATCCCTTTGCCGACGGTTTGCTCGCTGCGATTGCCGCAGGTGCCACCGCCGTCATCCAGCCGGGCGGCTCCATGCGCGATCAGGAAGTGATTGACGCCGCGAATGAGCATAATGTGGCGATGGTCTTTACCGGCATGCGCCACTTCCGCCACTAAACGCGGAAACAACCTGAAATAACAAAGGCCCGGCAATCACTTTCCGGGCCTTTTGTTTCACGTGGGACAGTTTTAATTTTCGGTCAGGTCACTGCGCCGACCTGCCACGGTACAAATTCATTGTCGCCGTAGTCGTAGATCTCGCTGACGGTCTTTTCGCCGGAGGCCACCGCCAGAATATGCTCGAAAATTCGTTTGCCGGATTCTTCGATGGTTTCAGCGCCGGTGACGATCTCACCGCAATTGATATCCATGTCTTCCTTCATGTGTTCATACATTTCGGAATTGGTGGCGATCTTGATGCAGGGTGACGGCTTGAAGCCCGAAACGGAGCCGCGGCCAGTGGTGAAACAGATGACGTTGCAGCCGCCGGCGACCTGGCCGGTGACGGCAACAGGGTCGTAACCGGGCGTATCCATGAAGACGAAACCCTGCTCCGTTACGGTTTCGGCGAATTCATAAACCGCCTTCAGCGGCATGGAGCCGCCCTTGGCGACCGCGCCCAGCGATTTTTCCAGAATGGTGGTGAGGCCGCCAAGCTTGTTACCGTGGGAGGGATTGTTGTTGAGTTCGTCGCCATTGCGGGCGGTATAATCACGCCACCAGTCGATACGCTGTAGCAGCTTTTCGGCGACGGCAGGTGTGACGGCGCGCTTTGTCAGGAGGTGTTCAGCGCCGTAAATTTCCGGCGTCTCGGAGAGGACCGTGGTTCCACCGTTGCGGACGATGAGGTCAGAGGCATAACCCAGAGCCGGGTTGGCCGAAATACCGGAATAACCATCCGAGCCGCCGCATTCCAGTGCCACCTTCAGCTTGGAAAGCGGTTGCTCCGTACGGCGGGCGGCATTGACCATCGGCAGCATGGCCTTGATCTCGGCAATCGCCGCATCGATTGTCTTGCGGGTGCCGCCATGCTGCTGGATCGTCATGGTGCGCAGCCGCTCACCCTCTTCCATCTTGTAATGTTCGAGAATGGGCGCGATCTGGTTGGTTTCACAACCGAGGCCGATCAGCAGAATTCCGCCGAAATTCGGGTGGCGGGCATAGCCCTGAATAGTGCGGATCAGCAGGCGGTAACCTTCCGATTTCGTATTCAGCGCACAGCCGCCGCCATGGGTCAGCGCCACGACGCCATCGACATTGTCGAAACCATCAAGGCCGCCCTGTTTGTTAAAATAATCCGCGATGTAACGCGACACCGTGGCGGAACAGTTCACCGAAGCGATGACGCCGATATAGTTTCTCGTTCCGACGCCACCGAGGCCGCGGTCATAACCCTTGAACGTTCGGCGTTCGGCTTCCGGCACCATGCCCTTTTCTTCGATATCGACGCTGAACTGATGCGCGTGTTCGGAAGGCACCATGGCGAGATTGTGCAGGTGCACGTGCCGGCCGGGCTCGATATCCTGGGTGGCGATACCGATGACCTGTCCGTATTTCAGCACCTCATCGCCCGATTTGATGAATTTGAGGGCCACCTTGTGCCCGCGCCCGATCAGCTCGAGCGCCGCCAGATCGCCCCTGCCCGTCGCGCCGCCGGCCGGAATGGACCGACGTGCCACCGCAACATTGTCGTTGGCGTTCAGCAAAATGGTTGCCTCGGAATTCTCACTCACGGGTTTTCCTCCTCCCGGTATATTGCCTGCTATGTTTCCAGATCAGTTTTCGACCCAGCGTCTCTTCGAACCTTCCAGATGGGTATGCATGGCGGCCTGCGCCAGCAGCGGATCTTTCAGTTCAAGCGCCGCCAGAATGGCCTCGTGTTCCTGAAGCGCATGGGTCCAGGTATCGCGGTCTTCGAATTTCACGCGAAGCTGGGCCGAAATGGGGCTGTGGCGCTCATCGAAGAGGTTGGCCACCATTCGGGCCAAAACGCTGTTACCGGATTGCTCGGCGATGGTGACGTGAAACAGCCGATCCTGATCCAGAGGCTTGCGACCGGCCTCGATTTCCCGCTGCATGGTATTGAGTATTTGCCGGAGGGCCGCGATTGTCTCATCGGTCATCCGGCTTGCCGCCAGCACGATGGTGGCACCCTCCAGCGCAGCGCGCGCCTGCATCAGTTCGGAGGGGCTGTCACCGAGCGATTTGGTATGGTGGGTCGTCTGCAACGCTTCCGCCGACACATAAACCCCGGAACCCATGCGAATTTCGACGGTGTTGTCGATTTCAAGCGCAATCAGCGCCTCGCGCAAGGAAGGCCTCGATACGCCGAGCTTCTGTGCAAGTTCGCGTTCGGCGGGAAGCCGCGTGCCGGGCAGGAATTCACCCATATCGATGAGTTCACGTATCTGGTCCGCAATCTGCTGATAAAGCCTGCGCGGTTCCGCTATTTTGGCCTGACCACTCATGTGTTTTTCGACGAGTCCTGTCTGCAATCCGTATTTGGCCTTACCGTAACGCCAAGCGTTTCAATACGCAAGGAATTACTTAAGCATATGAAATAACTCATTTATTATTGGTTATTGTTTCATGTGTCGCTTCCGCTTTGGATATGGCTTCGCAAATTTTGGACTAATTGGCTTGACCATTCTAAAAAACCGGCCTAACCATTTGGCCTGTTCATGGCCCCGGTGGAGCGGGGATACGGGTGGGAGGTTTCCAGATGTCGCAGGGCGCATCGACAATTCGGGGCGATTTTTCGCCTGAACAGATGGCGCATGGACAGCGCGCGGTGCTTCTGCGCCTCGATAACATCAGCAAGGAATTTCCCGGCGTCAAAGCACTGTCGAACGTGCATTTCGATCTGCGCGCCGGCGAGGTGCATGCCGTCTGCGGTGAGAATGGTGCGGGAAAATCGACGCTGATGAAGATCGTCAGCGGCGTCTATCAGCCGAGCGACGGCACCATCCTTCATAAAGGTGTAAAGGTGCAATATGCATCGCCGCTGGAGTCCGAAGCCGCCGGCATCGCCATCATTCATCAGGAACTCAACCTCGTTCCGCATCTTTCCGTTGCCGAAAACATCTATCTTGCGCGCGAACCGCGTCGCGGTTTCCTCGTCGACCGCAAGAAGCTGCGCCTCGATGCCAAGCGCTGTCTCGACCGGCTGGGTGTCGACATCGACCCCGACCAGATCGTCCGCGGCCTTTCGGTCGCCCAGTGTCAGATGGTGGAAATCGCCAAGGCGCTTTCTCTTGACGCTGAAGTGCTCATCATGGATGAGCCGACCTCCTCGCTGACCGAGCAGGAGACGCGGCTCCTGTTCAAGGTCATCCGCGATCTCAAGGCATCCGGTGTCGGGATCGTTTATATTTCCCACCGTCTCGATGAAATGGCCGAAATCGTCGACCGTGTGACGGTTCTGCGTGACGGACGTTATATTTCGACCGACGATTTCGCTTCGATCACCGTTGACGACATCGTCACGCGCATGGTCGGGCGTTCGCTGGAAGACAAATTCCCCGAGCGTACATCGCGCCCCACGGAAGATGTTATTTTTTCCGTCGAGGGCCTGACGCGCAGCGGCGTGTTCCACGACGTCGGTTTTTCGCTGCGACGTGGTGAAATCCTCGGTTTTGCCGGGCTGATGGGTGCTGGCCGCACCGAAGTCGCCCGGGCCATCTTCGGCGCCGATCCGCTCGATGCGGGCAGGATCGTTTTCAACGGGCGGGAGCTTTCGATCAGCTCGCCGCAGGACGCCATCGAAGAAGGCATCGCCTATCTCTCGGAAGACCGCAAAAGCGATGGCCTCGCCATCAAGATGTCGGTGGCGGCCAATACGACGCTTGCCAATCTCGGCGAGGTTTCCAACCGTTTCGGCCTGATCGATTTCAAGAAACATGACGATGTGGCAAAGCGCTACGTCGATCTCCTGAATATCCGTACTCCCTCGATCGGGCAGACGGTGCGGCTGCTTTCCGGCGGCAATCAGCAGAAAATCATCATCGGCAAATGGTTGTTCCGGCAATCTCGCGTGCTGTTCTTCGACGAGCCGACACGCGGCATCGATGTCGGCGCGAAATTCGCGATCTACAAGATCATGGACGAGCTCGCCGCACAGGGTATCGGCGTCATTCTCATCAGTTCGGAACTGCCGGAAATTCTTGGGCTGACGGATCGTATCGCCGTTTTCCACCAGGGCCGGATTACGGGCGTGCTCGAAACCGCCAAGACCAATCAGGAAGAAATCATGCGGTATGCGTCCGGTTACGGCCGGACCGCGCAGTGAGGAACGACATGGCCAATATTGCAGAACCCAAGAAGAGCTTCGCAGTCAGCGACCGCCAGAAGGATATTATCCAGAAGTTTGCCGCACTTGGCAGCCTCTTTGCGCTTGTCGCGGTCTTTTCCGCCACCAGCAGCGCCTTCTTCACCGTCAATAACGGCATGACGATTGCGTTGCAGGTCACGTCCATCGCGCTGCTCGGCATCGGGGCTACCTGTGTCATCATCACCGGCGGCATCGATCTTTCCGTCGGTTCTGTGCTTGCGCTTGCCGGTGTCGTCGCCGCCCTTGCGGTGAAGGAACTCGGCATGCCGGTGCCGGTCGGCATGTTGCTCGGCATTCTGACGGGGTCGCTCTGCGGTCTCATCAACGGTCTTCTGGTCACCCGTTTCAAGCTGCCGCCCTTCATCGCCACCCTCGGCATGATGTTGATCGCTCGTGGCGTAGCGCTGCAGATCACCGGTGCGCGCGCCGTCTCCGGCCTCGGCGAATCTTTCGGCGAACTCGGCAATGGCGCCCTCTTCCGCATCGTCACTATCGGTGACGACGGCTTTCCGAATGTGGTGTTTCCCGGCATCCCCTACCCCGTCATCCTGATGGTGGTGATTGCGCTTGCCGTTTCCTTCATGCTCAACCGCTCGATCCTCGGCCGTCACATTTACGCTGTCGGTTCCAACGCCGAAGCCGCGCGCCTTTCCGGCGTCAATGTCGCCCGCGTCACAAATTTCACCTACATCCTGTCCGGCACGCTCGCCGGGCTGACGGGCTGCGTGCTGATGTCTCGCCTCGTCACCGCCCAGCCGAACGAGGGTGTGATGTATGAGCTGGACGCCATTGCCAGCGCCGTTATCGGCGGCACATCGCTGATCGGCGGCGTGGGAACGATTTCCGGTACGGCCATCGGCGCTTTCGTCATTGGCATCCTGCGCAACGGTCTCAACATGAATGGCGTCTCCGCCTTCACACAACAGATCATCATCGGCCTCGTCATTCTGGTCACCGTCTGGATCGACCAGTTGCGCAACCGCCGCTGATCAAGGGCCTGCGGACCCTTTCCGCAAAAAAGATCGGCAAGGGGAGGCCCGGTATGCCGACATCACGGAGGAAGAAATGAAGAAAATTGCGACTGCCCTTCTGACATCCGCAATTGCGCTGTGGAGCGTTTCCACCGTGCAGGCCGGTGAAATCGCCGTCATCGTCAAAACCGTCAACTCCACCTTCTGGCAGAACGTCCAGAAGGGCGCTGATGCGGCGATGAAGAACTCTTCCGGCAATACCATGACCTTCCAGGGGCCGGCTGCCGAGTCCGCCATTGCCGACCAAGTCAACATGGTCGAAAACGCCATCAACCGTAAGGTCGCGGGCATTGTTCTGGCACCTTCCGATCCGGACGCGCTGGTGCCTGCCGTCAAGAAGGCCTGGGAAGCCCGTATTCCGGTGGTTCTGATCGACTCGCAGCTCGCAAAGGGCTCGGAGCAATATTACCAGTCGTTTCTGGCGACCGATAACAAGAAAGCCGGTGAACTGGCAGCGCAGGCGCTGATCGACAAGGTGGGCAAGGAAGGCAAGATCGCCGTCATGTCCTATGTCGCCGGTGCAGGTTCGGAAATCGGCCGTGTCGGCGGTTTCACCGACTACATCCAGATGAACTCCAACCTGAAGATCGTCGGCCCGTTCTATTCGCAGTCGCAGATGGCGACCGCGCTGAACCAGACGACCGACGTTCTGGCCGCCAATTCCGATCTCAAGGGCATTTTTGGCGCCAATGAGCCGACGGCAATCGGCGTCGGCCGCGCGCTCGCCCAGAGCGGCAAGGCCGGCAAGGTCGTCGCCATCGGCTTCGACGGCAACCAGGACCTTCAGGGCTTCGTCAAGGATGGCACGCTGGCCGGTATCGTGGTTCAGGGTTCCTATCAGATGGGTGAAAAGGGCGTAGAGACCATTTCCAAGCTCATCGGCAAGGAAAAGGTCGAGAAGTTCGTCGACACTGGCGTCGTTGTTGTCACCAAGGACAATATCGAAAAGCCCGAAGCCAAGAACGTTCTTTATTGATTGCGTGATGACGCGCCGCTTTGCGGCGGCGCGTCTTTCCAAAGACAAGCTGGAAAGTCCCTGCGATGAAAGTCTCCGATACACGTAAATTGCCGCGCCGCGCCGTCGACGTCACCGTCATGGGCCTCGGTTGCGCCCAGATGGGCAATCTCTACCGCGTCACGCCCTATGAAGAGTCCAAGGGTGCGTTCGACAAGGCATGGGAAAGCGGCATGCGTTATTTCGATACCGCGCCGTTTTACGGCTATACGCGGTCGGAGCGCCGCCTCGGCACAATGGTGACGGAGCATGACCGGAACGAATATACGCTGAGCACCAAGGTCGGCCGTGTGATGGTACCTGACGAGACCGTCGGTCCGGAGGAGGATGCCTATATAGCGCCCCTGCCGTTCCGCCCGGTCTATGATTATTCCTATGACGGTATCCTGCGTTCCTTCGAAGCAAGCCAGCAACGGCTCGGTGTTCTGAAGCCGGATATTCTTTATGTGCATGATATCGGCTCCTTCACCCATGGCGAAAAGCACCAGCATTACTGGGAGCAACTGACCACCGGCGGTGGCTTCCGCGCGCTTGGCAAGCTGCGCGAGGAAGGATCGACGGGGGCCGTCGGCCTCGGCGTCAATGAGTGGGAAATCGTCAGCGACGCCATGGATGTCTTCGATATCGACGTCGCCATGCTCGCCGGCCGCTATACGCTGCTGGAGCAGCAGAGCCTTGCTTTCATGAACCGTTGCGCCGAAAGCGGTGTCGCCATCGTTGTCGCCGGTGCATTCAATTCCGGCATTCTGGCCGGCAACCGCAAATTCAATTATGCCGACGCGCCTGCCGATATTCTCACGCGTGTCGATGCGCTGCAGGGTGTTTGCGAGGAACTCGGCGTATCGCTGCAGGCGGCCGCCCTGCAATTTCCGCTTGCCCATCCGGCGTCGGTCACGGTCGTTTCGGGTGCGCGCAATGCGCAGCAGCTCGCCTCCAATATCGAGTGGTTCGAGCAGTCTATCCCGGATGAATTCTGGTCCGAACTGCACAGGCGCGGCCTGATTGCTGAAGGCGCGCCGGTGCCCGGCGGGAAGGCCTGAGGCAATGCTCATCGATGCCCACCAGCATTTCTGGCTGATGAAAGATCGCGCCGGGCAATGGCCGCCGCCGTCGCTCGCCGCCATCTACCGGGATTTTCTCCCCGTTGATCTGTCGCCTTTGCTGGCCGCTGCCGGCGTTTCCGGCACCGTGCTAGTTCAGACGATGGAGACGGCGGCCGACACGGATTTCATGCTGGACCTGGCGGAAAAGACCGATTTCATCAAGGGTGTGGTCGGCTGGGTGGGCATGAAATCCGCCGATGCAGCGAGTGAAATCGCCCGTCGGGCAAAACATCCGGCATTCAAGGGTGTCCGCCCGATGTTGCAGGGCATGGAGGATGTCGCCTGGATCGATGATCCGGCACTCGATCCCGCCGTGGCGGCGCTGGTAAAACATGGTCTGACGTTCGATGCGCTGGTCCTGCCGCCTAATCTGCCGCATCTCCTCGCCTTTGCCCGCCGCCATCCGCAATTGGCGGTCGTCATCGACCATGGCGCGAAGCCCCTGATTGCTACCGGTCACTACAGCGACTGGCGTAAGGATATGGCCGCTCTGGCGGCTCTCCCGAACGTCCATTGTAAACTCTCCGGTCTGCTGACCGAGCGCGGTGAGCAGCGGCCGGAAGCGGTACGGCCTTATGCCGAGACCATCCTGGAACTCTTTGGCGGCAACCGCGTGATTTTTGGCAGCGACTGGCCGGTGTTGCGGCTGGCGGGCGATTATCAGGCATGGCTGGATTTCTGCCGCGATATCGTGCCGGCAGAGGACCATGCGGCAGTTTTCGGCGGTAACGCCATCCGTTTTTATTCCCTTTCCCACAGGTGATGCATGCTGGCGATTTTCTGCGAAACCCCAGGTCAACTCGTCTCCAAGGAACTGCCGAAACCAGTCCGTGGCGAAGGTGAAGTGCTGGTGCGTATTCGCCGCATCGGGGTTTGCGGCACGGACCTGCACATCTTCACCGGCAACCAGCCTTATCTTTCCTATCCACGCATCATGGGCCATGAGCTTTCCGGCACGGTGGAAGAAGCGCCGCAAGGCAGCCATCTGTCCGCCGGCGATGTGGTCACCGTCATTCCCTATATCTCTTGCGGCAAATGCAGCGCCTGCCTGAAGGGCAAGAGCAATTGCTGCCGCAATATCGGTGTGCTGGGCGTTCATCGCGATGGCGGCATGGTCGAATATCTGAGCGTGCCGCAACAATTCGTGCTGAAGGCAGAGGGGTTGAGTCTCGATCAGGCGGCGATGACCGAATTTCTGGCTATCGGTGCGCATGCGGTGCGCCGTGGCGCAGTCGAGAAGGGGCAGAAGGTTCTGATCGTCGGCGCCGGCCCGATTGGCATGGCGGTTGCGGTTTTTGCGGTTCTTGATGGCGGCGAAGTAACGATGATCGACGGACGCACCGACCGGCTGGAGTTCTGTAAGGAGCATCTCGGCGTCGCCCATACGGTGGCGCTCGGCGAGGGCGACAGGGATCGCCTTTCCGACATCACCGGCGGCGATTTTTTCGATGCGGTCTTCGATGCGACCGGCAATCCGAAAGCCATGGAGCGCGGCTTTTCCTTTGTCGGCCATGGCGGTTCCTATGTGCTGGTCTCTATCGTTGCCAGCGATATCAGCTTCAACGATCCGGAGTTCCACAAGCGGGAGACGACGCTGCTCGGCAGCCGCAATGCCACGCCTCAGGATTTCGAACGCGTCCTGCAGGCGTTGCGCGAAGGCAAGGTACCGGAAGCGCTGATCACCCATCGCATGACGCTTGCCGATGTGCCCTCCAGATTCGCTGGTCTGACCGATCCGAAGGCCGGAGTTATCAAGGGCATGGTGGAGGTCGCATGACGCCC
This sequence comes from Agrobacterium sp. 16-172Ci, assembly GCF_053522725.1. NCBI lineage: Bacteria > Pseudomonadati > Pseudomonadota > Alphaproteobacteria > Hyphomicrobiales > Rhizobiaceae > Agrobacterium > Agrobacterium sp. 16-172Ci. Next base: position 80,499 of record NZ_JBNWBW010000002.1, read on the forward strand.
GATACGCCCATCCTGCAATTCGGCACCAGCCGCTTTCTTCTGGCGCATGCGGATCTCTTTGTTTCGCAGGCGCTGGAAAAGGGCGAGGCTATCGGGCGCATCGCGATTGTCCAGACGACCGGCAATGCGGAGAGCCTGAAGCGTGTTGCGGCGCTGAACAGCGGCGTCCCCTACCCCGTGCGCATTCGCGGCATCCGCGAGGGGCAGGAAGTGGACGAGGAAATTCAGGGCGGGGCTGTCGCGCGGGCGCTGACGGCTGCGACCGACTGGGCGGATGTGCGCCGACTTGCCTGCGAGGCCGCGGTCATTCTGTCCAATACGGGCGATCGCGGTTATGAGCTGGATTCGGCGGATAATGCCGGGCTTGCTGGCGATTTCACGGTTGTACCGAAAAGCTTTCCGGCGAAACTCTGCATGTTGCTGCTGGAGCGTTTTCAGTGCAATCCGGAAGCACCTGTCTCCATCTTCCCCTGCGAACTCGTGCCGCGCAATGGCGAAAGGCTGAAACAGGTCATTCGCCGGCTTGCCGATGAGTGGCAATTGCCGGCTGGTTTTGCCTTTTATCTGAATGAGAAGTGCCGTTTCGCCAATAGTCTGGTGGATCGCATCGTCTCCGAGCCTATCGACCCGGTGGGTGCCGTGGCGGAACCCTATGCGCTATGGGCTATAGAGAAGCAGGACGGGCTTGTCCTTCCCTGCACGCACCCTGCCGTGGTGCTGACGGACGATCTCGATCACTATGAAAAGCTGAAGCTTTTCCTGCTCAATCTCGGCCACTCCTATCTGGCGGAACGCTGGTTGCAGGATGCGCGTGCGAAGGACGAGACGGTGCGTCAGGCAATGGCCGACGATGCTCTCGTTACGGATCTTGAGACGCTTTGGCGGGACGAGGTTCTGCCGGTTTTTGCTGCTGAAGGCATGGGGGATGATGCGCAGGCCTATATTGGCGTGCTGCGGGAGCGTTTGCGCAATCCCTTTCTCGCCCATCGGCTCTCCGATATCGCCGGCAACCACGATGAAAAGAAACGCCGCCGCTTCGCCCCGATCATTGCCGCAGCGGAACGGCTGGGATTGAGCCTGCCACAGTCGAAGCTGCGCGCTGCGCTCGCCACCATCAAGCAATAACGGAGTTTTTCATGCAGCGCATGGGCATGGTCATAGGCGTCAAACCGGAGATGATCGCGGAGTATAAAAGGCTGCATGCGGCTGTGTGGCCTGAAGTTCTGGCGCTTATCAGCGACTGCAATATACACAACTACACGATCTTCCTGCGCGAGCCGGAAAATCTGCTCTTCGGCTACTGGGAATATCACGGCAGCGATATCAGCGCCGACATGGCGAAGATGGCCGCAAGCCCCAAGAACCAGGAATGGTGGTCCTTCACCATTCCCTGCCAGCAACCGCTCGAAAGCCGGAAGGAAGGCGAGTGGTGGGCGATGATGGAAGAAACCTTCCACCACGATTGAACGATTTCCTTTGACACTGACCGCGAGTGAACGGCCATGACCAAAATTACTGATCTGCGTGTTTTCGACCTGCGTTTTCCGACCTCTCAGAGCCTCGACGGTTCGGATGCGATGAACCCCGACCCGGATTATTCGGCGGCTTATGTCATTCTCGATACCGATGAGCCGGGTCTCAAAGGCCACGGGCTGACCTTCACCATCGGCCGCGGTAACGACATCTGCTGCATGGCCATCGAAGCGATGCGTCATCTGGTCGTTGGCACCGATCTTGCCACCGTCACCGAGCACCCCGGCAAATATTGGCGGCATCTGACCAGCGACAGCCAGCTGCGCTGGATCGGGCCGGACAAGGGTGCGATGCATCTCGCAACCGGCGCCGTCGTCAATGCCGTGTGGGATTTGTTGGCCAAGAAGGCGGGCAAGCCGGTCTGGCAGCTCGTTGCCGATATGAGCCCGGAAGAAATCGCCGATATCGTCGACTATCGTTATCTGACTGACGTGCTGACCCGGGACGATGCGCTTGCGATCCTCAAAAAAGCCGAAAGCGGCAAGAAGGAACGTATCGAGACGCTGAAGAGCGAAGGTTATGCCTGCTACACGACCTCTGCCGGCTGGCTCGGTTATGACGACGCCAAGCTGCGCCGCCTTTGCCAGGAAGCCATCGATGCCGGATTCAACCATGTGAAGATGAAGGTTGGCCGCGATCTGGAAGACGACATCCGCCGCCTCACCATTGCCCGTGAGGTGATCGGTCCCGACCGTTACCTGATGATCGACGCCAACCAGGTATGGGAAGTGGATCAGGCAATCGACTGGGTGAAGAAGCTCGCCTTCGCCAAGCCATTCTTCATCGAGGAGCCGACCAGCCCGGACGACATTGCCGGTCATCGCAAGATCCGTGCGGCCATCGGGTCCGTTAAGGTGGCGACCGGTGAAATGTGCCAGAACCGCATCATGTTCAAGCAGTTCATCGCCGAGGGCGCCATCGATGTGGTGCAGATCGACAGCTGCCGCATGGGTGGGCTGAACGAGGTGCTGGCGGTGCTGCTGATCGCCGCGAAATACGGCCTGCCGGTGTGGCCGCATGCCGGCGGCGTCGGCCTTTGCGAATATGTGCAGCATCTGTCGATGATCGACTATCTGGTCGTATCAGGCACGAAGGAAGGCCGCGTGATCGAATATGTCGACCACCTGCACGAGCATTTCATCGAGCCCTGCGATATCAGAAATGCCGCTTACATGCCGCCGAAACTGCCGGGCTTCTCCATCGAAATGAAGCCGGAGTCGATTGAGACCTATACCTTCGAGGAATAGTCAAAGGATGACAGCGCCTCCTCGAGCCGCTGCCACTCCGTTTCGCTACCGGGAAGGCCGAAACGCATGTCGTTCGGCCTTTCATCAAAAATGCGGACCAGAATACCGTGTCGGCCAAGATGGCTGAACAGGTCTGCGGCGCGTGTATCCCGCACCAGAGTAAACAGCGTTGTGCCACCGGCAATTGCCAGCCCCGCTTTCTCCAGCATGGCGTTCATGCGCCGGGCGTCTTCGGCAAGGTGCAGACGCATGGATGATTGCCATTTCCCATCCGCCAGAGCCTGCACCGCGATGTGCAGCGCCGGGCCGGAAACCGCCCAGGGGCCGAGCCTTGCCTCAAGTTCAGCAGCGATATCGGGCTGCGCAATCGCGAAACCCAGCCGAACGCCCGCCATGCCGTAAAACTTGCCGAAGGAGCGCAGGACCACCAGCGCCTCCTGACCGGCGGCATCTGCGAGGCTTTCGGCAAGTCCCGTCTCTATGAATGCTTCGTCCACGACGAGCAGTCCGCCCTTGCGGCGCATGGCGTCGGCCAGCGACAACAATGTGGCGCGATCCGTGATGCGACCATCGGGATTATTGGGATTGACCACCACGGCATAGTCGTGAGCCGACATCGCCTCGATGTTTTCCACCTCGGTCATAGCCAGTCCGGCCAAGCGTGCGGTCCGGGCATGTTCCGCGTAGGCTGGTGAAAGTACTGCGCCGCTCTTGGCCCCGCGGGCGATAGCGATCTGGGCCAGCAATGGCATCAGCATCTGGGTGCCGGGAGAAAGCGCCACAAGCCGGGCGGAGGGCGCACGGAAATGGGTTGCGGCCAGATGTTTCAATTCTTCGGCGGCGTCCGGTTCCGGCAGGCGGGCGAATGCGCTGGCGGGGATCGGCGAATGAGGATAGGAGTGCGGATTGATCCCGGTCGAAAGGTCGATCCATGGTTCCGGCGCTTCAGGAAACAGCAGACGCGCCCTGCCGAGATTGCCGCCGTGACGGATCGCAGCTTTCGCCTTTTCTGGTACTGTCTCGCCCATGTTCTTTGCTCTCGCTTTCCTGTCGCTCGTCATCGAACGCCTGACCGGCTATCCGGACTGGCTGTTCAAACGCATCGGCCATCCCGTCACCTGGATCGGTTCGCTTATCGCGCTGCTGGACAAAAAATGGAACCGGGAGAGCGCGTCATTTTCACAGCGCAAGGGGGCAGGGGTGGCGGCCCTCGTTGTTTTTGTCGGGCTCACGCTGTTTGTCGCATGGTTAGTGCAATCCGTTCTGCTTTTCCTGCCCTTCGGCCTTTTGCTGGTCGCCGTGCTTGGCGCTTCGCTCCCGGCGCAGAAAAGTCTCGAGCAGCATGTGGAGGCTGTCGCCACTGCGCTGGAACGCGAGGGTGTGGAAGGTGGCCGTAAGGCGGTATCGATGATCGTCGGGCGCGATCCGCAAAAGCTGGACGAGGCGGCAATCTGCAGGGCGGCCATCGAAAGTCTGGCAGAGAATTTTTCCGACGGCATCGTTGCGCCCGCCTTCTGGCTCGGTCTCCTGGGGCTGCCGGGCGGTGCGGCTTACAAGGCGATCAATACGGCCGACAGCATGATCGGTCATCGCTCACCCCGCCATGAGGCCTTCGGCTGGGCCTCCGCCCGGCTGGACGATCTGGTCAATCTGCCGGCCTCACGGCTGAGCGGCGGTCTTTTCGTGGTTGCCGCGTTTTTTGTTAAGGGTGCATCACCCGGCGGGGCCATTGCCGCGATACGTCGCGATGCCCATCATCACCGTTCTCCCAATGCCGGCTGGCCGGAGGCGGCGCTGGCCGGCGCTCTCGGCTTTGCGCTCGCAGGGCCGCGCTCCTATGGCGGGCAGATGATCGAGGCGCGTTTCATGGGCGAAGGCGGCAGGTCGGCGCTGGTCGCCGGCGATATTCGCACGGCGCTGGGGCTTGCGCGGGTTGCCGACCTGTTGTTGATCGGCCTGCTGGGACTTCTGGCGATCCTTATCGCGCTATAGCAAGCAGACGGTCGAGATCGAGGTGCTGTTCCATATGCGCTGCGAGGCGATCAAGAACGGCGTCCACCTGTCCATCGTAGTTCAGTTCCGTGTTCTGTCCGCCAAGCCGCTCAAGCCACGCGCTGCGTTGGCGGTCATCTGAAAACAGGCCGTGAATATAAGTGCCGAAGATGCGGCCGTCAGGCGACACAGCGCCGTCTTCATGCCCATCAATTTTTGAAAACGGCAGGCTGTCGGTTCCGCTCGTGGTTTCACCGACATGCATTTCATAGCCGGATAAATCAATTCCGTCGAAACTTCTCCCTGTAACGGAAACCAGCCTTTTGTTGCCCGTCAGAACAGTGTCGACATCCAGCAGGCCGAGCCCGTCGACTGTTGCCGGCGGTCCTTCGATGCCTTCGGGATCGGCAACGGTTTTTCCAAGCATCTGGTAGCCGCCGCAGAGGCCCAGAACATGGCCGCCGCGTCTCACATGCGCCTTGATATCAATGTCGAGCCCCGTATTTTTCAGCACGGCAAGATCGGCGATGGTGGCTTTCGAGCCGCAAAGCAGCACCAGCCGGCAGTCGGCGGGAATGGTTTCGCCCGGCCGCACGCGGATCAGTTCGACATCCGGTTCCATGTCCAGCGGATCGAGATCATCGAAATTGGAAATATGCGGCAGGATCGGTACGGCGATGCGGATCTTCGCGCCAGGTTTCCGTTCAGCCGGGCCGGAAAGCCCGAGAGCATCTTCAGCCGGCAGCTTCGCGGCATCGGAAAAATGCGGCAGGAGCCCGATAGAGGCCCAGCCGGTTTTTTCCGCAATTATTCGCATGCCGTCTGAAAACAGGGCCGGATCCCCGCGAAAGCGATTGACGATAAAACCTTCGATCATCGCCGCGTCTTCAGCTTCGAGTACGGCTTTCGTGCCGACAAGGCTGGCGATGACGCCGCCCCGGTCGATATCGCCGATCAGTATCACAGGCGCGTCCGCAGCTCTGGCAAAACCCATATTGGCGATGTCATTGGCACGCAGGTTGATTTCGGAAGCGCTGCCCGCGCCTTCCACCAGCACCAGATCGGCCTGTTGTTTCAGGCGGTTGAAGCTTTCGAGCACACGCGGCATCAGCCCGGCCTTCATGTGCTGATAATCGGCCGCTTTGGCATTGCCGGCGATCTTGCCCTGCACCACCACCTGGGCGCCGGTCTCGCTCTGTGGCTTCAGGAGCACCGGGTTCATATGCACGGAAAGCGGCACGCCCGCTGCGCGAGCCTGCAGCGCCTGCGCGCGGCCAATCTCGCCGCCATCGGCGGTCACCGCCGCATTGTTCGACATGTTCTGCGGTTTGAACGGCATGACGGACAGGCCGCGCCTGACGAAGGCGCGGGCAAGGCCGGCAACCATCAGCGATTTGCCGACATCCGAGCCGGTTCCCTGAAACATCAGCACGCGTGCAGCCATATCAGAATTCTATCCCTGCCTGCGCCTTTACGCCCGCCTTGAAGTGATGTTTCACGAGGGTCATTTCCGTCACCATATCGGCCGCGTCGATGAGCGGTTGCTTGGCATTGCGGCCGGTGACGATGACATGCAGATCGGGCCTGCGGCTGGAAAGCGTTTCGACCACGTCCTCCAGCGGCAGGTAATCGTAACGGAGTGCGATGTTCAGCTCATCGAGGATCAGCAGGCCGATGGTCTCGTCGGCCATCAGGATTTTGGCTTCTTCCCAGGCCTTTGCCGCCGCTGAGATGTCGCGTTTCAAATCCTGCGTGTCCCAGGTGAACCCCTCGCCCATGGTGCGCCACACGACCCTGTCGCCGAACAAAGTCAGCGCCTGCTGTTCTCCCGTCGACCATGCGCCCTTGATGAATTGAACGACGCCGACCCGCCGCCCGGTGCCGAGCATGCGCAGGGCAAGGCCGAATGCGGCGGTGGATTTGCCCTTGCCGGGACCGGTATTGATCATCAGCAGACCTTTTTCGATGGTCTTTTCCGCAACTTCGGCGTCCTGCACCGTCTTGCGGTTGACCATTTTCTGCCGGTGACGTTCGGCTTCGCTGTCGCTGATGTCGCGTGTCATCGCGTTTTCCTTTTCATCCAGCGGCGCGGGACCCGGTGCCCCCGCCATTCGGAGCGGCGACTATACCCAATTTGCCGCACCCGGCAATGTGCGGGCCACAGGGCCGCGGCATTGACCCCCACGCCCGTTCAGCCTAAGGGTAACGAACTGACGGTCTTTTCCCGGCAACGGGAAAAGCTAAGAGGGAACACGGTTCCAGCCCGACTACCGGGTCATTCCGTGGCTGCCCCCGCAACTGTAAGCGGTAAGCCCGCACCGTAAAGCCACTGGACACCTCAACGGGTTCGGGAAGGCGGTGTCAGGGTGTAAAGCCGCGAGCCAGGAGACCTGCCGTTTCAGGAAAAACGTCTGCCGGGCGGGGTGCTCCGGTCAGTCGGTTAGATCGAACATCCGGTTTGCGCCTGTCCGCATACCGTATTCGACATCCGCACCCCCGAGATTTTTTGCAAGGCGCGGGAAGCGATACGGTTTGGATATTTCAGCAACATCTTCATGTGCAGGCGGAAACACGCAGGACGAAACGGCGTCCGGCGTGACCGTCTTCGTTTGCAGAAGCTGTCGCGATGAAGCCGATCCCAATGCCGAACCGCGCCCCGGTTCGCGTTTCGCCGATGCCGTCCTCGCAAAAGCGGAGGAAACGGGCGTCACCGTTCGTTCCGTCAACTGCCTCGCCAATTGCAAGCGCGGGCTTAGTGCCGTGCTGCGCAGCGCCAATGGCTGGTCCTATGTCTTCGGCGGGCTGACGACCGGTGACGCGGAAGATTTGCTGACCGGCGCACGGCTGCTGGCTGCCGCCCCCGACGGCCTGATGCCCTGGCGCGGCCGCCCCGAACCCCTAAAGCGCGGCATGGTGGCGCGCATTCCCCCATTCGATTTTACCGAGGAGAGATCATGAGCACCCTTCTGGACCGCGTTCCCTGCACCATCGTCACCGGCTTTCTGGGGGCTGGCAAAACCACGCTGCTGCGCGGCCTTCTCGAAAAGCTGGACGGCAAGCGGCTGGCGATCATCGTCAACGAATTCGGCGATATCGGCATCGATGGCGAGATTCTCAAAGGTTGCGGTATTGAAAGCTGCCCGGAAGAAAACATCGTCGAACTGGCCAATGGCTGCATCTGCTGCACGGTGGCGGATGATTTCCAGCCCGCCATCGAACAGATTCTGAGCCGTCAGCCGAAGGTGGAGCATATCCTCATCGAAACCTCGGGCCTCGCCCTGCCGAAGCCGCTGGTGCTGGCCTTCCAGTGGCCGGCGATCAAGAGCCGGGTGACGGTGGACGCCGTCGTGGCCGTGGTGGATGGCGCCGCCCTTGCTGAAGGGCAGGTGGCGCACGACATGGAAGCACTCGCGGCCCAACGGGCCAATGACGAGGCGCTCGATCACGATGACCCGGTCGAAGAGGTTTTCGAGGATCAGGTCGCCTGCGCCGATCTTATCGTGCTGACCAAGGCCGATCTTCTTGACGATGCCGGCCTCAACAAGGCCAAGGCGCATGTTCTCGAACATCTGCCGAAGGCGGCAAAGATCGTCGTGGCTTCCAATGGCGCCATCGACCCCGCCGTGCTGATCGGTCTTGGCCTTGCGGTGGAAGAGGACATCGAAAACCGCCGTACCCACCATGACGGTGAACTCGACCACGAGCATGACGATTTCGACAGCTTCGTCATCGATCTGCCGGCCGTGACCGATCCGGACGCGCTGGCAGCCCGTATCGCCGAGACGGCTGCTGCGGAAAATGTCCTGCGCATCAAGGGCTTCATCGAGGTTTCCGCAAAGCCGATGCGGCTGCAGGTGCAGGCTGTCGGCAGTCGCGTCAACCATTATTACGACCGGCCCTGGGCCGCGGGTGAGGAACGCCGCAGCCGCCTCGTCGTCATCGGGGAAAAGGGCATCAACCGCGAAAAGATCGAACAGATGCTGGCCGCCTGACGATGCACATCCTCGCCACCACATCCTCGTCTCTGGACGACCTGATCGAGCCGGTTGATCTCAACCAGCCCCGGTCGGATGTGGTGGTGCTGTCTTTTTCGGCAAGCGATCTGGCCGGCTTGGAACAGGCCTGGCGGCGAACACAGGTTGCGCTCCCCTCCGTGTCAGCCGCCAACCTCTCCGAGCTTCGACATCCCATGTCGGTCGATCTCTGGATCGAAAAGACGGCAGAACATGCCAGGGTTATTCTTATCCGGATTCTCGGTGGTGCGGAACGCTGGCGTTACGGTGTCGATCAGCTTTCCATTCTTGCGCGCAGGCGCGGCATCAAGCTTCTGCTTTTGCCGGGTGAGTGCAGCGAAAGGGACGAGAAACTGGAAGCGGCCTCGACCGTCGATCGGCGGATTTTGGCCTCGGTCCTCTCCTTCTTCCGTGAGGGCGGGCAGGAGAATATGGATCGGCTTGCCCTTGGTCTCGCCGCTCTTGCAAGGGGCGAGGCATGGCCGGATATTGAAGCCGAACCGCTGCCGAAAGCCGGTTTTTACCGGCCTGGCACGGGCGTTGTGGATAGGACGGAAGCCTGCGCGGGTTTTCCTGCCGGTGCGCCCGTTCTGCCCATTCTTTTTTACCGTTCCATGCTTCTGGCGGCAGATGCTGCACCGGTGGATGCGCTTTTCGAGGCGCTCTCGCAGCGCGGTTTTGCACCCTTGCCGATTTTTGTCAGTGGTCTGAAGGATGGCGAGGCGATCCGTTTTCTCGAAACGGTTCTGCCCGATCTGAAGCCCGCCACCATCATTGCCGCCACCGCCTTCGCCAGCCAGACGGATGACAATGACACAACGCTGTTCGACCGTCTCGGCGTGCCGGTGTTTCAGGTGGTGATGGCGACGACGCGGCGGGACGGATGGGCGGAAAACGCGCGGGGTCTCAATCCTTCCGATCTTGCCATGCATGTCGTCCTGCCGGAACTGGATGGCCGGATTCTCGCCGGTGCGATTTCTTTCAAACAGGCGCGCGTGGATGGCGGCGCGAGTTTGCTCAATGTACCCGAGGCTGATCGCGTCGAGCAGGTGGCAAATCGCATCGCCGCTTTCCTGCGGCTGAGGAATGCCCTTCCACGGGATCGCCGCATCGTCATTCTGATGCCCGATTATCCCGGTGCGGCACCTGGGCGAACCGGTTATGCCGTCGGTCTCGATGTGCCGCAAAGCGTTCTCGAAATGCTGCACGATCTTGCCGGGGCCGGTTATACGGTCAAGGATATTCCTAAGACCGCGCGGGCGCTGCTCGACTGTGTCGAACAGCAGGAAGCGGCAATTGATCTTTCCACCTACGAGGCTTTTTTCTCCGCCTTGCCGTCGGCATCTGCCGGGTCCATGAATGCGACATGGGGCGCGGCAACCGATGACGATGCACTCGTCGATGGCGCATTCCGGTTACGCATCGCCCGTTTCGGCGAAGTGTTCGTGGCGCTAGCACCTGACAGGGGCCGCAATGAGGATCGTCGGGCGGACTACCACGACCCTGTCCTGCCGCCGCGTCACGCGCTTGTTGCTTTCGGTGCATGGATGCAGCGGATTGCGGGTGCACATGCCATCGTGCATGTTGGCGCGCATGGAACGCTGGAATGGCTGCCGGGCAAGACGGTGGCGCTTTCCCGCAATTGTTTTCCCGAAATCGTCACCGGCTCGCTGCCGGTCGTCTATCCGTTCATCGTTTCCAATCCGGGCGAGGCGGCGGTCGCCAAGCGACGGATCGCGGCCGTGACCATCGGCCATGTCCCACCTGTGCTGGTCAATGCCGGGCTTTCGCCGGAACAGTCGGCGCTGGAGCAGCTGGTCGATGAATATGCGCAGGCGGATGGTCTGGATCGTCGCCGGCGTGACCGGCTGGCGAAACTGATCGTCGAGAAGGCGCTGGAGACCGGGCTTGCGGCGGAAGCGGGCGTGGCTGCGAAGGATGATGCCGATGCGGCCCTCTCACGCATCGACGCCTTTCTCTGCGATCTCAAGGATTTCGCCATCAAGGATGGCCAGCATATTTTTGGCCGCAGTGCCGAGAGTGAGGCCGACCTTCTGAGGCTTGAAAGCGCCAAATCGGAAAAAGCTGCGCTGCTGGCCGCGCTCGATGGCCGACATATCGTCGCCGGCCCTTCCGGCGCACCTGCGCGCGGACGCCTCGATGTGCTGCCCACGGGCCGCAATCTCTATGCCGCCGATCCGCGCACCATGCCGACGCCGACGGCGTTCGAGCTGGGCCGCATGGCGGGCGAAGAGGTGCTGCGCCATCATCTGCAGTCCCATGGCGACTGGCCGAAACATCTGGTTTTCGATCTGTGGGGCAGCGCCAGCCTGCGCAATGGCGGTGAGGATGTAGCGCAGGCGCTGCATCTGATGGGGGCGAGACCGATCCACGACCCCGCCACCGGCCGGGTCACCGGCATCGAGGTTCTGCCGCCGGCGAGCCTGGGGCGGCCGCGTGTCGACGTCACCTTTCGCATTTCCGGCCTGTTCCGCGACATGTTCCCGGTGCTGATCGCGCTTCTCGACGCCGCCGCCAAGGCCGTCGCGCGGCGGGAGGAAGCGCCGGGCGACAATCCGCTCGCGGAAGAGGCCGCCACGCTCGGGCATATTCCGGCGCGCATTTTCGGCTCCGCGCCCGGCACCTATGGTGCCGGTATCGAAGAAAAGCTGGCCAGCGGGAAATGGGACGAACGCGAGGAGTTGGGGCAGGCCTATCTCGATGCGGCGAGCCACGCTTTCGGTGGTGCGGACGGGCTGGAGATTTTCGAAGATACCGGTTTCGTGGAGCTGGTCAGGCGCGCCGATCTTCTGGTTCATACCGGTGACGATCCGGGCCGCGACCTTCTGGACGGTTCTTCGGATGTCGCCTTCATCGGCGGTTTTTCCGCCGCGAAAGCTGTGCTTGGCGGCGTCGCCGATATTGTTGCACTGGATACGACAGATCCGGCGCGCCCGCGTGCAAGGTCGATGACGCAGGCGCTGACGCGGGTGGTGCGCGCGCGCGCGATTAATCCCCGCTTCATTGCCGGTCAGATGCGGCACGGTCCGCGCGGCGCGGCAGAATTCCTCGAGACGGTGGACCGGTTGATCGGCTTTGCCGAAACCACCCATGCGGTGTCCTCCTCGTTGATCGAGTCGCTTTACGATGCCTATTTCGGCAATGAGGATGTGCGTGATTTCATTCTGCGGGAAAACCCGAAGGCGGCGCAGGTGATGGCCGAACGCTTTTTATCCGCCCGCCGTCGCGGGCTGTGGCACAGCCGCCGCAACGCGGTGGATGCGGAACTTGAAATGCTGGTCCTTCCGCGCCCCCAAAGGGTGGAGGCGTGATGATGGCCGCTGCCGATCCAGTTCAGCCATTCGGCCGCCGTGGCCTCTGCCCGGCCCTGTCCGCTCCTATGCGCACCGGCGACGGTTTTTTGTCGCGGATCGCTTTCGAGGCGGATATCGACCCGCGCGACATGGTGGTGCTTTGTCAGCTTGCCGAGCGGCATGGCAACGGATTGATCGACATTACCGCCCGCGGCAGCCTGCAATTTCGCGGCCTGACGCCGGAAAGCGCCTGCGCTCTGGAAAAAGATGTGCTGGCGCTGGATTTGCCGCTGCGTGCGGGGCTCGCGGTCGAGACGTCGCCTCTCGCCGGTCGGGATGACGCGGAGATTGCTGATGGTGGCCCTCTCGCCGCGGAGATTCGAAAAGAGGCCGACAGGCTCGCTCTCCACGAAAAGCTTGCCGCTAAAATGTCTGTCGTCATCGATGGCGGCGGGCGCCTCTCCATGGAAGATTTGCTGGCCGATATTCGCCTGAAAGCTGTGTCGCTTGATGGGCGGGCCGTCTGGCGATTGCTCGTGGGTGGGCAGGAAAACAGGGCGCTGAATGCCGGCTTGGTCGAGACGGACATAGCGGCGGGTGTCGTCCTGTCGCTGCTCGTCTATCTGGCCGGCGAAGGGCCGTTTGCCCGTGGCCGCGATCTGGACCATTCGACGATAAAAGCGATCTGCGGTGATCGCCTGCTGGATCGGGTGATTGTTGATGACGTCAGGGCGGCTTCTGCGCCTCTGGGACTGATGATGACGGGAAAGGATCGCTTCGCCATTGCTGTCGCGCCTGCTTTCGGGCAAATCCGGGCCTGCGATTTGTCGCATCTCTGCGAACGGGCCGGTACCCTCGGCATCACGGCCCTGCGGCCAGCACCAAACCATAGCCTGCTATTCTTTGGATCGTCATCTGCCTGCGGCGGATTGCTTGAGATTGCAAGGGCGGCCGGTTTCATCACGACGGCAGGTGACGCGCGCTCTTCCATTGCCGCCTGTCCCGGCGCGCCGGGCTGCGCTTCGGCTTTTCTTCCCACCCATGAGTTGGCCGCCTTTGCGTCTGAGGAATGCGCCTCGTTGCTGGATGGCTCCTTCACGCTGCATATTTCCGGCTGCGGCAAAGGTTGCGCGCACCCCGCGCCGTCGCTTCTCACTTTTTCCGGCACCGCCGATGGTCTGGCCTTTTCGATTTCGGGCCGCGCCGGTGACCTGCCGGATGGCATTTTACCTTTTCAGCATCAGAGGACGGCGCTTTCGCGGCTTGCCCGTCTTTACGAAAAAGAACATAAGCCCGGTGAAAACGCCGCCACCCTGTTTGCCCGGCTGGGCAAACAGGCGATCGGTGCGGCGCTTCGACAGGATGACCGATGACCGACTATGACTATATTCGCGACGGTAATGCGATCTATGAGCGCTCCTTCGCCATCATTCGCGAAGAAGCGGACTTATCCGCCTTTACCGAAGAGCAGGCGGATATCGCCATTCGCATGATCCACGCCTGCGGGCAGGTGGAGGCGGCCAGCCATTTCCGCTTTTCACCGGATTTTGTTTCCGCTGCACGTGGTGCTCTACGAGCCGGCAAGCCTGTTCTCTGCGATGCGGAAATGGTTGCCCATGGCGTGACGCGCGCGCGCCTTCCGGCTGATAATGATGTGGTTTGCACCCTTCGCGATGCCCGCACGCCGGAACTGGCGAAAAAGATCGGCAACACCCGCTCCGCCGCCGCACTCGATCTGTGGGCAGAGAAGCTGGATGGTGCTCTCGTTGCCATTGGCAATGCGCCGACTGCACTGTTCTATCTGCTCGAGATGCTGGAAAAAGGCGCCCCGCGCCCGGCCGCCATCATCGGCATGCCGGTTGGCTTTGTCGGTGCGGCGGAATCGAAAGACGCGCTGGAGGCAAGTTCGCTTGGCATTCCCTATGCCATCGTCAAGGGACGCATGGGCGGTTCGGCCATGACGGCTGCCGCTATAAATGCCGTTGCGAGGGCTGGCCTGTGAGTGCGGCTCTTTTTGAACATCCGAAGGGTAAACTCGTGGGCGTCGGCACCGGCCCCGGAGATCCCGAGCTTATGACGCTGAAGGCTGTCCGCGCCATTGAAAATGCCGATGTGCTTGCCTTCTTCTGCAAGAAAGGCAGCAGCGGCAATGGTCGCGGTATTGTCGAAGCTTTCATCCGGCCCGGAACGCTGGAAATGCCGCTGGTCTATCCGGTAACAGTCGAAAGCGATAAAAACGGCAACGATTACCGTGATGCCATCGCCGCCTTTTTCGATCAGTCGGCGAAGGACATCGCTGTACATCTCGAAGCCGGGCGCAACGTCGCCGTGCTGTCGGAAGGCGATCCGCTGTTTTATGGTTCTTATATGCACCTTCATCTGCGGCTTGCGCCATCTTACCCCGCGGAGGTCGTTGCTGGCATCACGGCCATGTCCGGTTGCTGGTCCATGGCTGGTTTGCCGCTGGTGCAAGGCGATGATATTTTGAGCGTACTTCCCGGCACGCTGGGTGAAGATGTGCTGACGGAACGTCTCTCCGGCACGGATGGCGCGGTGATCATGAAGGTGGGGCGCAACCTGCCGAAGATTCGCCGGGCGCTGGAAAAGGCCGGTAAGCTTGAAGACGCGCTTTATGTCGAACGTGGCACAATGGCCAACAGCCATGCGGTGCGGCTCATCGAACGCGATACATCGCCTGCCCCCTATTTTTCGCTGGTTCTGGTACCGGGCTGGAAAACCAGACCCTCTGCAGGTGAAAAGCCATGACCGGCAGGCTGGTCGTTGTCGGCCTCGGCCCCGGCAGTGCGGCGCAGGTAACGCCGGAGGCGCTTGTCGCCGTCGAGGCGTCGGAGGATTTCTTTGGCTATATTCCCTATCTCGACCGTCTATCGCTGAGACCCGATCAACGCCGCCATGCTTCGGACAATCGTGAGGAAATCTCACGCGCCGAACAGGCGCTGCGGCTTGCGGCTTCCGGCGGCAGAGTCTGTGTGGTGTCAGGCGGCGATCCCGGTGTTTTCGCCATGGCGGCTGCGGTTTGCGAGGCGATCGAAAGTGGCCCCGCCGAATGGCGCGATATCGATTTCTCCGTCGTGCCGGGTGTGACTGCCATGCTGGCCGTGGCAGCAAAGGCCGGCGCGCCGCTTGGCCATGATTTCTGCGCCATTTCGCTGTCGGATAATCTGAAACCCTGGGGCATCATTGAAAAACGGCTGATCGCGGCGGCGGAAGCAGGCTTTGTGATGGCTTTCTACAATCCCGTCAGCAAGTCGCGGCCGCACCAGCTAGGTACCGCTTTTGATTTGTTGAGGGCGCATTTGCCCGGTTCAGTGCCGGTGATTTTTGGTCGTGCGGCAGGCCGGGCGGATGAGCGTATTCGGGTCGTGTCTCTTTCGGAAGCCTCGAGCGATATGGCGGATATGGCCACCTGCATCATCGTCGGCTCGGTTGAAACCCGTCTGATCGAACGTTCCGGCAAAGAACCGCTGGTTTATTCGCCGCGTTTTTCGAGAAGAGAGAGCTGATGGCGAATGGCGGTGAGCGCAGCTGCAATATCCGCCACGGTCGCGCCATCCAGGGGCGCGTCGTTCCGCTGTCGCGGCCGGTCGATCATGATGACCGGCAGGCGAAGCCGTCTTGCAGCTTCGATCTTGCCATAGCTCGCGCTGCCGCCGGAGTTTTTCGAGACCACCGTCTCGATGCGGTTTTCTTCCAGCATGCGGATTTCGTCGTCCAGCGCAAAGGGGCCGCGCGCGGTAATATAGCGCGCATGCGGCAGTTTCAGTGGCGGCTCCACCGGGTCGACGCTGCGGATGAGATAGTTGTGCTGGGGCGCGGCTTCGAAAGGAAGAAGCTCCTGTCGGCCGAGCGCCAGAAACGCGCGCCTGCCTTCGCTGCCGAGCGCGGTGACAGCCTGTTCGACGCTGTTCACCTCACGCCACCTGTCACCCGGCTGGCGCTGCCAGGCAGGACGCGAAAGGACGACCAGCGGAACTTTGGCAAGCCCTGCGGCCTCAATGGCATTGGCGGAAATCTTCGCCGCATAGGGATGGGTGGCGTCCACCAGAATATCGAAATTCTCTGCGCGAATGAAATCCGCGAGACCGCCCGCGCCGCCAAAACCGCCGCTGCGCATCGGCACCGGCTGTTCGACCGGCGAGAGCGTGCGACCGGCCATGGAGAGCAGAATTCGGTAGCCGGATTCTTCGGCCAGCCTGCCGGCCAGAATGCGGGCATCCGCCGTGCCGCCAAGGATGAGTATGGAGCGTGTCATGACTTCTGAATATTCTGGAACGAGCGATGCTTCCACAGAAAAGAAAGAGAAGCCCTGGCTTTCCATCGTCGGCATTGGCGAGGATGGGCTAGAGGGGCTGGGCCGGAATGCGATAGAGGCGATAGAAGCGGCCGAGGTGGTTTTCGGCGGCAAACGCCATCTGGAACTGGCGGCCGCAGCCATCCAAGGTGAAGCACGGCGCTGGCCGGTGCCGTTCGATACGGATATAAGCGATGTCGTAGCGCTGCGTGGCAAGCGGGTTTGTGTGCTGGCTTCCGGCGATCCGTTCTTTTATGGCGTCGGTGTTACGCTTCTGCGACGTATCGATGCGGGTGAGACAGTTTGTTATCCCTCGCCCTCCGCTTTCTCGCTGGCTGCCGCACGGCTCGGTTGGGCGCTGCAAGCGGTCGACTGCGTTTCGCTGCACGGACGTTCCATCGATCTCCTGCGGCCGTATCTTCATGCCGGTGCGCGGATCATCGCGCTCACCTCGGACGCTCACGCGCCGGCCTTGATCGCGGAATTGTTGTCCGATTTGGGTTTCGGCCAGTCGGAATTCGTCTTGCTTGAAGCCTTGGGCGGAGAGCGGGAGAAGCGGCGGCAGGTCAAGGCGGTTGATTTTACGTTTGCTGATATTGATGCACTGAATGTGGTGGCGATTGATGTCGTGGCTGATGAAGGTGCGCGTATTCTGCCTTTCACATGTGGGCTTGATGACAGCCTATTCGAACATGACGGGCAGATCACCAAGCGTGAAATCCGCGCCGTGACACTTTCTTCTCTTGCCCCACGGCGGGGCGAGTTGCTGTGGGATATCGGTGCCGGTTCGGGTTCGATCGGCATCGAATGGATGCTGTCCCATCCCTCGCTCCGTGCCATCGCCATAGAGCAACACCCGGAAAGGGCGGAGCGTATCGCCCGCAATGCCGAAGCTTTCGGTGTGCCGGCGCTTGAGGTCATGATCGGCGCGGCCCCTGCGGCTTTTGAAGGCCTGCCTCAGCCGGATGCTATTTTCATGGGTGGCGGCGGCAGTGAAGCGGGCGTGCTTGAGGGTGCCATGGAGGCCCTGAAACCGGGCGGGCGGCTGGTTGCCAATGCGGTGACACTGGAAATGGAGGCCGTGCTGCTTGCCGCCCACGCGCGGCACGGCGGATCGATGATCCGCCTGGATGTGTCGCGAGTGACGGCCGTTGGCTCCATGTCGGGCTGGCGTCCGGCAATGCCGGTGACGCAGTGGAGTTGGAACAAGCCATGGTGACCGTGGCTGGCATAGGCTGTCGCAGAGGCACGGGTTCAGATGCTGTTGTTGCCGCCGTGCGCGCTGCGGAGCATGCTTTGGGCATGATGGCGGAATGCCTGGCGACTGCGCCGCTCAAGGCCGATGAAGCCGGTCTTGTGGAGGCGGCGAAGAGCTTGTCGCTGTCGCTTGAAATCGTATCGCAGGAACGGCTTGAGGCGGTTGCTTCGAAAACAATGACATTTTCACAGGCAAGCCTTGATCATGCCGGCTCGCCAAGTGTCAGTGAAGCGGCGGCGCTTGCCGCCGCCGGAGAGAATGCAAGGCTGGTCGCGCCGCGTCTTGTGGTTGGCGATGTGACGGTGGCCATCGCAACGACTGCCGATGCCCCACGAGATAGCGGCTGCGCCATCGAACATGGAGAACAACAATGACGGTTCATTTCATCGGCGCCGGCCCGGGTGCTGCCGATCTCATTACGGTGCGCGGGCGCGATCTAATCGCTGCCTGCCCGGTGTGTCTTTATGCCGGCTCGCTGGTTCCGAAGGCGCTCATCGATTATTGCCCTCCAGGCGCCCGCATCGTCGATACGGCAGCACTTTCGCTTGACGAGATCGAGGCGGAATTCGTGGCCGCAGCAGAGGCCGGCAAGGATGTGGCGCGGCTGCATTCCGGCGATCTTTCCGTCTGGAGCGCCATGGGCGAGCAGATCCGCCGTCTGGAGCGACTGGGTCTCGATTATACCGTCACGCCCGGCGTGCCTTCCTTTGCCGCTGCGGCCGCCACTTTGCAGCGGGAACTGACGGTGCCGGAAGTGGCGCAGAGCCTTGTGCTGACCCGCATTTCCGGGCGCGCATCGAAGATGCCTGACGGTGAGACGCTGGAGGCTTTCGGTGCGACGGGCGCGACGCTTGCCGTCCATCTCGCCATTCATGCCATCGGCAAGGTGGTGGAAGAGCTGACGCCGCTTTACGGTTCGGATTGCCCGGTCGCTATCGTCGTACGCGCCTCCTGGCCGGATGAGCGGGTCATTCGCGGCACGCTGTTCGACATTGAGGACAAGCTCGCCGCCGAACCGGTGGAGCGGACCGCCCTTATCTTCGTCGGGCGTGGACTTGCCTCCACGGATTTTCGCGAAAGCGCGCTTTATAGCACCGACTATGTCCGGCGGTTCCGCTCTCCGAAGGAAGATGCAAAGGGCTGATGCGACGGCGTGGAGGCGGTGCGGCCCTTGAGCGCGCCCTGACGATCGAACACCAGAATATCGAGCGCAATGGCCGGCGTCTTCAGCGCCGCCGCTGCGGTTACCCAGGCTTTTTCCGCAACTACCGCACCGAGGTCTATCCCCGCGCCTTCGGCCAATTCGAAGGCGTGTGCGACCATGTTGGCCTGACGGATGGCAAGGGCGAGATTTTCATCTCCTCCGGCTTCCGTCGCCAATGCCGCCAGCGCATCGAGATCGGCCAGCCCCTTTTTGGAGTGCACGTCGAGCATGCCCTGGGCGAGCTTGGTCATCTTGGCGACACCGCCGGCAATCGTCACCCGCTCGACGGGGTGGCTGCGCAGATATTTCAGCATGCCGCCGATGAAATCGCCCATGTCGATCAGTGCGGTTTCCGGCAGATCGTAAAGCGTCTGCCCGGCTTTTTCGGAGGTGTTGCCGGTAGCGCCAAGCACATGGGTGCATGCGGTCGCACGCGCCACATCGATGCCGCGCCAGATCGAGTGGATCCATGCCGAGCAGGAAAAGGGAATGACGATGCCGGTGGTGCCGAGGATGGAAATGCCACCCAAGATGCCGAGCCTGCCGTTCAGGGTTTTTTCCGCCAGTTTTTCGCCGTCGCGGACGGAAATCTCGACCTCGAAATCGGCCTCCTCGCCAGCCACTTCGCGAATGGCGGTTTCGATCATCTTGCGCGGCACGGGGTTGATGGCGGGTTCTCCCGGCGGCAGGGGCAGGCCCGGCCGGGTGATGGTGCCGACGCCCTTTCCGGCCTTGAAGATAATCCCGCGTCCCGGTTGACCTCGCCGCACCGTGCTTTCGATCAGGGCACCGTGGGTAACGTCCGGATCGTCTCCGGCATCCTTGACGACGCCGGCGCGCGCGAAGTTTTCGCCTTTTTCCTCGGTGGCGAGGGAAAATGCCGGTCTCGCGCCGCTTGGAAGTTCGACCTCGACAGGGTAAGGAAACTCGCCGGTCAGAAGGGCGGCGCAGGCCGCCTTCGTGGCGGCTGCCGCGCAGGTGCCCGTGGTCCAGCCGCGGCGAAGGGTCTTTCTATCCGTATCCATATGAATTTCTATAGCCGGGACGGCTTTTTCCGTCATCGTTAAAAAGCAGCCAGGAAGAATGTCGATAGCGCAGATTTTGAACAGCATTGCCGCAAAAGGTCCGGTCTTCGAAGCCGGCCACGTCTGGCTCGCGGGCGCAGGGCCGGGCGATGTGCGTTATCTGACGCTGGAAGTGGCGCTCGCGCTGTCTCAGGCCGATATTATCGTGCGCGATGCGCTGGTGAGCGACGAAGTCATAGCGCTTGGTCCGCAGGCGGAGATTGTGTTTGCGGGCAAAAGGGGTGGCAAGCCTTCTGCGACGCAGGATGACATTACTGCTTCGCTGATCGATTTCGCTAGCCAAGGCAAAAAGGTGCTGCGGCTGAAGGGCGGTGATCCCTTTATTTTCGGGCGCGGCGGTGAAGAGGCGGAGGCGCTTGTCCATGCCGGCATTCCGTTCCGCATATTGCCGGGCATGACCTCGTCGTTCACCGCGCTTGCTTCCGCCCGCATCCCCGCCACCATGCGCGGCATCAGCCGCGCGGTGACGCTGGCCACGGGCCACGCGGCGGGCACCGAAGAGGATCTGGACTGGCTGGCGCTTTCGAAAACACGCGAACCCATCGTCGTTTATATGGGGCTGAAGAATATCGGCACGATTGCCAGCCTTTTGATGCAGGGTGGGCGTTCCCGCGAAACGCCGGTCGCCGTCATCATGTCGGCAACGACGGCGCAGGAGCGGATTTTCATCGGCTCGCTGGAAAGCATAGCTGACGATGCAATCAGGCAAAATTTCGAGGCGCCGGCTTTGATCGTCATCGGCGAGATTGTTTCGATGCGCGCGCGTCTTGGAGTTTCCGGCTCATGACGGCGCGGGCGATCATCATCGGTGCGCCGCGTTCGGGTTCCGGCAAGACCAGCGTAACTATCGGTCTGCTCCGGGCCTTTGCCCGACGCGGCATCAAGGTGCGCGGCATCAAGACCGGGCCTGACTACATCGATCCCGGTTTCCATACCTTCGCCACCGGCACAGCCGGCCTCAATCTGGACAGCTGGGCCATGCGGCCGGAATTGCTGCGGCACCTGTTTTCGCAGCAGGCCGAGGATACGGAGCTTGTTCTGATCGAAAGCGCCATGGGCCTGTTCGACGGCATTCCGGTTGCGGAAAATCGCACAGGTTCGGCGGCGGATTTGGCGCGGCTGTTCGGCATTCCCGTGTTGCTGGTGCTGGATGTGTCCGGCCAATCGCAGACGGCCGCTGCCGTCGCCCATGGTTTTGCCCACTACGATCCGGCCGTTACCATGGCGGCGGTGGTGCTGAACCGGGCGGGCAGCGAAAGACACCGGACGCTGTGCACGGAAGCCATCGAAAAAATCGGCCTTCCTGTTGCCGGCTGTGTGCTGCGTGATCCTTCGCTCATCCTGCCTGAACGGCATCTGGGGCTGGTGCAGGCCAGCGAACATCCGGAAATCGATGCGCATATCGAACGGCTCGCGGATGCGATGGAAAAATCCATCGATCTCGATGCCCTGCTTTCACTCGCCGCGCCGGTGAATGTGCCTTCTGGCTCGGTGGACGCGGCGATTGCACCGCCCGGCCAGCGCATCGCGCTGGCAGAGGATGCGGCGTTCACTTTCCTTTATCCGCATCTCAGAAAGCATTGGCAGGCGGCCGGGGCCGAGATCGTGCCGTTCTCGCCGCTCGCGGATGAGGCGCCCGACGGGAGCTGCGATATCTGCTGGCTGCCGGGTGGGTATCCCGAGCTTTTTGCCGGAAAGCTTGCGGATGCGGCTGGTTTCAAGGCGGGTATTGCCCGCTTTGCCGCGGCAAAGCCTGTTCATGGCGAGTGCGGCGGCTACATGGTGCTGGGCGAGGCGCTGGAAGATGCGGATGGCGTGACCCATGCCATGACCGGGCTTCTGTCGCATGCCACCAGCTTTGCGACGCGCAAGATGAATCTCGGCTACCGGCAGGCAACAATCGCGGCAAGCGGACCGCTCGGCGCGGTGGGAGATGTTCTGCGCGGCCATGAATTCCATTATGCTCGGGTTACCGATCCCGGTCGCGATGAGCCCTTCGCCCAGATTGCGGACGGGCAGGGTCGTCCGCTCGGGCCATCAGGTGGCAGAAGAGGGTTTGTCTCGGGCACCTTTTTCCATGCCATCGCCAGAGGCAGTTGATCGTTTCCGGGTTTGGTCCGTGGACCTGCGGCAAAGTGGACCAAGCTGCGAAAGTTTGTAGGCCTGGATCACGGGAAAGTGCTATAGATTTCTTTATAGGGCATGGAAGCACGGAGTTATCTCCCGTGATCCATGTTCGGTGAAGCGCGGCAGGACCGAAAGCCGCTTCATATGTCCCGGTCCGAACCTGCTCTCGCGCATTTATATCGAGGGTGCCTACCGATGATGAAACCCGGATTTTTTGTCTCCGCTGCTCTTGCCGCATCCATTCTGCTGGCCCCCTTGGGCACCGGTGTCGATGGTATGGCTGCCCACGGCGGTGAAGACTATGCGACGCTGGAAAAACTGGGTGCCGCGCTATTCGACGATCCCAGTCTTTCGATGAACCGCACCATGGCCTGTTCCACCTGCCATATGCAGGCCGCCGGTTTTTCCGATGCGCGGGAGAGCGACAAGGTGGGACGGGATGTATCGCTTGGCGATGACGGCATTTCACTGGGCGACCGCAACGCGCCGACTGCAGCTTATGCTCGCTTCACGCCGCCATTCGGCAGGAATGCGGCGGGAGAATATGTCGGCGGGCAGTTCTGGGATGGCCGCGCCTCCCTGCTTGAAGATCAGGCGGGCGGTCCGCCGCTCAATCCCCTCGAAATGGGCATGCCGGACAAGGCCTCGGTCGTCAAACGGCTCAGGGAAAACCCGGATTATGTCGCGGCTTTCGGCACGCAGTTCGGCAAGGATGTTTTTGCGAGCGACGACACCGCCTATGCCGCGATGACGAAGGCGCTGGCGAGCTTTGAGCGTTCGGATGAGTTCTCCACCTTCGATTCCAAATATGACCGCTTCCTGCGCGGTGAGGAGAAGCTGACCGATCAGGAAGAGCTGGGTCGGGTCCTGATCTCCTCGACGCAATTCACCAATTGCAATACCTGCCATGAAATCCGCGGCGCCAAGGGCCTGGAGGACGGCCTCTTCACCAACCACAAATATTTCAACATCGGCGTTCCCGCCAATATATCGGTTCGGGCCGTGAACGGCTCCAAGCCGGGCGCGGTCGATCTGGGTCTGGCGCAAAATCCTGAAGTTGCCGGCGATACCGCCCAGCGTGGCAAGTTCAAGGTGCCGACGTTGCGCAATGTCGCCGTCACCGGTCCTTACATGCACAATGGTGTGTTTAAGGATTTGCGTACGGTAGTGCTGTTTTATGTGAAATATAAAAGCAAGAAGCCGAGCCGCCAGATCAATCCGGAAACGGGTAAGACGTGGGATGCGCCGGAAGTGCCTGAAAATATCGCCATGGCGGAACTGACATCCGCGCCGGCGCTGGACGACAAGCGTGTGGACGCCATCGTCGCCTTTCTGAAAACGCTGACTGACAAAAGATATGAGCATCTTCTGCCGAAGGAAGATGGGCAGGCAAAGGTGCCGCCTGCCCAACCGGTTTCGTCGAGCCTTACGCCGAAAGCGCCTTGAATTCGGCGAGAACCGCGTCGCCCATTTCAGAGGTGCCGACCTGACGGCTGCCCTCGGCCATGATGTCGGCGGTGCGGATGCCCTTGTCGAGCACGTTTGCGATCGCTGCTTCGAGCTTCGTTGCCTCATCCACCATGTTGAACGAGTAACGCAGGCACATGGCGAAGGACGCGATCATGGCGATGGGGTTGGCGATGCCCTTGCCGGCAATATCCGGGGCCGAACCGTGGACCGGCTCATACATGGCCTTGCGCTTGCCCGTCTTGGCGTCAGGCGCGCCGAGCGAAGCGGACGGCAGCATGCCGAGCGAGCCGGTGAGCATGGCGGCGACGTCGGAGAGCATGTCGCCGAAGAGGTTGTCGGTTACGATCACATCGAACTGCTTGGGCTTGCGCACCAGCTGCATACCGCCGGCATCGGCCAGCATATGTTCCAGCTGAACATCCTTGAACTTGGCGGCGTGGGTTTCGGTGACCACCTGGTTCCAAAGAACGCCGGATTTCATGACGTTGCGCTTTTCCATCGAGCAGACGCGGTTGTCGCGGGTGCGGGCCAGTTCGAAAGCGACGCTGGCGATACGCTCGATCTCGAAAGTGTCGTAAATCTGCGTGTCGATGCCGCGCTTCTGGCCGTTGCCGAGATCGATGATCTGCTTCGGCTCACCGAAATAAACACCGCCCGTCAGCTCGCGGACGATGAGGATATCGAGGCCTTCGACCAGTTCCGGCTTCAGCGAAGAGGCCGCGGCAAGCGCCGGGTAGCAGATGGCCGGGCGCAGATTGGCGAAAAGTTCGAGATCCTTGCGCAGGCGAAGCAGACCGGCTTCCGGGCGGTGCTCGTAGGGGACGCCATCCCATTTCGGGCCGCCGACGGCGCCGAACAGGATCGCATCGGCGGCAAGCGCCTTTTCCATATCCGCATCGGAAATCGCCACGCCATGGGCGTCATAAGCAGAGCCGCCGACCAGACCTTCCGCAACGGTGAAGCCGGCATTGTGCGCGCTGTTCATATAATCGATCAGCTTGCGAACTTCGGCCATGGCTTCGGGGCCGATACCGTCACCGGGCAGCAGGAAAAGCGAACGGACTGTCATGAGAACCCTCCTTGGGCGGTGCGCCGGAAAACATCCTGAAGGGTTTTCGATTGCGGCGAACGCGGCGTCAAACTCGTTTCCCTCCTGCACATGAGAAGTCGTATCGTGGCCGGACGGGATCGGAGGCTTCTTATCTCCGCCTCAAGGGCTTTTCAAGCAAAGCAAAAGCCGATCCGGTACTGTTTGGTACGGGATCGGCTTTTTTGAAGAGCGAAATGTGGTCAGGCCCAGGGGCGGACCGAGGCGTTTGCCTTTTCGAACGTGTCGATGGCGCCCGAATGTTCGAGCGTCAGGCCGATATCGTCCAGACCGTTCAGCATGCAATGGCGCTTGAATTCATCGATCTCGAAGGTGATCGTACCGCCATCGGGGCCGCTGATTTCCTGACTTTCCAGATCGACGGAGAGAACGGCGTTCGATCCGCGCGACGCATCGTCCAGCAACTTTTCGAGGTTCTCGGGACTGACGACGATCGGCAGGATGCCGTTCTTGAAACAGTTATTGTAGAAGATGTCGGCGAAGCTGGTGGAGATCACGCAGCGGATGCCAAAATCGAGAAGCGCCCATGGCGCATGTTCGCGCGAAGAGCCGCAACC
Organism: Agrobacterium sp. 16-172Ci; assembly: GCF_053522725.1. Taxonomy (NCBI): domain Bacteria; kingdom Pseudomonadati; phylum Pseudomonadota; class Alphaproteobacteria; order Hyphomicrobiales; family Rhizobiaceae; genus Agrobacterium; species Agrobacterium sp. 16-172Ci. Next base: position 105,719 of record NZ_JBNWBW010000002.1, read on the forward strand.
AAAATTGTCACCGGCGACAAGAATCTGGGCGTTCTGGTAGGCGGGCTTGTTCAGTACGAAATCCGGATTGGGTGAACCATCCTCAAGATAACGCGACTCGGCGAAGAGGCCCTTGCCGAGGCCGGTGCGCTTGATGGTCTTCAGATAGTCTTTCGGAATGATCATATCGGTGTCGATATTGACCACCGGCATGGGCGCGGCAACGCCCGTCAGCTTGGTGAATTTTTCCATCTGTCGCTTCCCGTGTTTCCCTTCAACAAAATCCGGGGCTGGTTAAAGCTCACCGGACGTGTTCTGCCGGGAAATACTGCAAAACTCATCACTTTAGAAGCGCAAACCCGCGTTCTTCGGTACGCCGCGCGCGGCGCTCTGGCATTTTGCCGATTCGAGACGATCTCAGAGATCGATAATCGTGCCCTTGCCGTCGTTCCAGACGCGCATATCGCGCTGGTTACGGGGCTTGACCGGAATGGGGGCCGGCTTCAGACGCGCGGAAAGCAGGCGGGCAGCACTGAGAACCGCGAGCACGCCGATAAAAGCGACCGTGAGCGACGCGGTGAAAAGGGCGACTATCGCGAGAATTGCAATGCCGGATGCGGCGATGAAAAACGAACGTATGCCTTGCATGATCCAAACCTTTCTATCCAGACGAATGTGGGCCTTCTTCTTCCGGCTTGCAAGAGGATTCAGTGGATTGTCAGCTTGCAGATGTCACAAAAGCTTGACACAAGTGCGGCATGGTCAACTTTTCCGAAAATATTCTTGTGAGACCACGTCGTTCGTTGCTCTCCGTGCCGGCCATCAATGTCCGGGCACTGGAAAAAATCCGCTATCTCGATTGTGACGGAGTGATCCTCGATCTGGAGGATTCGGTCGCGCCCGGGATGAAGGACGAGGCGCGGGACAATCTGCAAAAGCTGTTTTCGCAAGCGCCCTTTGCAGCGGGCGAGATCATTATCCGCATCAACCCGCTTTCCACGCCCGACGGTAAGGCGGATTTGCAGCTTGTGCTTTCCTGCCGGCCGGATGCAATTCTTTTGCCGAAGGTGGAGCAGCCGGCCGATATTCACGATGTGGCCGATCTTCTGGCCGAGGCGGATGCGCCTGAGCACCTGAAAATCTGGGCGATGATCGAAACGCCGCTTGGTGTCCTGAATGCCGCCTCGATTGCTGACGCGGCCCATACGCCGGATGCGCGGCTTTCGGCTTTTGTCATCGGGCTCAACGACCTGCGTAAGGCAACGAGGGTGTCGGCCCTTCCCGGACGCACTTATCTCGTGCCCTGGATGATGCAGGTGGTGCTTGCCGCCCGTGCCTATGGTCTGGATGTCATCGACAGCGTCTCGAACGATTTCCGCGATATCGCCGCTTTCGAAGCCGAATGTGAGCAGGGTCGCGCCATGGGGTTCGATGGCAAGATGCTGATCCACCCGGCACAGATCGAGCCGGCCAACCGGTGCTTCGCCCCGGACCGGGCAGCGGTTGCGGAAGCCCGCGAGATCATTGCCGCTTTCGCAAAACCCGAATCTGTGGAATTGAACGTCATCAACATGAACGGCCGCATGATCGAGCGGCTGCATGTGGGGCAGGCCGAAAGGCTGGTCGCCATGGCCGATATCATCGCACAAAGAGAGGCAAATAAGACGTGAAGGTCTATCGTTTCATAACCGGTCCGGACGACGCGAAATTCTGTCACCGGGTCACGGAAGCACTGAACAAGGGTTGGGAGCTCGCGGGTTCGCCAAGCTATGCCTTCAACGCCGCAAGCGGCGTCATGCATTGCGGCCAGGCCGTGACCAAGGTGGTCGAGGGCAAGGAATACCATCCGGATATGAAGCTCGGCGAGCAGTGAGCGGCGGTAGCCGCCCCGATCAGCGATCGGCGGCGGCCTCGTCGGCGCTTTCTTCGATCCGCTCCATGTCGTCATCCGACAGGCCGAAATGATGGCCGATCTCGTGGATGAGGACATGGGTGATGATATCGCCCAGGGTTTCCTCGTTCTCGGCCCAGTAGTCGAGAATGGGACGGCGATAAAGCGTGATGCGGTTCACCATCTCACCCGTTTCCATGGTGAACCGTTCGGAGATGCCGCGTCCTTCGAACAGTCCGAGAAGATCGAAGGGTGTTTCGAGCGCCATGTCTTCGAACACGTCATCGGTCGGAAAATCGGCGATCTCGATGATGAGATCTTTCGTCAGCGCGCGAAATTCTTCCGGCAGGTGGCCATATGCCTCGATCGCAAGCGACTCGAAGGCGGAAAGTGTCGGCGCATGGCGGTCCCGCCAATCGTCGGTCTGGTCTATGCGGGCCATTTCTGCTCCTTGTTGGAAGGCCCATATAAACACTTGCTGGACAAATTTCGAGACCCGACTGCTTCACCCGCCGAAAAAGCATGAAATTCTTGGCGTTACAGTTACTTTTCAAGCCGTCGTCATCTTGACATAAACGGGCGTCTCGCGTAATCGGCACCCAAATTGATGGCGTAGTGCGCCTTCTGTTTATTCCGCCCTTCAAAAGGCGGCTTCACCGGCAGACATTCAAAAGGGCGTTCAGTCCTGACGGATTTCCGCTACTCCGACTGATAAAAAGACGGCCAGCTTGCATTTGCGGGCAGAGCCGGAACGAACATGAAAGGATAAAAAATGTTCGCAGTCATCAAGACCGGCGGTAAGCAGTACCGCGTAGCGGCCGACGCCGTGCTGACCATCGAAAAGCTGGAAGCAGAGGCAGGCGCAACTGTAGAATTCACCGAAGTTCTCGTTGTTGGCGAAGGCGCCGACGCCAAGTTCGGTGCTCCCTTCGTCAAGGGCGCCATCGTCAAGGCTGAAGTTGTCGAGCACAATCGCGGCAAGAAGGTCATCGCCTTCAAGAAGCGTCGTCGTCAGAACTCCAAGCGTTCGCGCGGCCATCGTCAGCATCACACTGTCGTCCGCATCACGGACATCGTTGCTGCCTGATCGGCGCGACACGGGAAACAAGGTTTAAAGGAGAACTCCAATGGCACACAAAAAAGCTGGCGGTTCCTCGCGTAACGGTCGCGATTCCGAATCCAAGCGCCTTGGCGTAAAGAAGTTCGGCGGCGAAGCTGTCATTCCAGGCAACATTATTCTGCGTCAGCGCGGCACGCAGTGGCATCCGGGCGCCAATGTTGGCATCGGCAAGGACCACACGATTTTCGCACTGACCGCAGGTAACGTGAACTTCCGTACGAAGGCCAACGGCCGCGTATTCGTATCCGTGGCCCCGAAAGCGGAAGCCGCAGAATAAGCCGGTAAGCGTCATATGCAGCCGGTGTCCCATCGACCCGGCTGAGACGTATCAGGTTCAGTCAAGAAAACAGGGGAGATGGGGCACCACCCAACTCCCCTTTTTCTTTAACCCCAAGGAGGGACTGAACCATGCAAGCTGAATTGTTGAGGGTTGACCAATCACGGTCACCCGAGGAACGGCCGAGGCCCGATCGGTCGAGGAGCGATTGCCCCGTTTTACTGTCGCAGAGGCTGGTTTTGCGCAAGCCTCACGAAGAAGACATCGACGCCCTTGCCCATCTTGCCAACAATGCCAATATCGCGACCATGGTGTCGCGTATGCCGCACCCTTACACGGCCAAAGACGCCGCGGATTTTGTGCGACGCTCCAAAGCTGGCGAGATTGGCAAGTGCGTCTATGCGATTACCCGCATGGACAATGGCGAGTTTCTGGGCTGCTGCGCGCTCGAACCCCAGGAAGACGAAAAGACGCTGGAGATCGGTTACTGGCTGGGGGAACCCTACTGGAACCGGGGTTACATGACGGAAGCCGCGCATGCGCTGATCGACATGGCCTTCCGCACGCGTGAAATCGACCAGATCGATGCCCGTTGCCGGGTCACCAACATCGCGTCGCGCCGCGTCATCCAGAAATGCGGTTTCCAGTTCCAGGGCTCCGGTATGGTCGGTTCGCTGGCGCTTGGCGGCATGGTGCCGGTTGAATGGTACAGGCTGGACCGCAAGACCTGGGTTTCGCTGAAGAGTTGGGGGGATATGGGATGAGCACGATAGAGCTTACCCGTCGCCGCGCCGCCACTGCCGTGGCGCCGCCCGGCCCCTGCCCTGTCATCGAGACAAAGCGTCTGGTGCTGCGGCCGCAGCGGCTTTCCGATGCCGGCAGCATTGCGGAATCGCTTGGCGATTTCGCCGTGACCAGAATGCTGGCCCGCGTTCCCGCGCCCTACCACAAGCAGGATGCGCTGGAATGGCTGGTCTTGCGCACCTCCGGCACCCTGCCCGACTGGGATTTCGCCATTACCAGCGGTGACGACACCCTGATTGGCGTCGTCTCGGTGGAATTGCGGCACGGCGAGTGGCATCTCGGCTATTGGCTCAACCGCTTCTACTGGGGCAAGGGTTACATGACCGAGGCGGTGGCCGCCGTGGTCGAGCGGTTCTTCCGCCGTATGCCCGGAATGACCCTTCACTCCGGCGTATTTGCGGATAATCCCGCTTCGCTGCGCGTGCAGGAAAAACTCGGCTTCCGGGTGACCGGTTGCCACCAAATCTATGCCACGGCGCGCGCCGCCATGGTGGCGCATATCGATACGATGATCACGGCTGAGGATTTCATTCCGCCGCATCGCTAGCAACCCAAACAAGGCCGGTTTGTCCCAAACCGGCCTTGTCTCACGCATGGGCTTCCCGCACGATAGTCTTTGACCTTGCGGAGAAGCGCTTGTATTCGAAACGACGATATTTTTGTTCGACGCAATGGCAAGATTGTTGCGTCCGCAAACCGACAGAACGGCAGTCCGATGAAATTTCTCGATGAAGCAAAAGTCTATATCAAGTCCGGTGACGGTGGCGCGGGCGCCGTTTCCTTCCGGCGCGAAAAATTCATCGAATTCGGCGGTCCTGACGGTGGCGATGGCGGACGCGGCGGCGATGTCTGGGTTGAGGTGGTCAACGGCCTCAACACGCTGATCGATTTCCGTTTCCAGCAGCATTTCAAGGCCTCGATCGGACAGCACGGCATGGGCAAGACCCGCACCGGCGCCAAGGGCTCGGATGTGGTGCTGAAGGTGCCCGTCGGTACACAGATCTTCGAGGAAGACAATGACACGCTGATCGTTGACCTTACCAAGGAAGGCCAGCGTTTTCGCCTTGCCGCCGGCGGCAACGGCGGCTTCGGCAATGCCTATTTCAAGTCGTCGACCAATCAGGCGCCGACGCACGCCAATCCCGGCCTTGCAGGCGAGGAAAAAACTGTCTGGCTGCGGCTGAAGCTGATCGCTGATGCGGGTCTCGTTGGCCTTCCGAATGCGGGTAAGTCCACTTTCCTTGCGACAGTTACCCGCGCGCGACCGAAGATTGCCAACTATCCTTTCACCACGCTGCATCCGAACCTAGGCGTCGCGACAATCGATGGCCGTGAATTCGTGCTGGCCGATATTCCCGGCCTCATCGAAGGCGCGCATGAGGGTGTGGGCATCGGTGACCGTTTCCTCGGCCATGTGGAGCGTACCCGTGTGCTTCTGCATCTCGTTTCCGCGCAGGAAGAAAAGGTCGGCAAGGCCTATAAGACCGTTAAGGCCGAGCTGGACGCCTATGGCGGCGGGCTGACCGACAAGCCGGAAATCGTGGCGCTGTCGCAGATCGACGTGCTTGATGAAAAAGAGCTGAAAAAGAAAGCCAAGGAACTGGAGAAGGCCTGCGGCCGTCCCCCGCTACTTCTCTCCGCTGCCGCCCATATCGGCATGACGGAAGCGCTGCGCGCCCTTCGCGATGTCATCGTCTCGGCGAGCAATGGCGGCGAAACCGCCCTGCCCGACCGGTCGATGCCGCATGAGGACAGCGAGGCCGAGGAAGAGGACGACCGCCTATGAGCCTGACGCGCAAGCCGCTGGCGAGCCATCACCGGATCGTCATCAAGATCGGGTCGGCGCTTCTGGTGGACCGGAAGACCGGTCTCAAGAAAGACTGGCTCGACGCCATCTGCGAGGATATCGCCGCGCTGAAGAAAAATGGCGCGGATGTGCAGGTTGTGTCTTCGGGCGCCATCGCGCTTGGCCGCACCGTGCTTGGCCTGCCTTCCGGTGCATTGAAGCTGGAAGAAAGCCAGGCGGCGGCGGCTGTCGGCCAGATCGCGCTGGCGCGGGCATGGTCGGAAAGCCTGTCGCGGCATGAGATCGTCGCCGGCCAGATTCTTCTGACGCTCTCCGATACCGAAGAGCGTCGCCGTTATCTCAATGCGCGCGCCACCATCAACCAGTTGCTGAAGATCGGCGCTATCCCGATCATCAATGAAAACGATACCGTGGCGACCACCGAAATCCGCTATGGCGACAATGACCGTCTGGCGGCGCGTGTGGCGACCATGACGGGCGCCGATCTTCTGGTGCTGCTTTCGGACATTGACGGGCTTTACACGGCTCCGCCGCATCTTGATCCCGACGCGAAATTCCTTGAGACGATTGCCGATATTACCCCCGAAATCGAGGCCATGGCAGGCGGTGCGGCATCCGAGCTTTCACGCGGCGGCATGCGCACCAAGATCGACGCGGGCAAGATCGCGACGGCTGCCGGCTGCGGCATGATCATCGCTTCCGGCAAGACGCTTAATCCTTTGAAGGCTATTGAAAACGGCGCGCGCTCCTCATGGTTTGCGCCTTCGGGCACGCCGGTGACGGCGCGCAAGACCTGGATTGCCGGGCAATTGCAGCCGGCCGGCGAAATCCACGTGGATGCCGGCGCGGAAAAGGCTCTCTATGCCGGCAAAAGTCTGCTTCCAGCAGGCGTGCGGACGGTGAAGGGCAATTTCGGCCGTGGTGACGCAATCGCCATTATCGGTGCGGAAGGCCGTGAAGTCGCTCGTGGTCTTGCGGGTTACGATGCTGAAGAGGCGCGTCTTATCATCGGTCACAAGTCCAACGAGATCGAGGCGATCCTCGGTTATGTCGGGCGGGCGGCCATGATTCATCGTGACGATCTGGTGATGACGGGCGCTGCCGTCAAAGTTAAAAATGCAAAGAAGGATGAGGTCCATGCCTGAACAGGCCGTGAAGCAGAGCCATGATATTGACGCGCTGATGATCACCATCGGCGCTCAGGCGAAAGCTGCTTCGCGACCGTTATCCATCGCCGGCACAGACCAGAAGAACCGCGCGCTGCTTGCCATGGCCTCCGCCATCGAGGCATCCAGGGATGCGATCCTCGCCGCCAACAGGAAAGATCTGGCCGCGGCGGAAAGTGCAGGCCTTGCCGCTTCCTTCGTGGACAGGTTGACCCTCAACGATGCAAGGATCGCCGGTATTGCCGAAGGCATCCGTTCGGTTGCGGCGCTGCCCGATCCGGTCGGCGAAGTCATCGCCGCCTGGGATCGTCCGAATGGGCTGAGAATCGAGCGCGTGCGCACGCCGCTCGGCGTCATCGGTGTGATCTACGAAAGCCGCCCAAACGTGACGGCGGATGCCGGCGCTTTGTGCCTCAAGGCGGGCAATGCCGTTATCCTGCGCGGTGGGTCTGATTCGCAACATTCATCGCGTGCTATCCATGCCTGCCTCGTGGAAGGCCTGAAGATCGCCGGTCTTCCCGAGCATGCCATTCAGCTGGTGCCGGTGACCGACCGCGCGGCTGTCGGCGCGCTTCTCAGCGGCCTGAACGGCACGGTTGATGTCATCGTGCCGCGCGGTGGTAAAAGCCTCGTGGCGCGGGTGCAGTCGGAAGCCCGTGTGCCGGTCTTCGCGCATCTAGAAGGCATTTGTCATGTCTATATCGACAAATCGGCCGATCTCGACATGGCGAAACGTATCGTCGTCAACGCCAAGATGCGTCGCACCGGTATTTGTGGGGCGGCTGAAACGCTGCTGGTGGATGCCGCTGCCGTTTCCACCCATCTTGCGCCGCTTGTTAAGGCCTTGATCGAAGCCGGTTGCGAAGTGCGCGGTTCGCAGGCCGTTCGCGATGTGGTGGCGGGTCTCACGCCGGCAACGGAAGAGGACTGGCGCACCGAATATCTCGATGCGATCATTTCGGTCGCCGTGGTGGAGGGTATTTCAGGCGCGATCGAGCATATCGGCACCTATTCGTCCAACCACACCGAGGCGGTTATCGCCGAGGATCCCGATGTAGTCGCGCGCTTCTTCAACGAACTCGATTCGGCCATTCTCCTGCACAATGCCTCGACGCAGTTCGCGGACGGCGGCGAATTCGGCATGGGTGCTGAAATCGGCATTGCCACGGGCAAGATGCATGCGCGCGGCCCGGTCGGCGTCGAGCAGCTCACCTCGTTCAAATACCGGGTGCATGGCACCGGCCAGACACGGACCTGATATTTGCCGGCTGACAAGCGCCTCGACAGACGTTATCTCACCATGCCGCATGTGGAGCGCGGCATGGTTGTCGGCCTGTTCGGTGGTTCTTTCAATCCGCCACATGCCGGTCACGCGCTTGTTGCAGAGATTGCGCTGCGCAGGCTCGGTCTCGATCAGCTGTGGTGGATCGTTACACCGGGCAACCCGCTGAAAAGCCGCTCAGACCTGTCGTCTCTGGAAGATCGCATCGCCGCCTGCGAAAAGTTGGTCCACGACCCGCGTATCAAGGTGACGGCCTTCGAAAAATCACTGGGGATGAGCTATACGGCCAATACGCTCGCCAAGGTGAAGGCGAAAAATCCGCATGTCCGTTTCATCTGGATCATGGGAGCTGACAATCTGAAAAGCTTCCATCGCTGGCAGAAATGGCGGCGGATCGCCGAGACATTTCCGATTGCCGTGATCGATCGGCCAGGCTCCACGCTCTCTTATCTCTCCTCCACCATGGCGCAGGCCTTCAGCCATGCACGGGTGGATGAGGACGATGCCGGCGTTTTGTGGAAAAAAGCGGCCCCTGCCTGGGTCTTCATTCACGGTCCGCGCTCGACGCTCAGCTCCACGGCGCTGCGCAACGGTCGTAAATGACGCCTTCGATCACAAATGATGTATGTGCCGGGTGTCGATGGGTCCATATCTTGAAAAGTTAATGCTTTGATGCCACCTTTATTGTGTGACGCAGAGAATCGCGTCGCCAGTACCTGTTTTGTCTTTCTTGGAAAGGAAAACCTCTGACAACAGTACACGCCAAGGGAAGAGCATTTGTTGCTATCCCGAAGGGCCAGGACAGTGGCGCCGATGCCGCCGGCCATGCCCTCGAAACCGTCCTCGCGAGCCTCGAGGACTCCAAGGCTGAAGATATCGTCTCTCTCAACATTGCCGGAAAATCGGCGCTTGCGGACTACATGGTCGTGGTCTCCGGGCGGTCGAACAGGCATGTTTCGGCGATTTGCGAGCATCTTCTCAAGGACATGAAGGATGAAGGGTTCGGAAACGCCCGCGTCGAAGGTCTCGAGACCGGAGACTGGGTGCTGATCGATACCGGCGACATCATCGTTCACGTGTTCCGACCGGAAATCCGCGCCTTTTACAACATTGAAAAAATGTGGGCGACGCCGGACATGCCGGAAGAGACGCTGCATTGATGCGGTGAGCCTTTGAGCGAGTGCATCGCTTTTGCCGGAGATCATATCTGACTTCGGAAACGGTGCCTCTGGCCGGAAATCAGACCGGCCGCATAGGAATCCGCAGGCTATGCTGTTAAGAGCGTGACCCTGTTGGGTCACGACGAATGCAGGTTTGCGATGCGGATTTCAATTTTTGCGGTGGGACGGCTGAAATCCGGCCCCGAAAAGGATCTTGCGGCCCGTTATATCGAGCGCCTGGCAAAGACCGGCCCGGCGATCGGGCTGGAGTTTTCACGGGTGATCGAGGTTCCCGAAAGCCGCGCTTCCAATGCGGAGACCCGCAAGCGCGAAGAAGCCGCGATGCTGGAAAAACATTTGGCCGATGGTGCTGCCCTCGTGCTGCTGGACGAGCGCGGAAAGGCGCTGGACAGTCCTGCCTTTGCTTCATTCTTTGGCGATTTACGCGATAGCGGCAAGCGAGACCTCGTGATCGCCATAGGCGGAGCCGATGGGCTCGATCCCGCGCTCTACGACAAGGCGGCGGCCGTTCTCAATCTCGGCAAGCTGACATGGCCGCATCAGATCGTTCGTATCCTGATCGCAGAGCAGCTTTACCGTGCCGTGACGATCCTCTCCGGTCATCCCTATCATCGCGTTTGATCGGGTTTCGATTCGGAGAATTGTCTCAATTTCAACATGAAGCTCCGCGACACCGCTGACAGCGTACGGCTCTGGCCGCGGCCTTTCCATGGCCTCTTGGAAGATCGCGGCAAAATCCCTAATATCGGCGCTTCTGCTTCGGCATCAAAGAAAGTTCACATGGACAACAGGCCTCAACGAAAACGGCACGCTGCCCTTGCGGGCGCAGTTATTGCTGCTTTCGTCATGGGCATCGGTCCGACCTATTCGCGCGACGATGCGGGCGCCGTTCCCGCCGCAGGCGATGATTCGTCGCCGGATGCGCTGCAGACGCTGGAGAAGCGTCGCGACCAGAACCGGCAGGATCTGGAGGAGCTGGTCGACAGCATCGGTCTTTCGGAAGACAAGACAAGGAAGCTTGAGGAAAGCATCGCCTCCCTCAATCAGGACAGCGCCCGCATCCGGGAGGAGCTGATCGCATCGGCTGCCCGGCGCAAGGCGCTGGAAACCAAGATCAGCGACGGTGAGGATCGCCTGGCCAAGCTTTCGGTGCGCGAGGATGGCGTCAAGGCGTCGTTGCGGGAAAGACGCGGTGTGCTGGCGGAGGTTCTGGCGGCGTTGCAGCGCATGGGCCGAAACCCGCCCCCCGCCCTTCTCGTCTCGCCGGAGGATGCGCTGGCGTCCGTGCGAAGCGCCATTCTTCTCGGCGCCGTCGTGCCCGGCATTCGCGGTGAAACCGACAAGCTGGTCGCCGCTCTCAAAGAATTGACCGATCTGAGGCAGGCAATCGCTCGCGAAAAGGACGATCTTACGGGTATGATGACGGCAAGTCTGGAAGAGGAAAAACGCCTCGACCTGCTGATTGCCGAAAACGATCGCAAGAATACCCAGACGGCGGCGGAGCTGGAGGCGGAACGCAAGCGATCCGAAGAGCTTGCGAGCAAGGCGACGAGCCTCGAAGGGCTCGTCAGTTCGCTCGAAGGCGAGATTACCTCGGTGCGGGAGGCTATGGAAAAGGCGCGGGCGGAAGAGCAGCGTCTGGCCCGTCTTTCGGAAGCGGAACGCGAAAAGGAGCGGGCCGCGGCCGAGGCTGGAATGCCCGATAAAAACCGTATTGCGCCCGCATATCCCTTCGCGAGTTTGAAGGGAAAGCTGGAGCTGCCGGTTACCGGCGAGGTGCTGCGGCGCTTCGGCGATGCGGACGGAACGGGCCACTTTTCCAAGGGAATTGTCGTCGCGAGCGGACCGGAAGCCATCGTGACGGCGCCTGCAGACGGCTTCGTGGTGTTTGCCGGAGATTTTCGCAGTTATGGCCGGATGATCATCCTCAATACGGGTGATGGATATCATGTGGTGATGACGGGCATGGACAATGTGAGGACGCGGCAGGGAATGTTCGTGTTCTCCGGAGAGCCCATCGCCTCCATGGGTGCAAAAAGAGTAGCGAGTGCAGCAGCATTGGCGCTGGAAACCGACAGGCCAACGCTCTACATTGAGTTCAGGAAAGATGGTGTACCGGTTGATTCTCAACCGTGGTGGACCGCAAAAAATACCGGAAGGGCGCACAATGATTCGTAAGGTTTCGCTTCTCCTTATCGGTGGGCTTATGGGCGCCACGGCGATGAGCGTGATTTATTCGGCGAGCATGCCGGCACAGGCGGCCGGGCCTTCGACCTATAAGGAACTGTCGATCTTTGGCGATGTGTTCGAGCGCGTGCGCGCACAATATGTGACGCCGCCGGATGACGAGAAGCTGGTGGAAAACGCCATCAACGGCATGCTGAGCTCGCTCGATCCGCATTCGAGTTTCATGAATGCCAAGGATGCCAACGACATGCGCACCCAGACCAAGGGTGAATTCGGCGGTCTCGGCATCGAAGTGACCATGGAGAACGAGCTCGTCAAGGTCATTACGCCGATCGACGATACACCGGCTTCCCGCGCAGGCATTCTCGCCGGCGACTTCATTTCGGAAATCGACGGTACGCCGGTTCGTGGCCTGAAGCTTGAACAGGCGGTTGAAAAGATGCGCGGCGCGGTCAAGACGCCGATCAAGCTGACGATCATCCGTCAGGGCGCCGACAAGCCGCTCGAATTCACCGTCATGCGCGATGTCATTGCCGTGCGGGCCGTCAAGTCCCGTGTCGAAGGTGACAATGTCGGTTATCTGCGCGTCATCTCCTTTACCGAGAAGACCTATGACGATCTCGAAAAGGCGATCAAGAAGATCAAGGCGGATGTGCCAGCCGACAAGCTGAAGGGTTATGTGCTCGACCTGCGCCTCAACCCGGGCGGTCTGCTCGATCAGGCGATCAATGTCTCCGACGCCTTCCTCGAGCGCGGCGAGGTCGTTTCGACCCGTGGCCGTAACCCTGACGAGACCCGCCGCTTCAACGCGACGGCAGGCGATCTGACCGATGGCAAGCCGGTAATCGTGCTCGTCAACGGCGGTTCGGCTTCGGCTTCGGAAATCGTTGCCGGCGCCCTGCAGGATCTGCGCCGTGCGACCGTGGTCGGCACGCGTTCCTTCGGTAAGGGTTCGGTCCAGACGATCATTCCGCTCGGCGAGGCGGGCGCGCTGCGTCTGACCACGGCGCTCTACTACACGCCGTCGGGTAAATCGATCCAGGGTACGGGCATTGAGCCTGACATCAAGGTCGAACAGCCATTGCCGCCCGAGCTGCAGGGCAAGGTGACCACCGAAGGTGAATCCGGTCTTTCCGGCCACATCAAGGGTCAGAGCGAAACCGACGAAGGTTCGGGTTCCTCCGCTTATGTTCCGCCGGAAGCCAAGGACGACATCCAGCTCAACTATGCTCTGGACCTGTTGCGCGGCGCAAAGACGGATCCGTCTTTCCCGCCGAACCCGGAAAAGGCTGTGGTCAACAAGCAGTAAGATAGTGCGCCGGTCAGCCGGCGCATTCCATCTATTGCCCAACCGTTTGGACGGATCGTTCATTGCCTTCGGATCTGCGAAAACCGCTTCTGGGTCGTCAGAAAAAAAGCGCCGGTATCAACCGGCGCTTTTCCGTCATTATGGCTCTGTCGGTGCTTGCGGTTTTCTCAATCGGCGGCCTGTCGGTCTATACGGCGCTTTCGCCCGGCAATTTGCAGAAGACGGCGAACGGGCCGGATGCACAGCCTCAGCTTGCCGAAAAGACGCCTGAAATCGCACCGGCCGATGTAACGACTCCCGGCGACGCCGCCGGTCTCCAGCCGCAAAGCGGCCGCTCGGGCGCCAATATCAATCGCGAGACGATGCCTGACGGCAATGTCGTATCGGTTTACTCTCCCCGCCCGCGCGAGAGTGACGGGCCCGTGCTGATGAGCGGCCAGACCTATGGTCAGGATCCGCGCATGGCGACGCGACCCAATGAGGAACTGCTGGAAGAAACCGCGTTTGGCAAATTGCCGGTTGTCGGTGCGGATGGTTTGCGGCCGATGGAGCAATATGCGCGGCCCTGGTCTGGTGCACGCGGCACCCGGGTGGCGATCGTGGTCGGCGGGCTGGGTCTCAGCCAGACGGGGTCGCAAAAAGCGATCCGGGAGCTGCCGCCGGAGGTGACGCTCGGTTTTGCCGCCAGCGGCAACAGCCTGCAGCGCTGGATGCAGGAAGCGCGCCGACAGGGACATGAAATCCTTCTGCAGATACCGCTTGAGCCTTTCGGTTACCCCGGCACCAATCCCGGCCCGGACACGCTGCTGGCGGGTGATCCCGCCAAGGTCAACATCGACCGGCTGCATCGCTCCATGGCGAAGATCACCAATTACACCGGCATCATGAATTATCTCGGCGGGCGTTTCCTTGCCGAGCAGGCGGCACTGGAGCCGGTAATGCGCGACATCGGCAAGCGTGGCCTGCTATTTCTGGATGATGGTTCTTCGGCGCAGTCGCTGAGCGGCGGCATTGCCAAGGCGATTTCCGCGCCACAGGGTTTTGCCGATATTCTGCTCGACAGTGAAGTCACCGAAGCTGCCATTCTGCGCAAGCTGGACGAACTGGAGCGAATTGCACGGCGTAACGGTCAGGCGATCGGCGTTGCTTCGGCTTTCGATGAAAGCGTTGCCGCGATCTCCAAGTGGTCGCGCGAGGCTGGCGGGCGCGGCATCGAGATTGTCGGTGTTTCTGCGCTTGTTTCCGGGCAGGCAGGGCAGTAAACCTTGCGTGCGGCCATTTCTGGCGCTCAGACAGTGCGGGTTTCCCATGACAATCAAAGCAGAAGATTTGCCTTACCGTCCCTGTGCGGGAATTATGGTGCTGAACGCCGAGGGCCTTGTCTGGGCCGGCAGGCGCATCAAGGAAGGCAATTCCGAATATGACGGCTCACCGCATCTGTGGCAGATGCCGCAGGGCGGCATCGATGACGGTGAACGGCCTCTGACGGCCGCCATTCGCGAACTCTACGAAGAAACAGGCATGAAAACGGTGAGCCTGCTTGCGGAGGCGAGCGACTGGATTCACTATGACCTGCCACCCGAACTGATCGGTATCGGCCTCAGGGGCAAATATCGCGGGCAGGCGCAGCGCTGGTTTGCGTTCCGTTTCGATGGCGACGAAAGCGAGATCCAGATCGATCCGCCGCCGACCGGGCACACGGCCGAATTCGACGCGTGGGACTGGAAGCCGATGGAAAGCCTGCCGGAGCTCATCGTGCCGTTCAAGCGCGCCGTATACGAGCAGGTCGTGGCGGAGTTCCAGCACCTTTCCGGCAAATAAAAAAGGCGGCCAAGGCCGCCTTTTCTGTTTTGTCGCCAGTGCTTATTCCGCTTCGTTGGCGGAATCGGCGTTGAGCTGGCCGTATTTTTCCTCGCCGATCTTGCCGAGCAGTTCGAGCTGGGTTTCGAGAAAGTCGATATGGCCTTCCTCGTCGATCAGCAGTTCTTCGAAAAGCTTCATGGAGACGTAGTCTCCGGCCTCATAACAGATATCACGCGATTTCTTGTAGGAGGTGCGGGCGTCATATTCGCCGGCAAGGTCGGATTCCAGAACTTCCTTGACGTTCTGGCCGATGCGCAGGGGCGCGACGGTCTGAAGGTTGGGATGGCCTTCAAGGAAGATGATGCGTGCGACCAGCTTGTCGGCGTGCTGCATTTCCTCGATGGATTCAGCACGTTCCTTTTTGGCGAGCTTCGTGTAGCCCCAGTCTTCCAGCAAACGATAGTGGAGCCAGTACTGGTTTACCGCACCGAGTTCGAGAAAAAGGGCCTCGTTAAGCCGCTCGATGACTTTTTTGTCGCCTTTCAATGTCCGCTCTCCTGTTCTCTTCATGGAATTGCTTCAGGCGGGACATAAAATCAAAAACATCGGCCTCAGTCGAGTGGCGACGGGCATGATATTCTTCAGTGGTTTTGATGATCAAGTCGACAACGGTGGGGAAACAGCCGCAGCAGCGGCCACGTTTTTCCATGGCGTGATACACTTTTGCAGGAACGATGAGCTGCCAACAGTCCTCGTCGAGGAGTTCGTTGATGACGTCCCGGATATCGTGATCGGTGATGTAATTGCAGCTGCAAACCAGCATGATGGACTGCCTGTATGACGCAACACGTTGTTTTCGTTCTTAAACCAAAACAGGACAGCAAATGTCAAGAAAAACCTCTTAATGAGTCGCCAAGGATTTCTAGACTCATTCTAAACTATACAAAAACTATCGTATTTTCATTAGTTTAGGCTGCGTGTCATTCCAGTGTTTCATCTTCAAGTTTTTGTGCGCGGCGAAATTATCGAAGCTGAGATCACGGAAAGTTTACTGGTTCAGGCCGGCGGGAAGTCAGGATCGACGGCCCTCAGGCGAAATATTGTCCGCCATTGGCCGTCATGGTGGAACCGGTGATGAAACCGGCCTCGTCGGAAACCAGAAACAGAACGCAGCGTGCGATTTCTTCCGGCTCACCCAACCGTCCAACGGGAATTTGCGGCACGATCCGTTCTGCCAGAACCTTCTCCGGTATAGCTCTCACCATCTCCGTGCCGATATAGCCGGGGCAGATGGCATTAACGGTGATATTGCGGCTGGCGCCTTCCTGGGCGAGCGCCTTGGTAAACCCGATGTCGCCCGCTTTCGAGGCGGAATAATTGGCCTGTCCCGCCTGGCCTTTCTGGCCATTGATGGAGGAGATGTTGACGATGCGGCCGAAGCCGCGGTCGCGCATGCCCGGCCATACGGGGTGGGTCATGTTGAACACGCCAGTAAGGTTGGTATCGATAACCTCGCGCCATTGCTGCGGCGACATTTTATGGAACATCGCATCGCGGGTGATGCCGGCATTGTTGACGAGCACCTCGACGGGACCGAAGGTCTCTTCCACCCTGGCTATGCCATTGACGCAGGCGTCATAGTCGCGCACGTCCCACTGAAAAGCGGGGATGCCGGTTTCTTTCTGGAATGCTTCCGCCCTGTCCGTCGTGAAGGCATAATTGACGGCCACCCGGTAGCCGGCCGCCTGCAGGGCGCGGGCGATTGCGGCGCCTATGCCGCTCGTCCCGCCGGAAATCAACGCAACCCGGCTCATATCGGCCTCCATGACCTGTCATTGAAGCGCCTGCATATGCAAGGATGCTTCCATATCTTGCAGAACTTGTTCGAGGCCGCTTCTACCCTATTGCGCGCTGAACCGGAATTGCTTTTTGGCAAGTCGTGCGGCGTTTTCAGAGCGCTTCGATGCACATGGCGACACCCATGCCGCCGCCGATGCAGAGCGTTGCGAGACCCTTCGACACGTTACGGCGGCGCATTTCGAAAATCAGGGTGTTGAGGACGCGCGCGCCGGAGGCGCCGATCGGATGACCGATGGCAATCGCCCCGCCATTGACGTTGACGATAGCAGGATCAAGGCCAAGTTCGCGCACCACGGCGCATGACTGGGCCGCAAAGGCTTCGTTGGCTTCCACAAGGCCAATATCACCGATCGACCAGCCGGCCTTGGCCAGCGCCTTGCGGGAGGCAGGGATGGGACCGGTGCCCATGATTTGCGGATCGACGCCTGCCGTTGCCCAAGAGGCGATACGGGCGAGCGGCCTGATGCCGCGCTTTCCTGCTTCCTGTTCCGACATCAAAAGCGTGGCGGCGGCGCCATCGTTCAGACCGGAGGCGTTGCCGGCCGTGACCGTCCCTTCCTTGTCGAAGGCGGGGCGCAGCTTGGCCATGGTTTCCAGCGAAGCTCCGGCGCGGATATGCTCATCTGTATCAATGACGATATCGGCTTTACGGCCCTTCACCGTGAAAGCCACGATCTCATCTGCAAAACGGCCAGCGCTTTGCGCGGCTTCGGCCTTGTTTTGCGATGCGACGGCGAATTGGTCCTGCTCGTCGCGGGAAAGCTGCCATTGGCGGGCGATGTTTTCAGCGGTGATGCCCATGTGATAGCCATAAAAGGCGTCAGTAAGGCCATCTTTCAGCATGGTGTCGATCATCTTGAAATCGCCCATCTTCACGCCGCCGCGCAAATGGGCGCAGTGGGGAGCCATGGACATGGATTCCTGTCCGCCGGCAATGACGATATTTGCGTCGCCGGTCGCGATCTGCTGCATACCGAGGGCCACGGCACGCAGGCCGGAGCCGCAAAGCTGATTGAGACCGAAGGCGGTCGCTTCCTGTGGAATGCCGGCCTTCATGGCAGCCTGCCGCGCCGGGTTCTGCCCCTCGCCCGCCGTCAGGACCTGACCGAGAATGACTTCATCGATTTCGTTTGCCGCGACACCGGCACGCTCCAGCACAGCGCTGATGACGGTCGCCCCGAGTTCGTGGGCTGGCGTATTGGCGAAGTGGCCATTGAAAGAGCCGACGGCTGTGCGCGCGGCGCTGGCAATCACGATTGAAGGCAGGGTCATCAGTTTTCTCCTCACTTGCGGGCGGAGACTGGCAAAGCTTTCAATACAAGTCAAATGGCGAAAGTTGCTTTAAAAGATGTTGCTAAATCACACTAAAATCTTGCGGAAAATTGCTGCGCAAAAAACAAACTGTTGCGATGCACAAAACATTTGTCAGAGGGCTCGTTTTGCGCATACACTTTGCGCCGGGAAGAGCAAGAAGACCAAAAAACAAGAAAATACCATCATCGCGAGGAGGCGGGCATGGCGAAACACGACGGCGAAACAATCATTAAAAAATACGCTAACCGGCGGCTCTACAACACCGGCACCAGCACCTATGTGACGCTCGATGATCTGGCGCAGATGGTCAAGCGCGGCGAGGACTTCAAGGTTCAGGATGCCAAGTCCTCCGAAGACATCACGCATGCGGTGCTGACGCAGATCATCGTCGAACAGGAGGCCAAAACCGGCAATACGTTGCTGCCGACGGCGTTTCTGCGGCAATTGATCTCCTATTACGGCGACCAGATGCAGATGGTCGTGCCGACATTTCTCGAACATTCGATGAAGACCTTCTCCGATCAGCAGAGCCAGATGCAGGAGCATATGGCCAAGGCTTTCGGTGATGGCTCGCTTGCCCGCAATTTTCAGGCACCGCTGCAAATGATGGAAGAGCAGATCCGTCGCAATACGGAACTCTTCCGGCAGGCGATGCAGGGTTTCACACCTTTCGCAATGCCGCAGGCGCCCAAGGAAACCCGCAAGCCGAATGCATCCGAAATCGATGAGCTGAAGGCGCAGTTGCGCGCATTGCAGCAAAAGCTCGATCAGCTCTGATCCTGTCGGGCCGATGCCCGGTTTCAGCAAACCGCATCGGCTTTTGCTTCAGACTTTCAGTCTGCCGTTCTTTCCGGCACGCGCAGCAACAACAGGAACCCAGATCCCAGAAATACGATGAGCGTCGCCATGCCGATATGGGCTGAGCCGCTTATTGTGGTTGCTATGGAAAACGACAGCGTCGCCAAGAAGCTGGTGGCGCGTCCGGAGAGCGCATAGATACCGAAATAACGGCCCGCCTCCGCCACGGTGATGTTGCGGGCGAGATAAGATCGTGACGAGGCCTGAACGGGGCCGAATGCAAGGCCGATCAAAACGCCATAAAGCAGATAGGCCTTTTCCGCGCCGGTGGCGAAGATGCCGCCATTATCTGCGGTCGACAATTGTAGCAGGCCGAAAAGGGTGGAGTCTTTGTCCGTCGAGACGAGTCCGAGCGTCGCGAGCAGCAGGAGCGACAGGCTAATCAGAATGGTGATACGAGAACCGAGTGTCTGATCGACCCGCCCGGCCGTGAAACAGCCTGCGATGGCGACTATATTGAGCAAAATGCCAAAAAGGCCTATTTCCATAGTCTCCCAGCCGAACATTCCGGCAGCAAACGTTCCTCCGAGGATGATGAGCCCATTCACGCCATCCTGATACAGCATCCGGGCGATGAAAAATCTTAGCAGAAGCGGGCGGCTGCGCAGCTCACGCAACGTGTTGTTAAGTTCAGAAAGCCCTGAGCGGATCGCCACGCCGAAGGGCAGGCCCCTTCTCGCATCGGGCGTGAACAGGAACATTGGTAGAATGAAGACGAGATACCAGATTGCGGCAATTGGCCCGGTTACTCGCGCATCCGCACCGCTGGCGGGGTCCAGTCCTAAGAGCGGCGTAATTCCGGCCAATGTCAGCCCGGTTTTAGGGCTTGCGGCCAGAAGCGTCACCACGGCGGTCAGCACCACCATCCCGCCGAGATACCCAAGCCCCCAGGCGAGATTGGAAATGCGCCCGACATTTTGCGGGTTGGTCAGCCGCGGCATCATGGAATCGTTGAAGACAATCGAGAATTCGGCCGCGATGGAAGCGAGGATAATACAGATAATCGGCAGGCTGAGCGGCGATCCCGGTGTTGCGAACCACAGGAAGAAAAGACTGACGATCTTGATGGCGGCAAAAAAGGCGATCCACGGCTTGCGTGCGCCGGACTGGTCGGCGATGGAGCCGAGAATGGGGGAGAAGAGGGCGATAATGATCGACGATACCGTCGCCATGTTGCTCCAAGTTGCCTGCGCCGAAATCGGATCATCGGTGAGCCGTGCGACGAAATAGGGTCCGAAAACGAAGGTTGTGACGACCGTGAAAAACGGCTGCGCCGCCCAGTCGAACATCACCCAGCCCCAGATGCCGCGTTTGGCAACCACTGTTTCCGCATTTGGGGAAGGGACAGTCATTCATCGTCCTATCGGAAAATCGGGAAATAAAATGCGCGATGCGGGTGCATCCGTCTTGTCTGGCGCCATCCGGGAGGCCCCGGATGGCGTTTTTTGAGGCTGCCGATCAGCGTGCCTGAACGATATCGCCAAGCAACCCGGCCGCGACCGTCAGACGGGCAAGGTTGGTATCGCCGCTATCGCTGAGCGCGCCGAGTTCGGAGACGATGCGGTTGACCCGCACGCGGTCCGCCGCGTACCAGGCCTGAACCGGATCCTTTTCTTTTGCATATTCGGTCAGCGCGGAGATGACGATCCGGCGTCTCGATGAGGAGATCTGGTCCTGGCTGCGCAGGAGAGCCAGGCTCTCGTAATGATCCGCCGGTGTGATGCGCTGACTTGCATCCAGCAGACGCGCGACGCGGAAGGTCGACGAGACGGTGGCGTAGCTTTCGGCGGCGCGGGCAAGCGTGGTGCCCGCGCTTTCGGCGATGCGCATGATCTCCGGCACATAGACGAGCAGGGAAAGCGTATCGAGTTCCTCCAGAAGACCGGAAGGAACGCCGTCGATTTCCGTGACGCCGAGTTCGCGGCGATACTTCGCTGCTGCCGGGGACAGGGTCTTGATGGCGGTTCTCAGGCGCTCGATTTCGGTTGCCATGTCGCCTGCGGTCGCACCCGCGCTCCCGGTTTGCAGGTAAAGCCTGCTCGCATCCGAGAAGATGCGCGTAATCGTGGCATAAAGCCCGTTTTGGACTTCACCGCCGACCTTGCCGTCAAGCGCGTCGACTTCGCTCCACAGGCGTTTGAGGCCGAAACCATCTTCGACGATCACCGCCGCCTTGACAACGTCGGCCGCCAGAAGGCCGCTCGCATCGGCAAGTTTCTGCACAAAGCCCGGGCCGCCCCGATTGACGACGGCATTGGCGAGCGCGGTGGCGACGATTTCGCGATGCAGACGATGCGACTTGATATCGTCTGCATAGTTTTTCTGCATCTTGGCCGGGAAATAATCGACCAGAAGATGCTGGAGATAGGGTTCGTCGGGAAGCGTGCTTGCCACCAATGCATCGAACAAGGTGAGCTTGGCATAGGAAAGGAGCACGCCGATTTCCGGCCGGGTCAGCGGTTTGCCGGTGGCGTATCTTTCGCTGAATTCGGCATTGTTCGGCAGGGTCTCGACCTTGCGGTTCAGTTGTCCGGTCGCCTCCAGCGCGCTCATCAGGCGGCCGAGTTCTTCGCGGTTCGAAAGGCCCAGCCGCTCCGTCAGCGAGATCGCCAGCGATTGCAGGTAGTTGTTGCGCAGTACTAGCTGCGCCACTTCCGGCGTCATGGAAGCAAGAAGCTGGTTGCGTTTCGGCATCGTCAGGCGACCGCTGTTAACGGCGGAGGCAAGCGCGATCTTGATGTTGACCTCGACGTCCGAGGAGTTCACTCCAGCCGAGTTGTCGATGGCGTCGGAATTGCATCGCCCGCCTGAAAGCGCATAGGCGATGCGCCCCTTCTGGGTGATGCCGAGATTGGCGCCTTCGCCGATGACCTTGGCGCGCAGCTCGGTTGCGTTGACGCGGATCGGGTCGTTCGCTCTGTCACCCACCTCGGCATTGGTTTCCACCGCCGCCTTGATGTAAGTGCCGATGCCGCCGAACCACAGAAGATCGGTTGGCGCCTTCAGGATGGCCGTCATGATCTCGAAGGGCGTGGCGACGGATTTGTCGATGCCGATGGCGACCACGGCTTCCGGTGTCAGCGTCACCGATTTTTCGGAGCGCGAGATGATCATCGCGCCGGCGGAGAGGGCCGAACGATCGTAATCCTGCCAGCTGGAACGCGGCAGTTCGAAAAGCCGCTTGCGTTCGGCAAAGGACCTGTCGGTGTCGGGATCCGGATCGATGAAAATATCGCGGTGATCGAAGGCGGCGATCAGCCTGATCTTTTCCGACAGCAGCATGCCGTTGCCGAAAACGTCGCCGGACATATCGCCCACGCCCGCCACCGTGAAGGGGGTGGTCTGGATGTCGGTGTCCATTTCACGGAAATGGCGTTTCACCGTTTCCCAGGCGCCACGGGCGGTAATACCCATCTTCTTGTGGTCGTAACCGGCCGAACCGCCCGATGCGAAGGCGTCGTCCAGCCAGAAACCGGCCTCATGGGCAAGACCGTTTGCCGTATCGGAGAAGGTTGCTGTTCCCTTGTCGGCGGCGACGACGAAA
The DNA here is from genome assembly GCF_053522725.1 of Agrobacterium sp. 16-172Ci. Taxonomy (NCBI): domain Bacteria; kingdom Pseudomonadati; phylum Pseudomonadota; class Alphaproteobacteria; order Hyphomicrobiales; family Rhizobiaceae; genus Agrobacterium; species Agrobacterium sp. 16-172Ci. The sequence continues at coordinate 128,101 of NZ_JBNWBW010000002.1, forward strand.
TAGGGGTCGTCACCGTCGAGCCGCAGCGTATCTGCTGGCGGCACGATGGCATCGTCGACGATATTGTCGGTGATGGACAGCAGGGTGCGGATATACGTCTTGTAGGCCTCGCGGCCGGCGTTGAACACCTCGTCGCGGGAGCCGCCGGCCGGCAGATTCTTCGGGAAGAAGCCGCCCTTGGCGCCGACCGGAACGATCACCGCATTCTTGACCTGTTGCGCCTTGACGAGACCGAGCACTTCCGTGCGGTAATCCTGGCCGCGATCCGACCAGCGCAGACCGCCGCGTGCGACCTTGCCGAAGCGCAGATGCACGCCTTCGACCTCGGTGCCGTAAACGAAGATTTCGCGGAAGGGGCGGGGATCGGGCAGGCCGTCCAGATGTTTCGGATCGAACTTGAATGCCAGAAGGTCACGGGGGGTGCCGTCGGCATTTTTCTGGAAGTAGTTGGTGCGCAGCGTCGCATCGATGGCGTTGACGTAACGCCTGAGCGTGCGGTCCTCGTCGAGATTGGGAACACCGCTCAATGCCGCTTCGATTGCCTTGTGTATTTCGGCGAGTTTCTTCAGCCGCTTCTTTTCGTCGACAGACGGATCGAAGCCGGCCTTGAACAGCGCGAAAATATTGCGGGAAATCGCCGGATACTTATAGAGCGTCTCGGAAATATGCTCCTGCGAATAGACGATCCCGGTCTGGCGGAGATAACGCGCATAGGCGCGCAGCACGGAGACTTCGCGCACGGTGAGGCCGCAGGCGAGGATCAGGCGGTTGAAATTGTCATTGTCGACCTTGCCGGAGAAGGCGGCGAGGAAAGCTTCTTCGAGTTTCTGTGCATAGTGCGGCAGATCGAGCGTCGTTCCCTTGGCGACGGACAGTTCCATGTCGTGCAGCACGATGTCGCGCTTTTCGCTGTCCGAAACGACGCCGATATCGAAGGTGCGTTCGCTGATGACGTTGAAACCGAGATTTTCGAGCAGCGGCACGCGGCGCGAAAGCGGCAGGTGGCCGTCGCGGTGGAAAATCTTCAGCGACAGCGTCTCCGCCGACTGACCTTCCTGCTGGTAAAATTCGATGCGGACCGGCTCGCCCTTCGCGGCACCGAGAATATCCGGCATGTCGCCGATCGCTTCTTCCGGCGTGAAGGCTTCCTGATAGGCCTGATCGACCTCCAGCACCGGTGCACCCGGCTCGGAGAGGGCGACGAAATGGTCTATCCAGCGCGCCGCAATGTCGCTGACGGCGTCTTCGAGCTTGTCCTGGGCGATGCGCGGCGTCTTGCCTTCGGTTCGGCCGACAATGAAGTGGACGCGGGCGACGGCGCCTTCGGGGAAGGCGGGGTAATAGGCGGAAATATGCCCGTCATAGACCCTGCTCAGATAATCGCCGATCTTCTCGCGCACATAAGAATTATACTCCTCGCGCGGAACGAAGATGATGGCCGAAACGAAACGGTCGAAACGGTCGATACGTGCAAGCACGCGCACGCGCGGCCGGTCGCTCAGTTCCATGATCTGCTCGACGAAGCGGATCAGAAGATCGGTTTCGATCTGGAAGAGATCGTCACGCGGATAGGCTTCCAGCGTGTTCTGCAGGATGCGGCCCGAGTGGCTGTTCGGATCGAAGCCGAAATGCCGCTCGACTTCCGCCACCTTGGCGCGCAGCAGCGGTATCTGCTTGACCGAGCGCGTATAGGCGGTGGCGGTGAAGAGGCCGACGATGCGCAGTTCGCCGATGACATTGCCGTCCTCGTCGAAGCGCTTGATGCCGATGTAATCCATATAGGCACGGCGGTGCACGATGGATTTCACATTGGCCTTGGTGACGATGAGGAAATCCGGGCCGTCGAGGAAGGCAAGGATTTCCGGTGTCGTCGTCACGGCATTCTTGCCGAGACGCAGCACGCGGACATCCGGATCGCTGAGGCTGCCGAGGCCGACGCCGTCACCGCGCTCGATCTTCGCGTTCTTTCCTTTACCGGAATAGGTGTAGTCGCGCATGCCGAGGAAGGTGAAATTGTCGTTGCGAAGCCAGTTGAGGAATTCGACGGCTTCTGCACGCTCGGTCTTGCGCCGTGACGAGCCGCGCCTGGACAATTCATCCAGCGCCTCGTCGAGTTTCGCCAGCATGGGCCGCCAGTCGCGATAGGCGAACTGAACCTGCGTCAGCACGAAGCGCAGTCTTTCTTCCAGCGCTGCGGCGGCTTGCGGCGTGAGCGGCGCGATATGCAGCTGGATGAGGCTGATATTTTCAGCGGGATCATCCTCGGGTTCCGCAAGACGGTAGCCCGCCTGCGCGCTTTCGTCGCGCACCAGGATCGGATGCACCGCGAGGTAAAGACCGCGATAGCTGCTGGTGACTTCGCCCATGACAGAATCGTAAAGGAAGGGCATATTGCGGCCAATAATGGTCAGGACCGTTACCGGAATATCCCGCGGCGAAACGCCCTCCACCTGGGAGATGTCGATGTACGGAGCGTCTCCGGTCCAGTGCGAAAGCGCCTCGAAACTGTGAGCGGCGCTCGCAGCCAGCATCTCTGCGGAATAATATTCTATATCGTCGGCACTTGCCCTTCCATAAAGAATACCCGGATCAAGAAATTGGACATTTTCGGCAATTGCCTGCTGGCGCGCTTTTTCGATCTGTTTTTCGCGTTTTGGATTATTTCTGTAGCCCATTTGACGTGGATTCCTCCAAAAATCACACTTTAATATAAAAAAGCATCGCCAATTTGCGGATTTTGCCTTTTCAGTCGAATCGGATATTGGCGTGGAATTACGAAGAGTTTAAGAGGCTTTCGTGTTTCTTCAGTCGGTAAGTGAAATTTTTTTCTCCTTTTGCCATGAGGGCCTGTCACGAAGCATTTTGACAGTATTTCTGCGGCTAATTTTTAGGCGGTTCTTTGGCTGCCATGTGATGTTGCGGCCACGGTCGAAGCAAATTATTGATTTGCGCCTATTTTTGTGGTACACCAACGACACTGATCCACAGCGTGGCATTTGTGTGCCCAAAAACACCACGAAAGCAACACCTCTTTTGCACGCGGTTTCCGTGACATATCGAGCGTTTACGTTATCGAACCCCGCAAGACGGGAAGGTGTGTTTTTGCGTGCACGGCTGGACCAGTGCGGAGTCACCTGACGGTTCCCCCGTCTCATCAGGGCCTGACCGACCCAACCCCGGCATCCCCGGGTATGTAACAGGGAGTTTTTAGAACGAATGACGACCCAGCAGAAGAAATCTCCAGCACATCACGGTTTCAAGACCGGTGAAGCGATTGTGTATCCCGCTCATGGTGTCGGTACCATTTCTGCCATCGAGGAACAAGAAGTCGCCGGCATGAAGCTTGAGCTTTTTGTCATTGATTTCGAAAAAGACAAGATGCGTCTTAAAGTTCCCGTCGCCAAAGCCGTCAGCATCGGCATGCGCAAGCTTTCCGAAGGCGATTTTGTCGAGCGGGCGCTGAAAGTGGTGCAGGGCAAGGCGCGTGTGAAGCGTACCATGTGGTCGCGCCGCGCGCAGGAATATGATGCGAAGATCAATTCCGGCGATCTCATCGCGATTGCGGAAGTCGTGCGCGATCTCTACCGTGCGGAAAATCAGCCGGAGCAGTCCTATTCCGAGCGTCAGCTTTATGAAGCTGCTCTCGACCGCATGGCGCGCGAAATCGCCGCCGTCAACAAGATGTCTGAAACCGAGGCTGTTCGCCTGGTGGAAGTGAACCTTGCCAAGGGCCCCAAGCGCGGCAAGACCGTCGAAGAGGACGATTCTCAGGACGAAGCCGCTTAATAACCGGCTTTTTCCCTCTAAAAAAACCCGCCTTGATGGCGGGTTTTTTGTTGCCCAATTGCAGGCTGAAATTCACAGGATGCGGATTGTCGTGCCTTTGCGCAGATGCGGCAGGATGCGCCGCATGTCACGGGGATGGAGGGCGACGCAGCCCGCCGTCGGCTCATATCCCGGTCTGATCAGATGCATGAAGATCGCCGAGCCGCGGTTGCGGCTTCTCGAGGTGATATTCCAGTCGAGCACCAGGCAGACGTCGTAGAGGCTGTCCTTGCGCATCATCTCTTCATGGCTCGGGGCGAAGGGCGCCTTGACCAGTCTGTTGTAACTGGGACTACGGGGCTCGTCGCACCATAGCATGGACTTGCGTGTTCGCTGCATCGGCAGTGCCGTGGCGATGCCGGCAAGGCGGTCGCCGCGATAAAACCCGTGCAGCAGGCCGATGGTGGAGATGGGAGATTTTCCGTCTCCTTCGCGTTTCAGCGCAGTGCGGCCATTGCGTCCGATCGCGGCGGGAAAGGTGAGATGCCCGAGCTGGACGATGGCGCGGCTGATTTTCGAGGGGGCGGGCCGAACCATGAGCGTCGATGCGCGTTTACGTTGTCTTACGGGCTGGGTGCTCATGTTTTTCACGAGATTTTGCTTTGCAGGTTATTCAACGTGAAGTCATAGCACTTCGTTATATCATGGCAATGGGTTGACCTTTTATCGGCAAACCGCTGAATTGGCTGGTAATTAGAGCGCCAGGCATCTTTTGGGATGCATAAGGGACGTTCTAACTCTTTTAAACTACGCGTCGTGTCTCTCGAAAATCGAGCCTGATTTTTGGGCCGATGCGCTAAAGTAAGAAAGGCTGAGAATCCGAATGACGGCTCGCACTATCCTTCTGGTGGACGATGACGACGATCTTCGGGAGACGCTGACCGAGCAATTGTCTCCTTATGAGGAATTCTCGCTGCTCAGCGGCGCCAATGCCGCGCAGGCGATGCAGACCGCCAAGACCGCTCAGGTCGATCTTCTGATCATGGATGTCGGCCTTCCGGACATGGACGGCCGTGAGGCGGTAAAGCTGTTGCGCAAGGGCGGCTTCAAGGCGCCGATCATTATGTTGACCGGGCACGATACAGATTCCGATACTATTCTTGGGTTGGAAGCCGGGGCGAACGACTATGTGACGAAACCCTTCCGTTTCGCCGTGCTTCTGGCGCGTATCCGGGCGCAGCTGCGTCAATACGAGCAGAGTGAGGATGCGGTTTTCACCGTCGGTCCCTATCAGTTCAAGCCCAGCCAGAAGCTGTTGACGACGGAGGACGGCAAGAAAATCCGGCTGACGGAAAAGGAAGCGGCGATCATCCGTTATCTCTACCGCGCCGGCAGCACCGTCGTTACCCGCGACGTCCTGCTGGAAGAGGTCTGGGGTTACAATTCCGGTGTGACAACGCATACACTTGAAACGCATGTCTATCGTCTGCGCCAGAAGATCGAACGCGACCCGTCCAACGCTGAAATTCTGGTGACCGAGAACGGCGGATACAAGATCGTTCCCTGAGCAGGGGCCTCTTTGCACCTGTCATGTGTCCAAAGCTCACGCTGCGCGTCCGAAAAGGCGCGCGGCGTTTTAACAGCTTGTATTTTGAGGGCCGATATTGGAAAACCGCTATAGTAGTGCAGGCGTTTTTCCGGAGTGACGATCGACATGGCCTTGACGGACGATATTATGCTGCTGGGGCAAGTGCCGTTATTTGCTGGGTTCAGCGATGACCAGCTGCGGCTTATCGCCTTCGGTGCGGAGCGCCGCCGTGTATCGGCCGGACAGACATTGTTTCGGGAACACTCGCCGGCCGAATGCGCTTTTGCGGTGACGGCTGGCCATTTCGAGCTTTTCACGGCAGGGCGGGATGGCAAGCCCGTGCTGCAGGCGACGCCGGGCAAGGGGGCGCTACTTTCGGAGCTCGCGCTTTTCACGCTCTGCGAACGGAAGTTTACTGCCGTGGCAGTGGAGGATTCCGAAGTCATCCGCATAACGCGCATCCTCTTCCACCGGCTGGTGGAGGAGTTTCCGGAGGTTGCCGATATCGTGTCGGCGCGTATTCGCGACAATATCGCGTCGCTGGCGGCAGGGGCGGCTCGTTTGCAGAACCGCTTCGTCTGACGCCAGACAATTCCGCCTGTTCAGAATCGGAAATGGGCGGTGACGGGAACATGGTCGGATGGCCGGTTCCAGCCGCGGGCCTCGCGCAATATGTCGATTTTTTCGAGCGAGGAACCGAGATCCTGCGAAGACCAGATGTGGTCGAGGCGGCGGCCGCGATCAGCCGCTTCCCAGTCCTTGGCGCGGTAGCTCCACCAGGTATAGATCTTTTCCGTCTCCGGCACGTTCAGGCGCATCAGATCGAGCCAGTTGCCCTTTTTCATGATGTCAAGCATGCCTTCGGTTTCGACGGGCGTATGGCTGACGATCTTCAGAAGCTGCTTGTGCGACCAGACGTCATTTTCGAGCGGTGCGATGTTGAGATCGCCGACGAGAATGGACGAGGTGCCAGGCACGCCATCGGCGCGCAGCGCCTTCATTTCCTCGATAAAATCCAGCTTGTGGCCGAATTTCGGATTGATCGAGCGATCCGGCTCGTCCCCGCCTGCCGGCACATAAAAATTATGCAGTCGCACGCGGCGCGATCCGACCTGGAAAATCGCGGAAATATGCCGCGCATCGCCGACGCCACAATAATCCTGCCGATGGTCTTCGATCAGCGGAATCTTCGAGGCGATGGCGACGCCGTGATAGCCCTTCTGGCCATGGATGATGACATGCTCATAACCGAGCGCCTTCAGCGGCTTCATCGGAAACTCGCCATTCGGGCATTTCGTTTCCTGCAGGCAGAGAATGTCGGGTTTGTAACGTACCAGAAACTGCTCAACAATCGGCATTCTGAGCCTGACCGAGTTGATGTTCCAGGTGGTTATCGAAAACGACATGCATGTGCTCCGCTTTTACTGCCGCGAACCGCCTGGCTCGTGACATGTTTCCGGGGCGCAGGCTTATAACATTGCGACGAAAACGGGAATGTATTTTAGCGGTAAAATGAAAAAGGCGACCGCAGGGTCGCCTTTCCAAGAATTTCCTTGGGGCTTGAAGCCTCAGCCGCCTTTGCGGACTTCCTCGTAATTGATGTTGAAGACGCGTTCATCCAGGTTCACGCCGGTCTGGACGTTGAAGATCATGACGGTCGTGTCCTTGTTCTGGGCATCGGTCGTGGTCCATTGCCTCAGATCGAAGGTCTTCGGATCGAACATCAGGGTAATGGTGGAATCGCCGAAGACGCTCTTGTCGCCCAGCACGATGGTGGTCAGGTCCGATTCTTCCTTGACGTTGCGAACCTTCTGATTGCCGAGATCGATCTTGTCGGACAGAAGCAGGCTGAGCGGCGTCTTGGAGAGCGGATAAAGATCCCACGTCTTGAGCTTCATATTGCCGATAACGACGTTCTTGCCGTCGGCGATGACCCGCATGGGCGAGGGGTCTTCGTAGTTGAAGCGGAGTTTGCCGGGGCGTTCGATATAGAACTTGCCGCCGGTCTGTTCACCGCGCGGGCCGAACTGGACGAATTCCCCCATCATGGTTTTGACCGATGAGAAGTGATTGGCGATTTTCTGCGCTGTCGCCGTGTTGCCGGCTGCCTGGGCAAAGGCGTCAAGCGGCGACAGGCCGGCCATGATTGCGGCCATGGAAAATGCCGTCAGCACGCCACGACGCGTCACGCCGTTTTGCGGTGTGTTTGCGTTGGCCGTTTCGCCGGTGGTGAGGTCGTTCATTCTATTCTCCTTCATCGCAGCGATTGTCCGCATAAAAGGCGGCGGCTTCATGACGTTGAAAGCGTGTAATAACGCTTCTTCGCCCCGCTTGGTTGCGGACGTTACCGCTCGATGATGTCTGCTTCCGTCGGTACGAGTATTTCGCGTTTTCCGGCGTGGTTGGCGGGGCCGATAATGCCCTCCTGCTCCATGCGCTCGATCAGCGAGGCGGCGCGGTTATAGCCGATGCCGAGACGCCGCTGCACATAAGAGGTGGAGGCTTTGCCATCGCGAAGAACGACGGCCACGGCCTGATCGTAAGGGTCCTCGGAATCGGAGAAACTGCCGGCGCCGGCCGGGCCGACGCCATTGCCTTCCTCGTCGTCTTCCTCGGTAATCGCTTCCAGATATTCCGGTGCGCCCTGTGTTTTCAGATAGGCGACGATCTCTTCCACCTCGTTGTCGGAAACGAAAGGACCGTGCACGCGCTGGATGCGCCCGCCGCCTGCCATATAGAGCATGTCGCCCATGCCGAGCAGCTGCTCGGCGCCCTGCTCTCCAAGGATGGTGCGGCTGTCGATCTTCGACGTCACCTGGAAGGAGATGCGGGTCGGGAAGTTTGCCTTGATCGTGCCGGTGATGACGTCGACGGAGGGGCGCTGGGTCGCCATGATGACATGGATGCCGGCGGCGCGCGCCATCTGCGCCAGGCGCTGCACCGCGCCTTCGATGTCCTTGCCGGCCACCATCATCAGGTCGGCCATCTCGTCGATGATGACGACGATATAGGGCAGGGGCTTCAGATCGAACTCTTCCGTTTCGTAGATCGCCTCGCCGGTCTGGCGGTCGAAGCCGGTCTGCACCGTGCGGGTGAGTATCTCGCCCTTGTCGAGCGCCTGCTGCACGCGGCTGTTGAAGCCGTCGATATTGCGCACGCCGATCTTCGACATCTTCTTGTAGCGCTCTTCCATCTCGCGCACCGTCCACTTCAGCGCCACGACGGCCTTTTTCGGATCGGTAACGACGGGAGAGAGCAGATGCGGAATGCCGTCATAGATCGACAGTTCGAGCATTTTCGGGTCGATCATGATCAGGCGGCACTGTTCCGGCGACATGCGGTAAAGCAGCGACAGGATCATGGTGTTGATGGCGACCGACTTACCCGAACCCGTGGTGCCGGCAACGAGAAGATGCGGCATCTTGGCGAGATCGGCGATGACGGGTTCGCCGCCGATGGTCTTGCCGAGCGCCATGGCGAGTTTGGCCTTGCTGTTTTCGAAATCGCGGCTGCCGATCAGTTCCCGCAGGAACACGGTTTCGCGCGTCTGGTTCGGCAGTTCGATGCCGATGGCATTGCGGCCGGGAACGACGGCGACGCGGGCCGCGATCGCGCTCATGGAGCGGGCGATGTCATCGGCAAGGCCGATGACACGAGAGGATTTGATGCCGGGTGCCGGTTCCAGTTCGTAGAGCGTGACGACCGGGCCGGGGCGGACATGAATGATCTCGCCCTTGACGCCGAAATCCTCGAGAACGCCTTCCAGAAGGCGGGCATTCTGTTCCAGCACTTCCTCGCTCAGCATATTGTCGCGCACGACATTCTTCGGCTCCGCCAGAAGGTGGACGGTGGGGAGCTGGAAACCGTCTGCGGCGATGAAAGAGGCCTGCGCTTCCCTTGCCACGCGCTCACTGGGCTTCGGGCGTGCGGAAGGGGCGGTTATTCTGGGCTGCCCGCGTCCCGGTGCCTGTCGGGCCGTGAATTTCTGGTCGGACTCGTCGTCGGAGAGAATGCCGTTCGGCAGCCGGCGTCCATCCGCGTCGAAGGTTTGTTCGTCATCCATGTCCTCGTCATGATCGAGGGCGATGGAGGGAGGTGACATCTGGCGACGCGATGCGGCGCGTTCTTCGAAAGACGGCTCTGCGCGCTGGTCGAGGCGGTTGATCGCGGTCTTGAGGCGCGACGGTTCGTTCAGCGTGCCGAATTCATATTCGTTGAAGTCGTAAGGATGTTCGAATTCATCGTGCAGTGATTTCGACTTCAGGCCGAACAGGCGGCGCAGGCGCGCCTGGGTGATGTACCAGTAATGCGCCAGTGCGCCGAAGGCGAGCATATTGGCGAAGAAACCCTCGCCGTCGTCTTCATCATCCTCTTCGGCCTCACGGGCGGCGCGGGCCTTGCTGGTGGCGACGGGAGCGGCCTCTTCGCGTTCCAGCTCGTCATCCAGACCGCCAACGACACCGGCGGCAAACAGCATCAGCCATGCGGCAGGCGCCGCGAATATCACACCCAGTACCGTGGCAATCGTGCCGGTGGGGTAAGCGCCGATAAAAAGGGCGGGAAAACGCAGGATCATGTCACCGATGACGCCGCCGATGCCGTTCGGCAGCGGCCATGTCACGGGGGCCGGAAAACAGCCGAGCGAGGCGGCGCAGACGATGGCGCCTGCGACCCAGGCCACAAGGCGAACGGGTATGCGGTGGAATTTGCGGCCGGCGATCAGCGCGATCGCCCAGGCGATGACAGGCAGGAGCGAGATGATTGCGGAAAGCCCGAGGAACTGCATCACGATATCGGCGAAAATCGCACCGCCGTAGCCCAGAAGATTGGTGGGCTGGTTTCCTGTCGCGTAGGAGAGGCTCGGATCCGCGACATTCCATGTCGCGAGCGCGGCGATGCCCAGTGCAATCGTGGCCAGCAGAGCGAAACCGGCGAGAGCCATGATCTGACGCACGAAAAACGCCGTCAACACGAAGCGCGTGTGACGACCATCGAATGTCGGAGAATGCATTCTGCCCATGTCCCTGAACCCGTCGTTTTATGGTTTCGGCAAGATCCGGCAGGAGACCTGATCCCGGATTGACAGGGAAAACTAACCGCTTGCTGGTTAATGTCGTGTTAACCATGCGGTTTTTTGAAGCGCTTCAGATTTACGGCAAAGAAAAAGGCCCGCCGGAGCGGGCCTTCTTTTGGGAGAGGGGATGGAGAACCCCTTTTCCCGGATATCAGGAGTGGTACGCGGCTTCGCCGTGGGTTGCGAGGTCGAGACCTTCGCGTTCGGCTTCGACCGGAACCCGCAGACCGACGATCACGTCGACGATCTTGTAGAGGATCGCGGAGACGATGGCGCACCAGACGATGGTGATGGCGACGGCGACGAACTGCGTCCAGACCTGCGAGGCGATGGAGAAGTCTTCCTTGCCTGTGCCGCCAAGCAGCGGCGAGGTGAAGATGCCGGTGCCCAGAGCGCCGATGATGCCGCCGATACCGTGGACGCCGAAGACGTCAGCCGTGTCGTCGTAACCGAACTTGTTCTTCACCACGGAGACGAAGAAGTAGCAGATCGGCGAGACGATGAGGCCGAGAACGATGGCACCCATCGGGCCGACGGAGCCAGCGGCGGGCGTGACGGCGACGAGACCGGCGATCATGCCCGAAGCGGCGCCCAGCATGGAGGCCTTGCCGCGGGTGAAGCTTTCAACCAGCGACCAGGAAACGATGGCGGCTGCAGTTGCGAGGAAGGTGTTCATGGTTGCGAGAACCGCACCGCCCGATGCTTCGAGGTTGGAACCGGCGTTGAAGCCGAACCAGCCGAACCACAGCATGGCTGCGCCGACCAGCGTCAGCGTCATCGAGTGGGGGGCCATCATGTCCTTGCCGAAGCCGGTACGCTTGCCGACCATGATCGCGCCGATCAGGCCTGCGATGCCGGCATTGATGTGAACGACAGTGCCGCCGGCGAAGTCGAGAGCGCCCATGCCGAAGATCAGGCCGTTTGCATCCCAGACCATGTGAGCGATCGGGAAATAGACGAAGGTGGCCCACAGGATGGTGAAGAGGATGACGGCGGAGAATTTGACGCGTTCTGCGAAGGCGCCGATGATCAGCGCCGGCGTGATGGCCGCGAAGGTCATCTGGAACGCGATGAAGGTGTATTCGTAGATCACGACGCCCTCAGAGAAGGTTGCCGAGGTGCTGTCAAGCGAAACGCCCGACAGAAACAGCTTGCCGAAACCGCCGAAATAAGGGCCGGTGCCGCCGCCAAAGGCGAAGGAGTAACCGTAGATTACCCAGACGAGCATCATGACTGCGCCGACGACCGTGCACTGCATGAGAACGGAGAGCATGTTCTTGGTGCGGACAAGGCCGCCGTAAAACAGGGCGAGGCCCGGAATGATCATGAAAAGCACGAGGATCGTCGCGACATACATGAATGCGGTGTCGGCTTTTTCCGGAACGGGAGCGGCCGCGGCCACTGCCGGCGCTGCATCCTGGGCAAAGGCGATGGCCGGAGCCATCAGGGCCGCCGCTGCGGCGCCTAGCTTGCCGAGCGTTGAAAACTTGTTGAGTTGCATAGTTAGAAAACTCCCCTGTCAGCCGTGCTTCAAAGCGCTTCTGTGTTGGTTTCGCCGGTACGGATGCGCACGGCCTGTTCGATAGAGTAGACGAAGATCTTGCCGTCACCGATCTGCCCGGTCTTTGCCGCAGAAGCGATCGCTTCGACGGCCTTGTCGACGACGTCGGATGGAACTGCGATCTCGATCTTCAGCTTGGGAAGGAAGCTCACCGCATATTCCGTGCCGCGATAAATCTCGGTATGCCCCTTCTGGCGTCCGTAACCCTTTACCTCGGTCACGGTCAGGCCCTGGATGCCGACGCCGGTGAGCGCTTCGCGCACTTCATCCAGCTTGAACGGCTTGATAATGGCCATCACAATTTTCATCTGGTTTCCCATCCTTTGTTTTGTCCTCGGCACGGAGCCGACTCTCCTGCCGCTGGCAGATCAGTAACAGCGACTGCGGACATACATTCAAAGGGCGTGCCAGTTTTGAGTGTGTATCTAACGTATTGAAATATAAAACTTATATGAAGGGCGTCTGAAAAAGGGGCATTTGTCGCCAAAATTTGCGTCTATTAAATGTGCGATTTTTAGAAAAAGCACATTATTTAATCATTTGCCCTTTTGCGGATCAAACCCTCCTGCGCCACGGAGGCGACCAGTTCACCCTGTCTGGTGAAAATATTGCCACGAGTCAAACCGCGTGCGCCGGAAGCGCTGGGGCTGTCCTGTGTGTAGAGCAGCCAGTCATCCAGCCGGCAGGGGCGGTGGAACCACATGGCGTGATCGAGGCTCGCCACCTGAATGGACGGATCGAAGATGGTCGTGCCATGGGCGTAGAGCGAGGTGTCGAGCAGGGTCATATCTGAGAGATAAGCGAGAATGGCCGATTGCAGGCGCGGATCATCAGGCACATCGCCGACGGCGCGAACCCAGATATCCTGTTGCGGTTCGAGTTTTTCCCTGGAGATATAGTGGGTCAGCGATACCGGCCGTATCTCTATCGGCCGCTTGTTGCTCCAGTATTTGCGGATAGAGGCGGGCGCCTTGGCAAGAAAGGCCGCCTGCATCTGCTCTTCGCTCATCAGTTTTTCAGGCGGCGTCACGTCAGGCATTTTGATCTGATGGTCGAAACCATCCTCGAAAATCTGAAACGACGCCGACATGGAAAAAATGGCCTTGCCATGCTGGATGGCGACCACCCGGCGTGTGCAGAAGCTCGCGCCGTCGCGGATGCGCTCCACCTGGTAGACAATAGGCACCAGCGGATCGCCGGGGCGCATGAAATAGGCATGCAGCGAATGCACGAAACGGTCGTTATCCACGGTTCTTTGCGCGGCGATCAGGGCCTGCGCGATGACCTGGCCGCCGAAAACCCGCTGCCAGCCGATCTGCGGGCTTTCGCCCCGGAACAGGTTCTCTTCCAGCTTCTCAAGATCGAGTGTGGCGATGAGATTGGCCATCGGGTCTGACGTTTGCGAGGGATGCGACATTTTTTCGGCCTGCTCCGGCTGTAGGAAGACGTCACATGGTCTATAGTGCGCCGATGATGCGTGCACAAGATTCGAGGAGAAGCGCGATGCTGGACGTAGTGGTGGCAGGCGGCGGATATGTCGGTCTTTCCGTTGCTGTCGCAATCAAGCAGGCGGCCCGGCATCTTGATGTGCAGGTGGTTGAGGCCTCTCCCGAAGATGTCTGGTCGAAGGACGTTCGCGCTTCCGCCATTATTGCCGCAGCCACCCGGATGCTCGATGTTTTCGGCATATGGAACGAGATCGAGCCGGAAGCGCAGCCGATACACAAGATGATCGTCACCGATTCGAAGACCGCCGATCCGGTGCGTCCCGTGTTCCTGACTTTCGACGGCGCCGTGGAAGAAGGCAGGCCGTTTGCCCATATGGTTCCGAACGTCGCTCTGGTGGGCGCATTGCGAGGCCTGTGCGAGCGCCTTGGCATAAAAATCCGTCACGGTCTCAGTGTTTCCGATTTTTCCGCGGGTCCCCAGTCGACGGCCATTCGCCTTTCCGACGGGTCGACGCTCGAAGCGCGATTGCTGATTGCCTGTGACGGCGTTCGCTCCGCGCTCAGGGATATGGCCGGTATCAAGACCGTGCACTGGGCTTACGATCAGTCCGGTATCGTGACGACCGTTGAGCATGAGCGGCCGCATGAGGGCTGCGCCGAAGAGCATTTCCTCCCATCCGGCCCCTTCGCCATCCTGCCGCTGAAGGGAAATCGCTCTTCGCTCGTCTGGACCGAACGCACGGCCGATGCCGACAGGCTGGTAGCCTCCGACGATCTGGTGTTCGAGGAGGAACTGGAGCGCCGGTTCGGTCACAAGCTGGGTCCTCTTCGTCCGGTCGGTCCCCGCCGCGCCTTCCCACTGGGTCTGACGCTGGCGCGTTCTTTCGTTGCGCCGCGTTTTGCGCTTGCGGGCGATGCGGCCCACGGCATTCACCCGATTTCCGGGCAGGGCCTCAATCTTGGCTTCAAGGACGTGGCCGCTCTCGCCGAAACCGTGGTCGAGGCCGACCGGCTCGGCCTCGATATTGGCTCACTCAACGTTCTGGAGCGTTACCAGTCGTGGCGGCGTTTCGACACGTTGCGGATGGGGGTGACGACGGATGTGCTGAACCGGCTTTTCTCCAACGATATTGGCCCCATCCGTATCATGCGTGATTTCGGTCTCGGCGTGGTGGATCGTTTGCCGGGTCTCAAATCCTATTTCATCGGTCAGGCCGCCGGCACGACGGATGCGAATGCGCCGCGTCTGCTTGCTGGCGAGGCGCTCTGATCCGACCCTTCCTGCATGTTTCTGATCGGCTTTTTCGGTATTGCCGCTTGACAGCCGATTCCGGGATTTCCTGCCCGGCGGCTTTGCCGTAAAGCCGAATCCGGCCAAGGACTTATCCGGATTCATAATCTGGTACGATCTGCGCCTTGGCCAACCAGATATTGCGGAGAACAAAAGCTGAATCCCATCGAGTCAGCGATTCGTATTCGATTCGTTCGCAGACTGTTCCGCAGCCGAATCGATTTCATTTTCGCCGGATTCTTTTTATTTGTTCAAATAGCTGAATCTGAACGGAAAATTCCGTCGACTGGTCGCCCTGCGCCACTTTGCGGGTGAGGCCTATTGCCTTTGTCGGCGGGCGTTGCCATGTGTGGTGCGTGCGGCCCGCATCAGCAATGCTGGGCGCACGGCAAGCAGATGAAGTCGATTCGCGGATAGTACGTTGAATTTTCGCCCCATGATCCTGAGCGGCCGCGGTGTCACGGCCGTTCTCGGCCCCACCAATACCGGCAAGACCCATTACGCGATCGAGCGGATGGTCGCGCATGGCAGCGGTGTCATTGGCCTGCCGCTGCGTCTTCTGGCGCGGGAGGTCTATACCCGCCTCGTTGAAAAGGTGGGTGCGCCGAATGTGGCGCTGATTACCGGCGAAGAAAAAATCGCACCGCCTAAAGCCAAATATTCCGTCTGCACGGTGGAAGCCATGCCGCGCGAGACGACGGCCGCATTCGTCGCGATCGACGAGGTGCAGCTGGCGGGCGATCTCGAACGCGGGCACATCTTCACCGACCGGGTGCTGCATCTGCGCGGGCGGGAGGAAACGCTGCTGCTCGGCGCGGGCACGATGCGTCCTATCCTCGAGAAGCTGTTGCCGGGAATAACCGTGGTCGAGCGGCCGCGCCTGTCGCAGCTCTTTTATGCGGGTCAGAAGAAGATAACCCGCCTGCCGCAACGCACGGCGATTGTCGCCTTTTCCGCCGATGAGGTCTATGCCATCGCTGAGCTGGTGCGCCGCCAGCGCGGCGGTGCTGCCGTGGTGCTGGGCGCGCTTTCGCCGCGCACGCGCAATGCGCAGGTGGGGCTCTACCAGTCCGGCGACGTCGAATATCTGGTGGCGACGGACGCCATCGGCATGGGTCTCAACCTCGATGTCGACCATGTCGCCTTCGCGCAGGACCGAAAATTCGACGGCTATCAGTTCCGCAATCTCAATCCCGGCGAGATCGGCCAGATCGCCGGCCGCGCCGGCCGCCATCTTCGCGATGGCACATTCGGCGTGACGGGGCGTGTCGATCCGTTCGATGACGAGCTGGTGGAGCGGATCGAAACCCATCAGTTCGATGCGGTTAAGGTTCTGCAGTGGCGGACGAAAAATTTCGATTTTTCCTCCATCGCCAATCTGCGTCTGAGTCTCGATGCCGCGCCGGCTATCCAGGGACTTTCGCGCGCCCTGCCGGCAATCGACCAGCAGGCGCTGGAATATCTGTCGCGTTATCCAGAGATCATCGATGTGACGACGAGCGATGCGCGGGTGGAAAAACTCTGGGAGGCGTGCGCGCTTCCAGACTATCGCCGCATTGCTCCTGCCCAGCATGCGGACCTGATCTCCACGCTCTATTTCGACCTCGTCAAACGCGGGGCGGTGAACGAGGATTTCATGGCCGAGCAGGTGCGTCGCGCCGACCGGACGGATGGAGAGATCGATACCTTGTCTGCGAGGATTGCGCAGATCAGAACATGGACTTATGTATCGAACCGCCCAGGATGGCTTGCCGATCCGACACACTGGCAAGAAAAGACTCGGGAAATCGAGGATCGATTGTCCGATGCGCTACATGAAAGGTTGACGAAACGCTTTGTTGATCGCAGGACATCTGTGCTCATGAGGCGCCTGAGAGAGAATGCGATGCTTGAAGCTGAAATCAGTGTAAATGGTGATGTCTTCGTAGAAGGTCATCACGTCGGCCAGTTGGCCGGGTTCCGGTTCACGCCGGTGCCGGGAATGGAAGGGCCGGATCAGAAGGCCGTGCAGGCTGCGGCGCAGAAGGCGCTTGCGCTCGAATTCGAGGCGCGTGCCGCGCGTCTGCATGCCAGTGGAAATGGCGATCTCGCTTTGAGCTCCGATGGTCTGGTTCGCTGGTTGGGCGAACCGGTTGCCCGCCTTTCGGCCGGCGACAACATCATGAAGCCGCGGGTGATCCTGCTTGCCGACGAGCAGCTGAACGGCAATGCCCGTGATCACGCGCTGGCGCGCGTAGAGCGTTTCGTCAATCATCAGATTGCGACCGTGCTGAAGCCGCTGGACGATATTTCCCGCGCCGAAGACCTTCAGGGTCTGGCGAAGGGTCTGGCGTTCCAGCTCGTGGAAAATCTAGGCGTGCTGTTCCGCCGCGACGTTGCCGAAGACGTGAAGTCTCTCGATCAGGATGCGCGCGCCTCCATGCGCCGTTACGGCGTTCGTTTCGGCGCTTATCACGTTTTCCTGCCAGCGCTTCTGAAGCCCGCTCCGGCGGAGCTTGTGACGCTGCTCTGGGCTTTGAAGAATGACGGTCTCGGCAAGCCGGGTTACGGCGACCTCATTCCGGTGCTGGCCGCAGGCCGTACCTCGGTCGTCACCGATGCCAGCTTCGAGCGCATGTTCTACAAGCTCGCCGGTTTCCGCTTCCTCGGAAAGCGCGCCGTACGTATCGACATTCTCGAGCGTCTGGCCGATCTCATCCGCCCGCTGCTGCAGTGGAAACCCGGCCAGCAGCCGCGTCCGGAAGGCGCCTATGACGGTCGCCGTTTCACGACCACGACCGCGATGCTTTCCATTCTCGGCGCGACGCTTGACGACATGGAAGAAATTCTGAAGGGCCTCGGTTACCGCGCCGATCAGGTGACGGCGGAAGAGGCGCAGGCCTTCCTCGCCAGCCACGCCGGTGCCTCTGCTCCGACTGCTGCGGAAGCGGCGACGGCTGAAGAGGAAAGCGTCGAGACCGAGGAGCACGAGCCGGCTTCCGAAGAACAGGTGTCCGAGACGGCTGCTGCTGTCGAAGGCGAAGCTGTCGAGGCGTCGGTTGCGGAGGCTGCCGCAGCCGAGGCTGCGCCGGAAGGCGTCGAGGCCGCCGAGCCCAAGCCCGTTCTTCTGTGGCGTCCGGGTGGTCGTAACGAAAATCAGCGTAGCGAAAACCGTCGTCCCGGCAATCGCGGTCAGGGCCGTGGTGAAGGCGCGCGTGAACAGGGCGAGCGTCGTAGTGAAGGTCGTCGCGACAATCGTGACGGTGCAAACCGCGACGCGGCTAATCGCAGTGGCGACGGCGAGCGCAAGCGTGATGGCGGACGTCCGGACCGTGGCAACAACCGCAACAATGATCGTCATGATCGCGGGGAGCGCAAGGACCGGCCAGAACGCAATGACCGTGGCGGAAAGCCGCAGGGTCAGCAGCGCTTCGAAGCCAAGCCGCCGCGCAAGGAAAAGCCGCTCGATCCGGATTCGCCTTTCGCAAAGCTCGCTGCTCTCAAGGAGCAGCTTAAGAAGTAGGCCCATGGGAAGCAGCGAACAGCCACTGGAAAGCACGCGTCAGCGTCTGGACAAGTGGCTGTTCTTTGCCCGCATGGCAAAATCCCGTTCGCTCGCCCAGAGCTACATTCAGTCGGGCCACGTCAAGGTCAACGGCATTGCCATTCGCCAGTCCAGCCATGTGGTGAAGGCGGGCGACAGGCTGGAGATCGGCTTCGAGCGGATGGACAAGGTGCTCGTCGTCAAGTCCGGCGGAACACGGCGTGGACCCTATGAGGAAGCCAGACTTCTCTATGACGACGAGACGCCGCCACGGGAACCTTCCGACAGGCTGACACCCCTTGAGCAGGCGTTGCGCCAGCCGGGCAGCGGGCGTCCCACCAAAAAAGAGCGCAGGGCGCTCGACAGGTTTCTGTCTGACAGCGACGGAAGCAAAGATTAGAATAAACCTCTAGGTCGCACCCCTTTTTCAGAATTGTTTATCCTTGCTATCTGTAAGCAAAGGCATTACGTCACTTGCGAAATTGCCCTGTCTGAATTCCGGGCGACGGCTTGTGTTCCGAAGCCCACAGACCCGGCCTGCATATTCTGGAGTTCATCATGACATATGTCGTGACCGACAATTGCATCCGCTGCAAATATACCGATTGCGTTGAGGTCTGCCCCGTCGACTGCTTTTACGAGGGTGAAAATTTCCTCGCGATCAATCCCGATGAATGTATCGATTGCGGTGTCTGCGAACCGGAATGTCCCGCCGAAGCCATCAAGCCCGATACGGAGCCGGGTCTCGACAAATGGCTGAAGCTCAATGCCGAATATGCGGCAATCTGGCCTAATATCACGATCAAGCGCGACCCGATGCCGGAAGCCAAGGAAATGGACGGTGTCGAAGGCAAGCTCGAGCTCTATTTCTCCGCAGAGCCCGGACAGGGCGACTGAGTTTTTACGGCCCGACCGTGAAACCATGATTTAAAAAGCCCTCGCAGCAGCAGCGCGAGGGCTTTTTGCTGGGCCTCATCCGCCGCGGCCGGATTGCAGCGTGGTCGACAGCAATGTCAGAAGGGCCACGCTTTCCTCCAGGCTCTGCCGCTGACGGCTTTGCAGTATGGCGGCCTGCAGACGGTTCATCTCGCGTGCGATTGCCGCTGGCTGCCAGGTTCGCAGGGCTCTTTCGATGATGGGTTTTCTGCGGAAATGGATGTGGCGTCCAAGCGTCTGCATGACCTGACCGGCCTGCAGTTTTTTCTCATCCATTTCGGCCCGCATCTGGTCGAGTAACTGGAATTGCTTGAGGCACCCCTGGAGCACAAGAAAGATCGGGGTCTTCGAAGAGACGATCTTCTGCGTCGCGTGGAAAAAGGCGTTTCTGTCGCCTTTCAGAATGGCGTCGACGGCATCGTCTGCGGAAACCGTGCTAGCGTCTCCGATGATCGCCAGCACATCGTCTTCCTCGACCACGTCTGCCCCACGGCAATAGAGCGCCAGCTTGCGGATTTCATTGCGCGAGGCGATACGGTCACCACCCAGGGATTCGATGAGCCTCTGTCTTGCGGCTGGCGCAATGCGCAGATTATCGGCGGAGAGTTCCTGATCGATCAATGCGTTCAATGAGCGCGCATCGTCGGCGTAACAGGGAATCGCAGCGATGGAGCGCGCCGGTTCTGCGATCTTGCGCAGTCCCGTACCCTTCTTTATGTCGCCTGCTTCGATGATGAGGAAGCTTGCTTCCGGCGGGGTCTCGGCAAGAATCTGCAGCGCATCCACCAGCGCCTTTTCGGCCGCAGCACCTTTGACCCAGACGAGTTTTTCGCCGCCGAAAAGGCCGATGGCATTCACCTCGTCGAGCAGACGGCCGGGGTCGCCCTGCAGATCGGATGCGGTCAGTTTCAGCGATGCGAAAGCGTCATGAGGATCGATACCGGTTTTTTTGGCGATGACGCCTGCGCGTTCCGATACGAGACCGCGATCCGGGCCGTAAAGCACGAAAACGCGAAAGCGCTCCGCCGGATTTTCGGCGAAGCGCTCAAATTCATGGGACTTTATCTCCGTCACGGCCGCCGCTCTCAGCGGCCGAGCGTGGCGGCGATATCGGTGCGGATGATTTCAGCCAGTTCCCGGGCCGCACGGTTCTCGGCGTCGCGGGTTGCCCTGATCTTGGCGAATTCCTGCTGCGGAAGATCCACCTGCGCCGTCACGCTACGCCGTGCGGAGCGCAGGATTTGACCGTCGGAAACGCGTGTCAGCACATATTGACCGCTCATCACGACACGACCAGGGTATGGGCCATCGTAATTGTTGTTCGCGCGGGTCGTCAGGTCGTAATTCTGCACTTCCGTTGACGTCGCGCTCGAGCTTACGGAAACCTTGACGTTATATTGCGCCGTGGCGGGTTCGCCAGCACCGCCGGACATCAGAAAGATCAGCTGGTTGCGGACTTCCTGCCCAACTCTGCCGCCGGTCTCGGAGACGCTGACGGCCGCCAGTCTCTCCTTGGTTCCGGAAGCTTCCCCATAAAGCGGGCGCACCTGGCAGCCTGCCAGAAGACCAGCCATCGTCACGACGGAAATCGCTGCCGCGACGCGGCCCCATCTTGAAAAAACGTCAGACAACAATGTTCACAATCCTCTGCGGAACCACGATGACTTTCTTGGGCTCGCCACCGGCAAGAATGGATTTGACGGCATCCAGCGCAAGGGCGGCCGTTCGGACCGCATCTTGATCCGCATCGCGCGCGATTGTCAATTCGCCACGCTTCTTGCCGTTGACCTGCACGGGCATGACCACATCGTTTTCCTCGACCAGCGAAGCGACGAAGGCCGGCCATGGCGTTTGGGCCACGAGGCCCGCATTGCCCAATGCGGACCAGCATTCTTCCGCCAGATGCGGCGTCATGGGGGCGATGATGCGGATGAGGATTTCGACGGCGTCGCGCGCGGCCGCCTTGACGTCCTCAGACTTGCCGCCAGAAGCAACATCGGCGAGCGGGCCGGCCAGCGCGTTGACCAGTTCGTGGATGCGGGCGATGGCCTTGTTGAAGGCGAGCTTGTCCAGATCTTCCTGAACAGCCTTCAGCGTCTTGTGGGCCGCCTTGGAGGCCGCCAAGCCTTCGCCTTCGGTCGCAGGCTTCGGCTGAACGGTTCTCAGTTCTTCCGCTGCTTCGCCGATGATGCGCCAGACGCGCTGAACGAATCGGTTTGCGCCTTCCACCCCGGCTTCGGACCAGATGACGTCACGATCGGGCGGAGAGTCCGACAGCACGAAGAAGCGTGCGGTATCGGCGCCGTAGGACGCGATGATATCGTCGGGGTCAACCACGTTCTTCTTCGACTTCGACATCTTCTCGATGGAGCCGATCTTCACCTCTTCGCCGGACGAGAGCAGGAATGCGCGACGCGTGCCGTCGTTTTCCTCGATCCTGAGTTCGGCCGGCGGCACCCATTCGCGTGCGGTGCCTTCGCCGCGGCTATAGGTCTCGTGCACCACCATGCCCTGCGTGAACAGTCCCTTGAAGGGTTCCTTGACGCCGACATGGCCGGTTTCGCGCATGGCGCGGGTGAAGAAGCGCGAATAGAGCAGATGCAGGATAGCGTGCTCGATGCCCCCGATATACTGATCGACCGGCAGCCAGTGGTTGGCGACCTTCGGATCGGTCGGTGCGTCTTCCCACGGCGCGGTGAAGCGCGTGTAATACCAGCTGGAATCGACGAAAGTATCCATCGTATCGGTTTCGCGGCGTGCGTCATGGCCGCATTGCGGGCAGGAGACATGACGCCAGGTGGGGTGCCGGTCCAGCGGGTTGCCGGGCACGTCGAACGTCACGTCGTCGGGCAGCTTGACGGGCAGGTCCTTTTTCGGGACCGGTACGACGCCGCAGACTTCGCAATGGATGACCGGGATCGGGCATCCCCAATAACGCTGACGGGAAATGCCCCAGTCGCGCAGACGGAAATTGACCTTGCGCTCGGCCTGGGGCGCGTTGCCCAGCGTCTGCGCCGACAGCTTCTGCACGACCGCCTCGAAGGCATCCGTCGTTTTCATACCATTCAGGAAGCCGGAATTGATCATCACGCCGTCGTCGGTGTAGGCGGTGTCATCGACCGTGAAGCTTGCAGCATCAGGCCCTTCGGGGGCGACGACCGCCACGACCGGCAGGCCGTATTTGCGCGCAAAGTCCAGGTCGCGCTGGTCGCCGGAGGGGCAACCGAAGATCGCGCCGGTGCCATAGTCCATCAGCACGAAATTGGCGACGTAGACCGGCAGTTCCCAGTTGGGGTCCAGTGGGTGGACGACTTTGACGCCGGTATCGATACCCTTCTTTTCAGCCGTTTCGAGTGCTGCGAGCGAGGTGCCATGGCGGCGGCATTCGTCGCAGAACTCGGCAATCGCCGGGTTGTTCGCGGACAGTTCTCTCGCCAGCGGGTGGTCGGCGGCAATTGCCAGGAAGGAGGCGCCGAACAGGGTGTCCGGGCGTGTCGTATATACGGTGATGTCGGAGAAACCTTCCGGCACTGTCCCGGCGACCGTCTGCCAGCGCAGCGACAGGCCTTCGGAGCGGCCGATCCAGTTCTTCTGCATCAGGCGCACTTTTTCCGGCCATTGGTCGAGCGTATCCAGCTCGTCCAGCAGGTCTTGGCTGAAATCGGTGATGCGGAAGAACCATTGCGTCAGCTCGCGCTGTTCGACCAGCGCGCCGGAGCGCCAGCCACGGCCGTCAATCACCTGCTCGTTGGCGAGAACCGTATGGTCGACCGGGTCCCAGTTGACCTTGGACTGCTTGCGGTAGACCAAACCCTTTTCCATGAAATCGACGAACAGCGCCTGCTGGCGGTGGTAATATTCCACGTCGCAGGTCGCGAATTCGCGGGTCCAGTCCAGCGACAGACCCATGGATTTCAGCTGGCCGCGCATGGTGGCGATGTTCTGGTAGGTCCAGTCCTTCGGGTGAACCTTGTTCTGCATGGCGGCGTTTTCGGCAGGCATGCCGAAGGCGTCCCAGCCCATCGGGTGCAGGACGTTGAAACCGCGGGCGCGCTTGTAGCGGGCAACCACGTCGCCCATGGCATAGTTGCGGACATGGCCCATGTGGATGCGTCCCGAAGGATAGGGAAACATCTCCAGAACGTAATATTTCTCGCGCGGATCGCTGTTGTCGGTCACGAAGACCTTGTCTTCGTTCCATTTCTGCTGCCAGCGCGGCTCGGCGTCGCGAGGATTGTAACGTTCGATGGCCATTGTTTAGAATTCCGGGTATCGAGGGGAAAAATTTGCGCTGACCTTCACCATGAAACGACCGGGGCGTCAAGTTTGGCGGGGCATTCGGGCGTTCAATCTTGGCCAGCGTGCCTCAAATGGTGCTAAACCCGCTTGGCATCAAGGCAATCGGGGTCTAGTTAGCGTTGCGAATGGTTCAAATGAAGGTCTTGTGATGGAAATCGAAGCACGTCTTGAGGATGTCAGGCAGCGCATTGCCGATGTTGCGGAAAAATCCGGACGCAAGGCGGCGGATGTTGCCCTCGTCGCGGTCTCGAAGACCTTCGAGGCGGAGGCGATCCAGCCGGTCATAGATGCCGGCCAGCGCGTGTTCGGCGAGAACCGCGTGCAGGAGGCGCAGGGCAAGTGGCCGGCGCTGAAAGAGAAGACGCCTGATATCGAGTTGCATCTGATTGGCCCGCTACAGTCCAACAAGGCGGCGGATGCCGTGGCGCTGTTTGATGTGGTGCAGAGCGTCGACCGCGAAAAGATCGCCCGCGCGCTTGCCGAGGAGTGCGGCAAACAGGGGCGCAGCCTTCGTTTTTATGTGCAGGTTAATACAGGGCTTGAGCCGCAAAAGGCGGGTATCGATCCACGTGAGACCGTGGCTTTCGTCGCCTTTTGTCGGGATGAGTTGAAATTGCGGGTCGAAGGACTGATGTGCATTCCGCCGGCGGATGAAAATCCGGGTCCGCATTTTGCGCTTCTGGCGAAGCTTGCCAAACAATGTGGACTTGAGAAGCTTTCCATGGGCATGTCGGGCGATTTCGAAACTGCCGTGGAATTCGGCGCAACGAGCGTTCGTGTAGGCTCGGCGATCTTCGGTACGCGATAAGGCTGCAAATAAAAAACCCGGCGCTGAGGCCGGGTTTTCAAACTCTAAAAGACGTCCGATCAGTAGTTATCGTCCTCGTCTTCGTCCTTCTGCGTAGACTTCAGCGAGCTGAGCTTCTTGAAGACCGCATCTGCGTCGATCTGCTCGTCTTCTTCGCGCTGGAAGTTGTAATCCAGACCTTCCGTTGCCGTCGCCGGCTGCAGTGTGTTGTCCAGCTCTTCGGCGGTCGGCAGCGGACGGCCGCGCGAGGCGCGTTCGACCTCGAGGTCGAGATCGATCTGGCTGCAGAGGCCGAGTGTGACCGGGTCCATCGGCGTCAGGTTTGCCGAGTTCCAGTGGGTGCGGTCACGAATCTGCTCAATGGTCGACTTCGTGGTGCCGACGAGACGCGAAATCTGCGCATCCTTCAGTTCCGGGTGGTTGCGAACGAGCCAGAGAATGGCGTTCGGACGGTCCTGACGCTTGGAAACCGGGGTGTAGCGCGGACCGCGGCGCTTGGATTCCGGCACGCGGACCTTCGGCTCGGAAAGCTTGAGCTTGTGGTTGGGATTGCTTTCAGCGCGGGCGATCTCGTCGCGGGAAAGCTGTCCGGTTGCAATCGGATCGAGACCCTTGATGCCCTGTGCGGCTTCACCGTCGGCAATCGCCTTGACTTCGAGCGGATGCAGTTTGCAGAACGTGGCGATCTGATCGAACGACAGCGCGGTGTTGTCAACCAGCCATACAGCCGTTGCCTTTGGCATGAGCAATTGTTGAGCCATAGATACAGTCCTTCTGTCCGTCCGCGCCGGTGTCGCGGGCGTGGTATCAACCACTGATTTCCGGGATATTGCCGCTCTATAACCGGATTGCATCAGAATTGCAATTCTTTGCGAAACAAATGACCTTTGTCTAATTGCCGTGCGGATTTGAACTGCTATGAATTCAACACATGCCTGAGGTGGGAGTCTCGGGCCACGTCAGAAGCCATATCGGTTCCAGGAGGAGTTTATGTCTGCCAAAATCTACCCGGTTCTCAAATCGGCGAAGGCCCGCACGCTCATCGACAATGAGCGTTACCAGAAATGGTATCAGGAGAGCGTCGAGGATCCGGAAAAGTTCTGGGACAAGCACGGCCGGCGGATCGACTGGTTCAAGCCCTATACCAAGGTCAAGAACACGTCCTTCAAGGGCAGGGTGCCGATCAAGTGGTTCGAGGATGGCCTGACGAACGTTTCCTATAACTGTATCGACCGGCACCTGAAGACGCATGGCGAGCGCACGGCGATCATCTGGGAAGGCGACAACCCCTATATCGACAAGAAGATCACCTATAACCAGCTCTATGACTATGTCTGCCGTCTGGCGAATGTGCTGAAGAAGCACGGTGTCAAGAAGGGCGACCGCGTCACCATCTATATGCCGATGATACCCGAGGCGGCTTACGCGATGCTCGCCTGCGCCCGCATCGGCGCCATCCATTCCGTCGTGTTCGGCGGGTTCTCGCCGGAAGCGCTGGCGGGCCGCATCGTCGATTGCCAGTCCACCTTCGTCATCACCTGCGATGAGGGCGTGCGCGGCGGCAAGCCGATCCCGCTCAAGGAAAATACCGACAAGGCGATCGATATCGCCGCCAAACAATATGTCATCGTCAACAAGGTTCTGGTGGTGCGCCGCACCGGCGGAAAGACCGGCTGGGCGCCCGGCCGCGATATCTGGTACCATCAGGAAATCGCCACCGTGAAGCCGGATTGCCCGCCGGTGAAAATGCGTGCGGAAGACCCGCTGTTCATTCTTTACACTTCAGGCTCCACCGGCAAGCCGAAGGGCGTGTTGCACACCACGGGCGGCTACCTCGTCTATACGTCGATGACGCACGAGTATGTCTTCGACTACAAGGACGGCGAGGTTTACTGGTGTACCGCCGACGTCGGCTGGGTCACCGGCCATTCCTATATCGTCTACGGTCCGCTTGCGAACTGCGCGACGACGCTGATGTTCGAAGGCGTTCCCAATTTCCCGGATCAGGGCCGCTTCTGGGAAGTCATCGACAAGCACAAGGTCAATATCTTCTACACCGCGCCGACGGCGCTCAGATCGCTGATGGGGGCGGGCGACCAGTTCGTCCAGCGCTCGTCGCGCGAGAGCCTGCGGCTTCTCGGCACGGTCGGCGAGCCGATCAATCCGGAAGCCTGGGAGTGGTATTACCATGTGGTCGGCGAGGACAAGAGCCCGATCGTCGACACCTGGTGGCAGACGGAAACCGGCGGCATTCTCATTTCGCCGCTGCCGGGCGCGACCGATCTGAAACCCGGTTCGGCCACAAGGCCGTTCTTCGGCGTGCAGCCGCAGCTTGTCGATGCCGAGGGCAATGTGCTGGAAGGACCGGCCGACGGCAATCTCTGCATCATCGATAGCTGGCCGGGCCAGTCGCGCTCCGTCTATGGCGATCATCAGCGCTTTGTCGATACGTATTTCTCGACCTACAAGGGCAAGTACTTCACCGGCGACGGTTGCCGGCGTGACGAGGACGGCTATTACTGGATCACCGGCCGCGTCGATGACGTGCTGAACGTTTCCGGTCACCGCCTTGGCACGGCCGAAGTGGAATCGGCGCTGGTGTCGCATCACCTCGTTTCGGAAGCGGCTGTGGTGGGTTACCCGCATGCCATCAAGGGCCAGGGCATTTATTGTTATGTAACGCTGATGGCGGGCCAGAATGGCGACTATGCGCTGCGCGAGGAGCTGGTGAAGCACGTGCGCAACGAGATCGGGCCGGTTGCGACACCTGACAAGATCCAGTTCGCGCCGGGCCTGCCTAAGACGCGCTCCGGCAAGATCATGCGGCGCATCCTGCGCAAGATCGCCGAGGACGACTTTGGTGCGCTGGGGGATACGTCGACGCTCGCCGATCCAGCGGTGGTCGAAGACCTTATCGCCAACCGGCAGAACCGCACCGCGTCCTGATCTTCTGGAAAGGCTGCTTCGGCAGCCTTTTTCCATCTGCGATTTTCACAAACAAAAACACCCGGAGGCGGAACCTCCGGGTGTTTTTAATTCTATCCGGTAAGGATTACTGGCCGCGGATCTTCTTCAGGTCCGCCAGAACGGCGTCGACGACGTCTGCGCCGATTTCAGCCTTGTGCTTTTCGTAGACGACCATCGACTTTTCGCGGATACGGGTCTGCTCTTCTGCAGACAGCGTATTCACTTCGAGGCCGGCAGCCTTGATCTTCTCCAGCGACTTCTGGTTCAGTTCGCGGATGACCTTGCGCTCTTCGTCGCGGCCGACGATTGCGCATTCACGCAGGGCGGCCTGTTCTTCGGGCGTGTAGCTGTCGAAGATCGGCTTGGAGAAGAGGAAGAGGAACGGCGTGTAGGCGTGGTTCGTCTCGGTGATGTATTTCTGCACTTCGTAGAACTTCGAGGTGTCGATCGTCACATAGGGGTTTTCCTGCGCGTCGATCGCGTTGGTTTCCAGCGCCGAGAAGACTTCGCCGAAGGCCATCGGGGTTGCATTGGCGCCGAGGTTCTGGAAGGTGTCGAGGAAGATGTTGTTCTGCATCACGCGAACCTTGAGGCCCGAGAAGTCTTCCCACTTGTTCACGGCGTGCTTGGAGTTCGACAGGTTGCGGAAGCCGTTTTCCCAGTAGGCCAGGTTTACGAGGCCCTGTTCTTCCAGCTTCTTGTTCATCATGTCGCCGAAGGCGCCGTCCATGACGGCATCGGCTTCCTTGGCGTTGGCGAAGAGGAACGGCAGGTCGAAGACGCCGAGCGACGGGATGAGACCGACGAGCGGCGACGAGGACGTCACGACCGCTTCCTGAACGCCGGAGCGCAGGGCCTGTGTTGCCTGAAGGTCACCGCCGAGAGCGCCGCCCCAGAATGCCGTCAGCTTCAGCTTGCCACCGGACTTGTCGTCAAGGCAGGCCTGCATGGCCTTGATGCCGTTGCCGACCGGATGATCCTGGTTGATGCCGTTCGAAACGCGGATGTTACGGCTGTTGAATTCGGCCATTGCCGGAGCGGCGGCGCCAACTGCGAAAGCGATGGCCGTAGTGGTCAGAAGAAGCTTTCTCATAATATCCTCCCTTGGATTGTTTGCGAGAAGCAGGTTGAATTAACGGAGATACTGCAGCGGTACGAGGACGATGTCCGGGAAAATCACCAGCAGCGCCAGGACGATGGTTTCGGCAACGAGGAACGGCCAGACGCCGACCGTGACCTTGCCGAGCGGGATGCGGCCGACGCCGCTGACGACGTTCAGCACCACGCCAACCGGAGGGGTAATCAGGCCGATGGCGTTGTTGATGATGAAGAGAACACCGAAATAGACCGGGTCGATGCCCGCCTGTTTGACGATAGGCATCAGAACAGGCGTCAGGATCAGGATGGTCGGCGTGAGGTCGAGTGCGGTTCCGACAATGAAGACAAGCACCATCATTGCGGCCATCAGAAGCATCGGGCGGTCGATCAGCGGCTCGATATAGCCTGCGACTTCGTTCGGAATGTTCGCTGCCGTGATGAGCCATGCGGAGACAAGTGCCGCGCAAACCAGGAACATGATGATGGACGTGCTCTTGGCGGCGCGCAGAAGCACGTGGAACAGATCCGCCGGTTTCAGTTCGCGGTAGATCACCATACCGACGAAAAGCGCGTAGACAGCGGCAACGACGGCAGCTTCCGTCGGCGTCATGATGCCGGCCTTGATGCCGCCGAGAATGATGACAGGCATGCCGAGCGCCCAGCCGGCGCGAGCAGTGGCGGTCAGACGTTCCTTGGCGGAGGTCTTCGGCAGCGGCTTGACGTTATCCTTACGGACCACGATCAGCCAGGCGATGATGAGCGATGCACCCATCAGAATGCCGGGAACGATACCCGCAAGGAAAAGCTGGGTGATCGAGACGTTGGCGGCAACACCGAAGACGATGAAGGCCATGGATGGCGGAATGACCGGGGCGATGATGCCGCCTGCGGCGATGAGGCCGCCGGAGCGGGGAATATTGTAACCGGCCTTTGCCATCATCGGGATGAGGATTGCGGCGAGGGCTGCGGTATCGGCTGCGGCCGAACCGGAAATGCTGGCCATGATGATGGCTGCAACGATGGCCACGATGCCGAGACCGCCACGGATATGACCGACGAGTGCGATTGCAAAGTCGATGATGCGGCGGGACAGACCGCCGGAATTCATCAGTTCGCCGGCCAGAATGAAGAAGGGGATGGCAAGCAGGGTGAAGGTGTCCGCGCCCGAGATCATGTTCTGGGCAATGATGGCGGTGTTGAACATGCCCATGTACCACATGAGCACGACGCCGCAGAACATCAGCGAGAACGCGACGGGAACGCCAATCGCCATGGCTCCCAGCAGAGAGCCGACAAAAACGAGAAGTGTCATGGTATCAGCGCTCCGAAAGCTGTTCGATCGTCAGATTCTCGCCCGCGAACTGGGCGATTTCGTCTTCTGTCACGCCGCCCGTCAAGTAACGGTACAGGCGTTCCAGTGCGATGATGAACATCAGGCCGCCGGTGAACATGCCGACGCCATAGACCCAGATCATCGAAAGCTTGGTGACGGGCGCATGCATGCTGGCATTGATGCCGGACTGCTTCCAGGTACCCCAGAAGAAGATGGCGGAACAGGCCAGAATGATGATGTTCGACACGATCATGCAGACGATGCGGGCGCGACGGGACAGGAACATCACGAGCGTTTCGATGCCCATGTGGCTGTTCTCACGGAAGGTCAACACGGCGCCGATGAAGGTCAGCCACACGAAGAAGTAACGCGACAGTTCTTCCGAGACGTTGATGCCGGAGTTCATCGTATAACGCATGACGACGTTGACGAAGACCATGATCGACATGCCGGCGAGCAGCAGGACGAGAATGATTTCGAGAATCCGGTAAAAGAGATTGATGGTCTTTTGCATTTTCCCCTCCCGAAGAAATATCTAGAGCAGCCCTCGTTTCGCCAGGTTGCGCATCAGGGCCGTGGTGCCGAATGTCCATTCCGGGCATTCGTCGGTCGTGGTGACCCAATTGATCAGCTTACCGAGCTTGGGCGTGGAGATTTCGACGCGGTCGCCCTTTGAATGGGTGAAACCGAGGCCTGGGCCATGACGATCCTTCACCGGCGCGAACATCGTGCCAAGGAAAAAGACGGCACCGTCAGGATATTGATGGTTGCGGTTCAAGAGCTGTGAAGCGAGGTTTTCGGGCGTGCGGCTGATCGCCTCCATGGGGCTGACGCCCGTCATGGTGAAACCGTCTTCGCCCTCGACCAGAAGCGATATCTGTGACTTCTTCACATCTTCAATAGTGAAGTTGCCGTCGAACAGGCGGATGAAAGGACCAATGGCGCAGGAAGCGTTGTTGTCCTTCGCCTTGCTGAGCAAGAGTGCAGAGCGGCCTTCAAAGTCGCGCAGGTTGACGTCGTTGCCGAGCGTTGCACCAACGATGCGGCCGTCGGAGGTGATGGCAAGCACCACTTCCGGCTCCGGGTTGTTCCACTGCGATTTCGGGTGAACGCCGATCAGCGCGCCGCAGCCGACGGAAGCCATGGCCTGCGCCTTGGAGAATATCTCCGCATCCGGGCCGATGCCGACTTCCAGATATTGCGACCAGAGGCCCATTTCCTGGAGCAGTTTCTTCACTTCGGCAGCTTTTTCGGAGCCGGCCTCAAGTCCCTTGAGATTGTCACCGAGAACCGGTGCCAGCCGTCCGCGAATTTCCTGCGCACGCAGCGGATCGCCCTTGGCCTGCTCTTCGATCACGCGTTCCAGCATGCTGTCGGCGAAGGTGACGCCGGCGGCCTTGACGGCCTGAATGTCGTTGGGAGCAAGAAGTTCGCCGGCGGAACCGTCCAGAAAAGCTTCCAGTGCGCCGAGTGCGACGAAAGTGCTGGTGTCGGCGAGCCGCTCCACCAGATCCGCCTTCTCCAGAAGTTCGGACATGGTGGGGGAAATCGACGTGAGGTCATAAAGCACGCCGCCCTTCAGCAGGACGGGGCAGGGGCCGCCTTCGCTTTTCGACCAGACACGGCCGACGAGCAGCGCGTTTTCGAAATCTTCAGGCAAAATTGCGGTAGCGTCGATGGACCTTGTACCGGTCATGTAGTCCTCCCCTTCAGCATCCGACAGGCCGCCTCCTGCGGTCTTATTGTCTGGATGTCTGACAACTTAATCCCATTCTTCTTAGTATGACTTTTGCTACGAGTCTAGCGGCCTTGCCGACAAAATTATCGTGTTTCGCGTCTCAATTCCCGCAAAGCCGTAAACCTGTCCTATAGCTTTGCCGGCATCCACATTGCTGCTCAGAAGATATCCAGTTCGAGATTGACCCGGCTGGCTGCGCCGATCAGGTGCTTGCGCATGGCGTTCTTGGCGGCAGTGGCGTCGGCCTTCTCGACGGCTTCGTAGATTGCCACATGTTCGGCAATCGTCACCTCGAGAATTTCACCAAAAACCGCGCGGGAGAAAGCGATGTTGATGGCGGAGCTGATGCGTTCCGCGATGAAGCCGAGGAACATCAGGAAATATTCGTTCTCAGTCGCTTCCGCCAGAATGCGGTGGAAGTCGAGATCGGCGGCAACGCCTTCCGTCGACCAATCATCGGCGGTTTTCATCTTTTCCAAGGCTGCCGCCAGCCGCGTCAGCTGCTGCGGGCTGCGGTGCAATGCGGCAAGCCCCGCCGCCTCTATTTCCAGCGGCATGCGGAGCTGGAAAAGATCGCGGAAATTTTCCGGGTCGTTTAGCCGCGACCGCTCGATGCGGATGGACAGTCTTTGCCGGGGATCGGTGACGAATGCGCCCACGCCCTGCCGAGTTTCGACAAAGCCTTCGTTGCGCAATTGTGCAATCGCTTCGCGGATGACCGAACGGCTGACCCCGAAGGTTTTTGCCAGAACATGTTCGGTCGGCAGCCTGTCACCCGGTCCGAGCTTCGAATCATTGATTTCGCGCGCAATCTCCGCGGCGATACGGCCGGGCAGATGATCGTTGCGATGTATCTGATTGAACTCCAGCGTCATGGTTGCTCCCGTTCCACAGAAACGATTGGTTCGTTTTCCCGCGGCAGGCGACTTCCTCCTTCGCCGTCAGCGGGGTTTTCAAAGGCGGCGTTTTCAGCCGCCTTTGCCATTCCTCGATTAGCTATCCGGTTGCAGGGTTATCTGGCAACCAGGATTCATCCGCAAATCAGGGTCGAAGGTATTTTTCAGGCCGGTGATCATCCGGCGCTGCACGTCGGATAGCCGGCTTTCGAAATCGGAGCGTTTCAGGCGACCAATGCCGTGCTCGGCGCTGATGCTGCCGACGTAGCGGTCGAGGACCTCGTTCACGAGTGTCTTGGACTTGTAGATGAAGGCGTCACGCTCTTCGGGTGTTGTGCCGTCGGGCGGCAGCACGTTGAGATGGACATTGCCGTCTCCGACATGGCCGTAGGAAACTGCCAGGCATTCCGGCAGTTTTTCCGCAAGTTCCGCCTCGGCTTCAGCCACGAAGGCTGCGAGTTTCGACAAAGGTACGGAAATGTCGGTGCGCATATGCGCGCCGCGCAGCGCCTGGCCCTCGTTCATGCCTTCGCGGAACAGCCAGAGCGATTGGGCCTGTGCCCGTGAAGAAGCGATCACGCCGTCCAGCACCAGCCCGTCTTCCATCACGCCCTCAAGGAAGCGTCCCATCAGGTCAGCGGTATCGACCAACCCCGAGCCGGAAATTTCCATCAGCACATAGGCAGGATAATCGCCGGCGATGGGCATCTTGAGATCGGGAATTGCTTCAATTGCAAGTGTGAAGGCGACAGGCGGCATGAATTCGAAGGCGGACATCAGGTCGCAGCATTCGCGACGGGCGCGGCGGTAAAGCTTGATGGCATCGTCAAGCGAATTGAGGCCGAGCAGCGCCGTCTCGACATGTTCGGGATTGGGATAAAGCTTGACGGCAACCGCGGTGATGATGCCGAGCGTTCCTTCGGCGCCGATGAAGAGCTGCTTCAGATCGATGCCGCGATTGTCCTTGCGCAGCGTCGACAGCCCGTTCCAGATGGTGCCGTCCGGCAATACGACTTCGAGACCCAGCACCAGTTCGCGGGTCATGCCGTAGCGCAGGACATTGATGCCGCCGGCATTGGTGGAGACGTTGCCGCCGATGCGGCAGCTGCCCTGTGCGCCGAGCGACAGCGGGAAAAACATGCCTTTGTCCTGAACCGCATCCTTGAATTCCGACAGAATGCAGCCGGCTTCCACAACGGCGGAAAAATCGTCGCTATCGATGGTGCGGATGGCATTCATGCGCTCCAGGCTCAATACGACCTGATGCTTGGGGGCATCGGGAATGCCGCCGAGCACCAGTCCGGTATTACCGCCCTGGGGGATGATGGCAAGGCCCAGTTCCGCGCAGGCGCGAACGGTGTCGGAGACTTCCTTGGTCGAGCGGGGGCGGATGACGGCGACGGCCGAGCTGGTGACATCGCCGTGCCAGTCGCGGCAATAGCGCAGCATGTCTTCCTGCGATGTCAGCATCAAAGCCTCGCCGAGCCTGTTCTTCAACGAGAACCGCAATTCCCCGATATCGGTTTCGCTCACGATCGTCATTCCACCCTCTCCGTCCAATCCGCCCTAAATTTCCGGACAGGGCTCTCTCGCCCTTGCTTTTGCCGGTTTGTGAAAAAATACTATTTTCAATCCGATCATATAAGGTTATCAGACAACCTTACAAGCTAATTTATCGGTCGACTGGCCGATGATGTTTTTTCGGTCCCGGGAGAATGGCCGGGACAAAGAGGAGGAAAACATGCATATCGCAATCATCGGCGCCGCAGGCATGGTGGGCCGCAAGCTGACTCAGCGTCTCGTCAAGGACGGATCGCTTGGCGGCAAGCCAATCGAAAAGTTCACGCTTATCGACGTGTTCCAGCCCGAAGCGCCTGCCGGTTTTTCCGGTGCGGTCGATGCGCGTGCCGCCGATCTCTCCGCGCCGGGTGAGGCCGAAAAGCTGGTTGAAGCCCGCCCAGATGCCATTTTTCACCTCGCCGCCATCGTCTCCGGTGAAGCCGAGCTCGATTTTGACAAGGGCTACCGCATCAACCTCGACGGTACGCGTTATCTCTTCGATGCCATCCGCATCGCCAATGGCAAGGATGGTTATAAGCCGCGCGTGGTCTTCACCTCGTCCATCGCCGTTTTCGGTGCACCGCTTCCCTATCCGATCCCGGATGAATTCCACACCACGCCGCTGACCAGCTATGGTACGCAAAAGGCGATCTGCGAATTGCTGCTGTCCGATTACAGCCGTCGCGGTTTCTTTGACGGCATCGGCATTCGTCTGCCGACCATCTGCATTCGTCCCGGCAAGCCGAATGCGGCCGCTTCCGGCTTCTTCTCCAATATCCTGCGCGAGCCGCTGGTCGGCCAGGAAGCGGTTCTGCCGGTGCCGGAAAGCATTCGCCACTGGCACGCTTCGCCGCGTTCCGCCGTCGGTTTCCTGATCCATGGGGCAACGATTGACGTCGAAAAGGTCGGTCCGCGCCGCAATCTGTCGATGCCCGGCCTCAGCGCCACCGTCGGCGAGCAGATCGAAGCGCTGCGCAAGGTCGCGGGCGAAAAGGCCGTCGCCCTCATTCGCCGCGAGCCGAACGAGATGATCATGCGCATGTGCGAAGGCTGGGCCCCCGGTTTCGAAGCCAAGCGCGCCCGCGAACTGGGCTTTACGGCTGAAAGCTCCTTCGAAGAGATCATTCAGGTTCATATCGAGGACGAACTGGGAGGTTCACTGAAATGAGTGTTGGCGGGGAGGAGAAGAAGCGGTCTGTCGCCTTTATCGGCACAGGTCTGATGGGCGGGCCGATGGCCCGGCGTCTGCTGGGGGCTGGCTTTTCGGTGACCGTCTGGAACCGCAGCGTCGATAAGGCCGAGGCTCTTGTGACCGATGGCGCGGTCGTCGCGGCATCGCCGGCGGAGGCCGCCAAAGGCGCCGATATCGTCATCACCATGCTGAGCGACGGCAAGGCTGTGGGCGAGGTGCTGTTTGCGGCCGGAGTGGCCGAAGCACTGAAAAAGGGTGCGGTCGTGATCGATAGCAGCTCGATTGCCCCGCCGATTGCGCGGGAACATTCCTCCCGGCTTCAGGCGCTCGGCATTCATCATGTCGACGCGCCGGTTTCCGGCGGTGTGCCGGGCGCGACGGCCGGTACGCTTGCGATCATGGCGGGTGGCGATGAGGCGCTGATCGCGGGTCTTGCCGATGTTTTCGCACCGATGGGCCGGCTCACCTATGTCGGTCCCTCGGGTGCTGGCCAACTCTGCAAGCTTGCCAATCAACAGATCGTCGCCATCACCATCGGCGCGGTTGCCGAGGCGATGATGCTGGTGGAGGCGGGTGGTGCATCGCGTGAAGGGTTCCGCAACGCCATACGCGGCGGTTTTGCCGAAAGCCGGATCCTGGAACTGCATGGCGACCGCATGGTGAAGCGCAATTTCGTACCTGGCGGTCCCTCCAAGTTCCAGCTCAAGGATCTGAACGGCGTGCTGGCGACGGCGAAGGATCTGTCTCTCAATCTGCCGCTTACGCAGCAGGTGACGCGGGAATTTGACGACTTCGTCGGTGACGGTGGTGCCGATATCGACCATAGCGGCATCCTGCTTTACCTCGAAAAACTGAATAACCGGGAACAGGGCTGAGGCAGGTTCATGAGTGACGAGAAGACACCGATGCGCCGCCTGCGGTCGCAGGACTGGTTCGACAATCCCGACCATCTCGACATGACGGCGCTCTATCTGGAGCGCTTCATGAATTACGGCGTGACGCCGGAAGAACTGCGTTCCGGCAAGCCGGTCATCGGCATCGCCCAGAGCGGCAGCGACCTGACGCCCTGTAACCGTGTCCATGTGGAACTCGTCAAGCGGGTGCGGGACGGTATTCGCGATGCGGGCGGTATTCCCATCGAGTTTCCGACCCATCCGATGTTCGAAAACTGCAAGCGCCCGACGGCGGCGCTTGACCGCAATCTCGCTTATCTCAGCCTTGTGGAAGTGCTTTACGGTTATCCGCTCGACGGCGTCGTTCTGACCACGGGTTGCGACAAGACCACGCCTTCGGCATTGATGGCGGCAAGCACGGTCGATATTCCGGCCATCGTACTTTCCGGCGGGCCGATGCTCGACGGTTACCATGATGGTGATCTGGTCGGTTCCGGCACGGTCATCTGGCGCATGCGCCGTAAATACGGTGCTGGCGAAATCACCAGCGAGGAATTCTTGCAGGCGGCGCTGGAATCTGCGCCTTCCGTCGGCCATTGCAACACCATGGGCACAGCATCGACCATGAACGCCATGGCGGAGGCGCTCGGCATGTCGCTCACCGGCTGCGGCGCGATCCCTGCCGCTTACCGCGAACGCGGCCAGATGGCCTATCGCACCGGTCGCCGCGCCGTCGAGCTGGTTGTCGAAAATATCAAGCCTTCCGACATCATGACGCGCGAGGCGTTTTTGAACGCGATCCGCGTCAATTCGGCGATTGGCGGTTCCACCAATGCTCAGCCGCATCTGGCGGCGATGGCCAAACATGCGGGCGTCGAGCTTCGCGAGGAGGACTGGCAGGTCCACGGTTACGACATTCCGCTCATCGCCAATGTCCAGCCGGCTGGCAAATGGCTGGGTGAGAAATATCACCGCGCCGGTGGCACGCCCGCCATCATGTGGGAGCTTCTCAAGGCGGGCAAGCTCGACGGAAACTGTCCGACCGTAACCGGCAAGACCATGGCGGAAAATCTGGAGGGTCGGGAATCCACCGACCGCGATGTGATCCTGCCTTATGACAAGCCGCTCAAGGAACGGGCCGGTTTCCTCGTCCTCAAGGGCAATCTGTTCGATTTCGCCATCATGAAGACGAGCGTGATTTCGGCGGAATTCCGCCAGCGTTATCTGAGCGAACCGGGCCGCGAGGGCATTTTCGAGGGCAAATGCGTGGTGTTCGATGGTTCGGAAGACTATCACGCCCGTATCAACGATCCGTCTCTCGATATCGATGAGCGCACCATTCTCGTCATTCGCGGTGCGGGGCCACTCGGCTGGCCGGGTTCGGCTGAGGTCGTCAACATGCAGCCGCCGGATGCGCTTTTGAAAAAGGGCATCACCAGCCTGCCGACGATCGGTGACGGCCGGCAGTCGGGAACGGCGGACAGCCCGTCCATCCTCAACGCCTCGCCGGAAAGTGCTGCCGGCGGTGGGCTGGCATGGCTTCGTACGGGGGATATGATCCGCATCGATTTCAATGAGGGCGAGTGCAATGCGCTGGTGCCGGATGAGGAGCTTGCCGCCCGCAAGGCTGATGGCATTCCCGCCGTTCCTGCCGATGCGACGCCATGGCAGCGCATTTACCGCCAGTCGGTAACGCAGCTTTCGGATGGCGCGGTTCTGGAAGGGGCTGCGGATTTCCGCCGGATCGCCGAAAAGATGCCCCGGCATAATCATTGAGCGCATAGGACACAAATCCCCGGCCACGTCCGGGGATTTTTCTTTTCTGGGCGGTTTCGCAATTGATTGCAACCTCTTAATGTACCCGCAAATCCGCATCACAGGGGCACGACATGACAGATATTTCGATGATAGAAGCCGCGCGTGGGCGCATCGGCAACCATGCGGTTCGCACACCGCTTCTTTCATCGCCTTTTCTGGACGAAATTGCCGGGCGAAAGCTGTTCGTGAAGGCTGAATGCCTCCAGAGAACGGGTTCCTTCAAGTTTCGCGGCGGCTGGTCGGCCGTCTCCGGCCTTCCGGCGGAGGTGCGCGCCAAGGGCGTGATCGCCTTTTCCTCCGGCAACCATGCGCAGGGCGTGGCGCTTGCCGCCCGGCTGCACAATGTTCCCGCCGTCATCATCATGCCGTCGGATGCGCCGAAGATCAAAATCGACAATACCCGCGCGTATGGCGCGGAGGTAGTGCTCTATGACCGTGCGAACGAAGATCGCGACGCCATCGGAGATCGCATTTCTCGCGAGCGTGGGCTGACGCTGATCAGGCCCTATGACGAACCGCTGGTCATCGTCGGGCAGGGGACAGTGGGGCTGGAGATTGCCGAACAGGGCGCGGAGTTGGGCATCGGTGCGGCCGAGGTTCTGGTGCCCTGCGGTGGTGGCGGCCTCACCTCCGGCATCTCCCTGGCACTCGCAGCAAAAGCGCCGAACTACAAGGTCAGGACGTCGGAACCGGAGCGGTTCGACGATGTGGCGCGCTCCCTTGCTGCGGGTAAGATCGAGCGTAACGCCACGACCTCGGGCTCGATCTGCGACGCGATCGTCACGCCGCAGCCGGGCAACATTACTTTCCCCATCATGGCCAGGCTCTGCGGAAAAGGCATTGCCGTGACCGAGGAGGAAGCGCTGCGTGCTATGGTTCTCGCCTTTAACCGGCTGAAGATCGTTGTCGAACCCGGTGGTGCGGTGGCGCTGGCGGCGGCCCTCTTCCACGGTGATGAACTGGAAAGCGAAACGGTGATCGCGGTCGCTTCCGGCGGCAATGTCGATCCGGAGATCATGGCCGGCGCGCTCTCTCGTTTCGGTTGAGGTCAGGCCTCGAGCCGTGCCGCGACCTCGCCGGCAATCGCCAGCGAGGCGGTGAGGCCGGGGCTTTCTATGCCGAAAAGGTTGACGAGGCCGGCAAGGCCGTGGGTTTCCGGTCCGTCGATGCGGAAGTCCATGGCCGGTGCGTCCGGGCCGGAAATCTTCGGCCGGATACCGGAATAGGCCGGGATCAGCGCGTTGTCGGGAAGGCCCGGCCAATAGCGCCGTATCGCATCGCCGAAACCCTCCATGCGGCGGGGATCGACCGCATAGTCGATGGTGTCCACCCACTCCACATCCGGCCCGAAACGGGCCTGGCCGGCGAGATCGAGCGTGAGATGCACGCCGAGGCCATGGGTGTGCGGTGCTGGGTAGATCAGCCGTGAAAACGGGGACTTGCCGGCCAGCGAAAAATAGCTGCCCTTGGCGAAACGCGCCTGCGGGATTCCGTCCTCCGGCAATCCTTCGATCTTTCTTGCCACCATGGGTGCAACAAGCCCGGCGGAATTGACGAGCAGCCGGCATGTCAGGCTGGTGGGTTCCGTTCCGCCGACATGAACTCGGAAACCATTGCCCATCGCCTCTGCCTTTTCGAAGGGTGCGTTCAGGGCAAGGGCAGCGCCATGATCCTGCGCGTCTCCAAGCAGCGCCAGCATATAGCCGTGGCTGTCGATGATACCGGTCGAGGGCGATATCAGGGCTGCGACGCAGGCGAGCGCGGGTTCGAGCAATGGCGCCTGTTGCGCATCGATCAGCTCAAGGTCGTTGCAGCCGTTAGCTTTGCCTTTTTCGCGCAGGGTGGTGAGCATGGCCGTCTCTTCATCGCTCGTAGCGACGATGAGCTTGCCGCAACGACGATGTGAAACGCCGTGGCTTTGACAGAAGGCATAGAGCCGCTCCTTGCCCTCCACGCAAAGTCGGGCCTTGAGGCTTCCGGCCGGATAATAGAGCCCGGCGTGGATGACTTCGCTGTTGCGGGAGGAGGTGGCAGAGCCGAATTCCTTCCCGCTTTCGAGGATGATGACGGAGAGGCCGCGCATCGCCAGTTCACGCGCTGTCGCGAGCCCTATCACCCCGGCTCCGATGATGATGGCGTCGATATCCGTCATGGTCTTTTCCGTGCCCGCCACCGGTTTTGAACGGAAATGCCCTCCACCGCGTTGATCCCTAGCAATGGGTAGATTGATGCTTGCCGGTGGGCAAGTCGCAATCGGTATTTTTCCCGATGCGCCAATCTTATGGAATTTTATCTCTACTGAAACAGTGGGGAATAAAGCTATTCTATGAGTGAAATAAGCAATGCCCGCTTTGAAGGGCCGAGCAGGAAGGGAGTGTACAATGTCTTATTCCAAGGCAGGAAAAGTAAAAGACTTTGTCTCGCAGCCCCAGTCGCCGCGCAACTGGAAAGATTCGGTTCATGCGGCTCTTGTCGGCGTCTGCGTGGCTTTTGTCGCCGCCGTCATCTTCGGTCTCGTTCCCTGATCCTCCCGATTTTCTCATCAGGTAATTTGAGAATAAAAGGCCGGTCGCTCCTCCGACCGGCCTTTTTCATGACCGCTCACGCCTTCAGGTAATCTTCCGCCAAGTCAACCCAGAAAGCGGTTCCGATCGGCAGGATATCGTCGTTGAAATCGAATTTCGGATGGTGCAGCGGCGGGTCGTTATCGGTGCGCGCGGTGCCGAGGAAGAAATAACAGCCTGGCCGTTTCTCCAGCATATAGGCGAAGTCTTCCGCACCCATCGATGGGCGCTGCATCTCGGCTACCTTTTCAGGCCCGGCA
This sequence comes from Agrobacterium sp. 16-172Ci, assembly GCF_053522725.1. Lineage (NCBI taxonomy): Bacteria > Pseudomonadati > Pseudomonadota > Alphaproteobacteria > Hyphomicrobiales > Rhizobiaceae > Agrobacterium > Agrobacterium sp. 16-172Ci. The sequence continues at coordinate 168,713 of NZ_JBNWBW010000002.1, forward strand.
AAACGCCGGGCGAGATCGGCGACATAGTCCGTTTCCGCCTTGTGGTTGACGGTTGCATTGTAACCGCGCTCGTAATCGATGGTGACGCTCATGCCGTAGCTGGCCGCCTGGCCTTCGGCTATCGCCCGGATGCGCTTTTCCAGCTCGTCGCGCACGCCCGGATCGAAGGAGCGGATGGTCAGCAGCATTTCCGCCGTTTCGGGAATGACATTGCTGGCAGCACCGGCATGGAACGCGCCAACGGTGACGACTGCCGATAGTTGCGGATGGATGTTGCGGGACACCACGGTTTGCAGCGCCATGACGATGCTTGCGCCGGCCACGATGGGATCCGCCGCATCCTGCGGTTCGGCGCCGTGGCCGCCGTAACCGTTGACGGTAATCTTGCACTCGTCGACGGCGGCGAGGATCGGCCCGTCGCGCAGCACGAATTGCCCGAAGGGCACGCCGGGATCGTTGTGAAGGGCAAAAACCGCATCGCAGGGAAAACGTTCGAACAGCCCGTCCTCGATCATGATGCGGGCGCCGCCGAAATTCTCTTCCGCCGGCTGGAAGATCAGATGCAGGGTTCCGTCGAAATTTTTGCGCTCCGCAATGATCTTCGCCGCGCCAAGCAGCATGGCGGTGTGGCCGTCATGGCCGCAAGCATGCATCACGCCCTGATTGGCGCTCGCATAATCCGCACCGGTTTCTTCATGGATCGGCAGGGCGTCGATATCGGCGCGGATGCCGAGCGTGCGGGTGCTGTCGCCATTGCGGAGTGTGGCGACGACACCGGTTCCGGCCAGTCCCCGCGTAACCTCATAACCCATTGCCGCCAACTGTTCGGCAATAAAATCCGACGTTTTGAACTCCGAAAGGCCGATTTCGGGGTTGCGGTGCAGGTGGCGGCGAATGGCCACCACATCCGGCATATGGTTGGCAAAGGATGCGAGATTTGCGGTCTGTCTGGTCATTTTTAAAGTCCCGGGTTCGGCCGTTTTTTCCGGCGCCTTTTGCAAATGACATAGCAGCATATGCAGCCATGCGTAAGGGGCGTAGCCTGCCCGGAAATGCCCCGAAATTCAGCGCTTGCATCGTGCCGCCACAGGTGGCATGGAACTATTGACGTCCTGGGGCATTAGCTTCTTTCGGATGTAGCGCGGGCCTTTCGGTTCGTGTTGCCCTTCAGGTTGTCAACGGGGGATTATCGGACGTTGCGCGAACAGTTTTCGCCATCGGGGAGGGTGCGAAATCCGGTCGGAACGGCATTGCCGAGCCGAACGACGCGATTTTCTTTCCCTCATCAAAAAAGCCCTGTCCGCGCCGCTCTCCAGCTTCGCAGATATTCCGGAATAATGACGCTGCAGCATGACACGCCTGCGGATGTTCCGCACTTGACCATCCATTCCGCACAGCGTCCGGTCCGGTTCACCGAAGGTTCAGGATAAGTCATAAATATAGCGTTGCCCGATTTTCGTGTGTGTTCCCGCCACGGACGAAATGCCGGTCAAGTCGAACAAGTTTCCATAAAGTTCAGAATACGAGCCCGATGTCATTTCATATTACCCCGACCGCCGCCGCCCGTGATTCCGAGACGAAGCAGATCGATCACAACGATTCGATCCGCGCGTCCTATATGACGGTGGAGGAACTGCATGATGCGGGCGCCGCGCTTTCGCGCGATGGCGCCGACAGTCTTCCCGGCTTCATGGAGTTCGATTTCTTCGAGCGTCATCGCGAGAACGAGAAGGAAATCCTCAGGGTCTATCGTACCACGGCCGTCGATGCGGAAAATGGCGCGACGATAACGCCGGCGGCGGAATGGCTGCTCGACAATCACTACGTCATCGAAGAGGCGATCCAGGAAGTCCGCCGGGATTTTCCGCGCAAGTTCTACCGCCAGCTACCGACGATGACGGTAGGCGGCGTGACGATCCCGCGGGTCATGGCGCTCGGCTGGCTTTATGTCGCCCATACCCACAGCACGGTTTCGCGCGAAAACATGACGGCGCTGGTGGATGGCTACCAGACCTCGAAGACGCTGCAGATCGGCGAATTGTGGGCTTTGCCGTCGATCATCCGTTTCGTCCTCATCGAAAATCTCCGCCGCATCTCCATTCGTGTGGAGCGTTCGCGCCGCATGCGCCAGAAGGCGAATGAGGTCGTTGATGAAATCATCCGTCTGAACGATGCCGAGGCGTCGGCCGCGCTTCTCAAGCAGGTCGATTCGCTGGTTGACGATCCGACTTTCGCGACGCAGTTCCTTTATCGTCTCCGCAATGGCTCACAGACCTCCGGTTTGGCGGTTGCGTGGCTTGAAGAGCGTCTTCATGCTGCCGGCACCGATGCCGAAAACGTCATGATGTCGGAACATAATCGCCTGGCATCCGGCAATGTGACGATGGGCAACATCGTCAAGAGCCTGCGCGAAATTGACGATACCGAATGGTCGGTGTGGTTCGAGGAAGTCAGCCACATCGACAAGGTTCTGCGCGAAGAGACCGACTACGAGGTTCTCGATTTCGGTTCGCGCAACACCTACCGCAACACGATCGAACTTCTGGCGCGCCGTTCTCCCAAGACCGAAGTCGAGGTTGCGCGCGCCGCCGTCGAAATGGCGCGTTCGGAGACGCCGGCGGGTGCGGATGAAACCCATCGCGTCAATGTCGGCTCCGTGCTCGTCGGCCAGCGCCGCTTCGAGCTTGAAAAGGCTTTGGGTTACCGGCCGCTGGTGTCGCAGCGTATCGTGCGCTCGATGCGCAAGTTCAACTGGCTGGCAATCGCCGCGCCGGTCCTTCTCATCACCGCGCTCGCCATGCTCGCTGTCGGCTGGTTCCTGGCGCAGGCGGGCATGCCCTGGTATGTCGTGACCGCCTTCCTGCTGATGTTCGCATTGCCGGCATCCGAAGGCGCGACCGGCCTCTTCAACACCCTCGTCACCTTCTTCGTGAAACCGTTCCGGCTGGTCGGATACGAGTTCAAGAACGGCATTCCGCAGGACGCCCGCACATTGGTCGCCGTGCCCTGCATGCTGACCAGCCGCGACAGTGTCGACGAGATGATGCGCAATATCGAAGTGCATTATCTCGCCAATCCGCATGGCGAGATCTACTTCTCGCTGGTGAGCGACTGGCGCGACGCGCAATACGAGCAGTCCGACGATGACCTCGAGATTCTCGATTATGCCAAGCGCGAGCTTGCGGCGCTGAACAGCCGTTATGCCTTTGATGGCAAGACGCGCTTTTACCTGCTGCACCGCCGCCGCCTCTACAATCCGGCCGAAGGCTGCTGGATGGGCTGGGAGCGCAAGCGCGGCAAGCTGCATGAACTGAACATGCTGCTGCGCGGCGACAAGGATACGACCTTCCTCGGCGGCGCGAACGTCGTGCCGGAGGGCGTGAAATACGTCATGACACTGGATGCCGATACGCGCCTGATGCGCGATGCGGTGACCAAGCTCGTCGGCAAGATGCACCACCCGATCAATCGCCCGGTGATCGATCCGGTATCCGGACGGGTTGTCGAAGGCTACGGTCTGCTGCAGCCGCGGGTGACACCTTCGCTGACGACCGGCAAGGATGCCTCTGTCTTCCAGCGCGTTTTCTCGATCAACCGCGGTATCGATCCTTACGTCTTTACCGTTTCCGACGTCTATCAGGACCTGACCTCCGAAGGTACCTTTACCGGCAAGGGCCTTTACGATGTGGATGCCTTCGAGGCGGCGCTGAAGGGCCGCATCGAGGAAAACTCCATCCTCAGTCACGATCTGCTCGAAGGCTCCTTTGCGCGCTGTGCGCTGGTGACCGATGTGGAACTGGTGGAGGACTTCCCGACCCGTTATGAGGTGGAAGTGTCGCGCCAGCATCGCTGGGCGCGTGGCGACTGGCAGCTTCTGCCCTTTATCCTCGATCGTGCCCGTGGCGTTACCGCCATCGGCCGCTGGAAGATGGTCGACAATCTGCGTCGCTCGCTGACGCCGATCGCCTGGTTCTTCGCCTCGATCCTCGGCTGGTATTTCATGGATCCGCTCGGTGCGTTGATCTGGCAGATCCTGCTGATCTTCTCGCTGTTCGTCGCGCCCACGCTTTCCCTGCTGTCCGGTCTCGTGCCGCGCTCCACCGATATCGTGCCGCAGGCGCATTTCCATACCATCTGGTCGGAAATCCGCGCCACCAATGCGCAGGTTGCGTTGCGCATCGTCTTCATCGCCGATGCCGCCTGCATGATGACGGATGCGATTGCCCGTTCGCTTTACCGCCTGCTCGTCAGCCACAAGCTGATGCTGGAATGGCGTACCGCCGCCAGCATGCAGTCGAGCGCGCAGGGCAGCATCGTCGATTATTATCGCCAGATGTGGCATGCGCCCGTGGTGGCGATGCTTGGCCTGCTGTTTGCGGCGTTGCCGGGCGACAACGCTTTCCTGATCGGCATTCCATTCACGCTGCTCTGGGTTCTGTCCCCCGCCGTTGCCTGGTATGTCAGCCAGTCGGCTGAAACCGAAGACCGGCTGTTCGTTTCGGAACACGTCTCCTTCGAGCTTCGCAAGATCGCGCGTCGCACCTGGCGTTATTACGAGGCCTTCGTGACGCCGCAGGAAAACCACCTGCCGCCGGACAACTTCCAGGAAACGCCGGAACCGATCGTTGCTTCGCGTACCTCGCCGACCAATATCGGCGTCTATCTGCTCTCCGTCATCTCGGCGCGTCAGTTCGGCTGGATCAGCTTTGCCGATACGCTGGAGCGGATCGAGAACACGATCCAGACTGTCGAGAAGATGGAAAAATATCGTGGCCATCTCTACAACTGGTATCACACCGACACGTTGCAGACGCTTGGACCGCGCTATGTTTCGGCGGTCGATAGCGGCAACCTCGCCGGTCACCTTATTGCGGTTTCGTCTGCCTGCCGTGATTGGGCAGAAGCGCCGTCCGCGCATCTTCAGGGTAATCTGGACGGTATCGGCGATCTTGCCGGCATTCTGCGCGAAACGCTGAAGGCGCTGCCCGACGACCGCAAGAACCTGCGCCCGCTGCATCGCCGCCTCGAGGAGCGCATCATCGGCTTCTCGAACGCTCTGGCCTCCGTCAAGCGCGAGCATGAATTCGCCTCGATCCGCGTCATCAATCTCGCGGTTCTTGCGCGCGATATCCAGAAACTCGCAACCAACGTCGATCACGAGGTGAAATCCGCGCAGAGCGCGGAAGTGACGCGCTGGGCGCAATTGCTCGTCGATTGCTGCGAGGCGCATATTTCAGACAGCGCCATCGACCTCACCAATATGGAGCCGCTGCGCCAGCGCCTCGCATCGCTGCGCGACCGTAGCCGTAACCTCGCCTTCTCGATGGATTTCACCTTCCTTTACCGCAAGGATCGCCGTCTTCTGTCGATTGGCTACCGCGTCGAAAGCAAGGAGTTGGACGAGGCTTGCTACGACCTTCTGGCTTCCGAATGCCGCCTGACCAGCCTCTTCGCCATCGCCAAGGGCGATCTGCCGACCGAGCACTGGTACCGCCTCGGCCGCCAGGTCGTGCCGATTGGTGCGCAGGGTGCGCTGGTCTCCTGGTCCGGCTCGATGTTCGAATATCTGATGCCGCCGCTCGTCATGCAGGAGCGTCAGGGTGGCATCCTCAACCAGACCAATAATCTGATCGTCAAGGAACAGATGAACCACGGCCGTCGTCTCGGCACGCCATGGGGCATTTCCGAAGCGGCGTTCAACGCCCGCGATCACAACATGAACTACCAGTACACCAACTTCGGTGTGCCGACGCTTGGCCTCAAGCGTGGCCTTGGCCAGAATGCGGTGATCGCACCTTACGCATCGATCCTCGCCAGCCAGTATGATCCCGATGGTGCGCTTGAGAACCTCGACAAGCTGCGCAAGCTTGGCGCTCTCGGCCAGTACGGTTTCCATGACGCGGTGGATTTCACGCCGACACGTGTGCCGGATGGCAAGGTCTGCGCGGTGGTCTACAATTATTATGCACACCACCACGGCATGTCGATTGCGGCCGTCGCCAACGTCGCCTTTGACGGCGTGCTGCGCGAACTCTTCCACTCCGATCCGGTGATCGAGGCGGCAGAACTGCTGCTGCAGGAAAAGGCGCCGCGCGAAGTGCCGGTCATGAGCGCCAAATACGAGCCGGAAACCCCCGGCAAGGAACAGGCGGACTTGTTGCGTGCGGAAGTTCGTTCCATCACCGACCCGGCCGCGCGCGACCGCGAAGTGGTGTTCCTCTCGAATGGCCACTACTCGACCATGCTCACCTCGACGGGTGCCGGTTATTCGAAGTGGAACGGCCAGGCCATTTCCCGCTGGAAGGCCGACCCGACCGACGACCGCTGGGGCACCTTCATCTTCCTGCGCGACACCACCAATGGACAATGGTGGAGTGCGACGGCCGAGCCGCGTGTCATCGAAGGTGAAAAGACCAAGACGATCTTCACCGATGACAAGGCCGAGTTCCACAAGACCACCGGCGATCTGCAAAGCGTTGTCGAATGCATCGTCGCCACCGAGCACGATGCCGAAGGCCGCCGCGTCACTCTGCTCAATGTCGGTTCCGAGGATCGCTATATCGAAGTGACCTCCTATTTGGAGCCGGTCATTGCGTCGGAGGATGACGACAATGCCCATCCGCTGTTCTCGCGCATGTTCGTGCAGACGGAGATCGGCCGCCGCGGCGACGTTATCCGCGCCTGGCGCAACCGCCGCAGCCCGAACGAACCCGGCACCGTCATCGCGCACCTGGCGGCTGACAATGCCGGCCCGTCTCGCCCGACGGAATTCGAGACGGATCGCGCCAAGTTCATCGGCCGCGGACGCTCGCTGCGCGAAGCGGCGGCTTTCGATGCCGGTGCGACGCTTTCCAGCACCGACGGCTTCACGCTTGATCCGATCCTGTCGCTGCGCCGCACCGTGCGGGTGCCGGCGGGCAAGAAGGTGAGCGTGATCTTCTGGACGATTGCCGCGCCGAGCCGCGAGGAAGTCGACAAGGCAATCGACCGTTATCGTCATCCGGACGCCTTCGCGCATGAACTGGTGCATGCCTGGACGCGTACGCAGGTGCAGATGCGCCATGTGGGCGTCACCTCGCAGCAGGCGGCCGCCTTCCAGCATCTCGGCCGTTATCTGACCTATCCGGACATGCATCTGCGTGCGGATTCGGAAACGCTGAAAACGGGTCTCGCGTCGCAGCGCGCCTTGTGGCCGCTTGCGATTTCGGGCGATTTCCCGATCTTCAGCCTGCGCATCAACGACGATATGGACATGGATATCGCCCGTGAAGCGCTGAGCGCCCATGAATATCTGCGTTCACGCGGTGTGATCTTCGATCTCGTCATCGTCAACGAACGGGCTGCGTCCTATGCGCAGGACATGCAGCATGCACTCGATCATATTTCCGAGGCGCAGCGCCGCATCAATCCCGCCGATGGCGGACGTCCGCACGTCTTCTCGGTGCGCCGCGACCTGATGGATGAAGAAACCTGGAGCGCGCTTCTCGCCGCTTCCCGCGTCGTTCTCCACGTGCGCAACGGCAAGATCGTCGACCAGATCAACCGTGCGGTATCGCTGTTTGCGGCCCATCGCGGCCCCGACGGCACGAGCGACGCAGCACAGGCCCGTCTGCCTGTTCCGGTCTTCCCTGTGGCGGAGCCGGTGGAAGATGCGGGCGACCTCGATTTCTGGAACGGTTTCGGCGGTTTTGCCAGAAGCGGTCAGGAATATGTCGTGCGCCTCAATGGCGGGCAGTCCACGCCGCATCCATGGATCAACGTCATCTCGAACGAGAATTTCGGCTTCCATATTTCGGCCGAAGGCGCCGGTTTCAGCTGGAGCCGCAATTCGCGCGACTATCAGCTGACGCCCTGGAGCAACGATCCGGTCATCAACCGGCCGGGTGAGGCCTTCTATGTCGCCGATGTGGAGACAGGAAAGCTCTATACGCCCTGCGCCGCGCTTTCGCGCGATCCCGAAGCCATGTTCGAAACCCGCCATGGTCTCGGGTACTCCGTGCTGACGGGCGTGGCCGATACGCTTGAGGTGGAGCTGACGCAGACCGTGGACCGTGAAAAACCGGTCAAACTCTCGCAGGTCATCGTTCGCAACAAGGGCTCGAAAAGCCGCCGTCTGAAGGTCTATGCCTATGTGGAATGGGTGCTCGGCAATAACGGCCAGAAATCTGCGCCGTTCATTCTGAGCAGGCATGATGCCGGCAACAATGCGATCTTCGCGTCGAACCCCTACAGCATCGACTATAGCGCCCGCACGGCCTTCCTGACGCTCGACAGCGAAGCGAGCGGCTTCACGACCAGTCGCCGGGAATTCATCGGCCGCTTTGGGTCGGCGCAGGCGCCGCAGGGCATCGTGTCAGGTGCCGCACTCAGCGGCAGCACGGAGGTCGACGGCGATCCCTGTGCCGCGCTGATGCAGGAAATCCACCTAAAGCCCGGCGAAGAACGGCACATGACCTTCATTCTCGGCGATGCCGACAATGCGGAAGAGGCCGAGGCGCTGGTGAAGGATGTTCGTAAGGCGGACTTCCAGACGGTGCTGGATGAGAGCAAGGCGTTCTGGACGGGCTTTACCGGCCAGTTGCAGGTTTCCACGCCTGATTCCGGCTTCAACCACATGGTCAACAACTGGCTGCCCTATCAGGCGCTGGCATGCCGCATTCTGGCGCGTACTGCCTTCTACCAGTCGAGCGGTGCTTTCGGCTTCCGCGACCAGTTGCAGGATACTCTGGCCTTCCTGCTCTACCAGCCGGATCTCGCCCGCAAGCAGATCCTGCGTGCGGCAGGCCGCCAGTTCCCGGAAGGCGATGTGCAGCACTGGTGGCTGCCGCTGACGGGCGCCGGTGTTCGTACCACCATTTCGGACGATGTGGTCTGGCTCGCTTATGCGATCAACCAATATGTCTCGGCCACGGGCGATGCTGCCATCCTCGATGAAAGCATCCCCTTCCTGAAGGGGGCGGCATTGATGCCCGGCCAGCATGACGCTTTCTTCCAGCCGGAAACTAGCGACAGATCCGCCACGCTTTACGAGCATGCGGCGCTGGCGCTCGATCTTGCCATTCATCGCACTGGCGAAAATGGCCTGCCGCTGATCCTCGGCGGCGACTGGAACGACGGCATGAACCGTGTCGGCGTGGGCGGCAAGGGCACCAGCGTCTGGCTCGGCTGGTTCCTGTCCGGAGCGTTGCGCGATTTCATCGAGATTGCGGAAAAGCGTGGCGATACCGACCGCGTCGGCAAATGGGCGGCGCACCGGGAAAAGCTGCGCAATGCGCTGGAAACAGCTGGTTGGGATGGCAGCTACTACCGGCGCGGTTATTTCGATGACGGCACGCCGCTCGGTTCCGCCGAAAGCGAGGAATGCCGGATCGATTCGCTCGGCCAGAGCTGGAGCGTTCTCTCCGGCGAAGGCGAAGAGGCTCGGTCGCGGCAGGCAATGGATGCCGTCATGGAGCATCTGGTCGATGAGCAGACTGGCATTATCCGGCTGTTCACGCCGCCCTTCTCGCGTGCGCCGCATGATCCGGGTTACATCAAGGGATATCCGCCGGGTGTGCGCGAAAACGGCGGACAATATACCCATGCGGCGACCTGGGTGGTTCTTGCCCTTGCGAAGCAGGGTCGGGCGCAGGAGGCATGGAACTGCTTCAAGTTGCTTAACCCCGTCAATCACGCGCTCGATACGGCAGCATCGGAAACCTATCGGGTCGAACCCTATGTGGTGACTGCGGATGTCTACGGTGAAGGCGCTTATGCAGGCCGTGGCGGCTGGAGCTGGTACACGGGTTCCGCCGGGTGGCTCTACCGCGCTGCTGTCGAGGGTATTCTCGGCATCACCCGCACCGACGGCAAGCTGCATATTTCGCCGTCGCTGCCGGAGGACTGGAGCGGCTTCTCGGTGAAGATCACGCTCGACGGCAGGGCCAGGGATATCGTCGTAAGCCGCAAGGCCGATACGGCGGAAGTCTCCGTTTCCGTCGATGGTAAGGCCCTGTCGGCAGGTGATCGGGTGATCCCCTTCGACTGAGACGATCAGGTTTCCGTTCGCCTTTAAACTCAGGCTCCCGTGGTAACGCGGGGGCCTGAATCTTTATGGGGCTACCCTGGCCTCCGACTCAGTCTGTGGGTCGGATCATGGCACGGAAGCCCGGACCTAGTTCGCAGCGTCGGCTGGAAGCTCCCGCAGCACCGGGATAGGGTCATATTGGCGAAGGTTTTGATGGCGCGGTGCCGGATCGTCCGGTGCGGACTGTCTCGTCAATCTTTTCGAGAAAAGCAGCCGTCGCGAATAGTCGGTCGATCGGAAGGGAGTTATCTTGCAATTCAGCGCATCTTTCACAGAACTTGCACTGTTGGCGTTGCTCGCCATTCTTTCCCTGTCGTTGTCGTGTTGGCTGGCGCGTTACCCACGGAAAACGAGCGTCGGAGTAATGCTTGGCGTGGTGCTCGGAGTTTTCCTGACCAATCTCGCAGCAGGCATTGTCCTTTCTGGGAAATGTCCTCCCCTTCGGGCAGATCGATTTCTGGCTGGCAAGTTCCCTGACCGGAATTCTCCAATAGGCGACCTGTGATCTGGCGGGGCCGTCGGGAAGCGCACAAAGAAAAAGGGCGGACAACATGCTGTCCGCCCTGTCTTCATTCCGTCAGCCAGACCCTCAGGAGGCAATGGCCTTTGGCCGGGGCTGCTGGTTTTCGTCTTCCGTCAGCAGGCCGCTGGTGCGCAGCAGCGAGGTAAAGCGTCCGCCGCGCTGGCTCAGCTCATCGAAAGTACCCTTTTCGATGATCCGGCCCTGATCGAGGAACAGCACGAGATCGGCGTCGCGAACCGTGGAAAGGCGGTGGGCGATGATGAAGGTTGTACGGTTCTTTCTCAGCGCATCCACGGCGGCCTTCACGCGGGCTTCCGTTTCCACGTCGAGCGCGCTGGTCGCTTCGTCCAGAACCAGAATGGGAGCGTTCTTCAGTATGGCGCGGGCAATGGCGATGCGCTGGCGTTCGCCGCCGGACAGGCGGTTGCCGCGTTCACCCACCTGGGTCAGATAGCCGTTGATGCGGCTATCGATGAAATCCGTCGCCGCCGCTGCTGCCGCTGCTTCCACCACTTCCGCATCGGTGGCCGATTCACGGCCGAGGCGGATGTTTTCGCGAATGGAGCGGTTCAGCAGGCCGGCATCCTGAAACACCGTGGCGATGGAGTTGCGGAGCGAATTTTTCGTCACCGTCGAAATATCGGTCCCATCGATCAGAATCTGGCCGGAATCGGGATCGTAGACCCGCTGCAGGAGATTGATGAGCGTGGTCTTGCCGGCACCTGTCGGTCCGACGATCGCGACTGTCTCGCCGGCCTTGGCCGTGAACGAAACGTCGTGAACGCCCTGCTTGGTGTTGGCGAAACCGAAATTGATGTTGCGGAACTCCACGGTGCCGGAGACATTCGACAATTCGCGCGCATCGCCCGGCTCTTCCCGTTCCTTGACGGAATCTTCCAGCACGAAGAAATCCTCGAGCTTGGCGCGGGCTTCGAAAATCTGCGTCACGAATTGGCGCATCTGGTCCAGACGGCCGATCAGGAGATTAGCGAAACCGATGAAGGCGATGACATCGCCGACGCGCAACTCGCCGTTCTTCACCAGCACGGTGCCGATGACGAGGATGATCATCATCGAAACGGTGGAGGCCGTGCGGTTCAAAGCACTTGCAAAGGCCCACCAGTCGAGCACCGGATATTGCGCGCTCAGCAGCTTTTCGGTGAAAGATTTCAGCGCCTTCGTTTCGGCCTCGATGCGGTTGTAGCTGTGCAGCACCGAGACGTTGCTGATGGAATCGCTGACATGGGCAAAAACGCTGTGATAGTGTTCTTCGACCGAAGCCTGGCCGTCCTTGGTGCGGCCCATCACCCACTTGCCGATGAACCAGTAGACGATACCGAGGCCGATCAGCACGAAGCTGAGGCGCAGGTCCATGGACATGGCGGTCGGGACGAGCAGCACCAGTGCGACGAAGGTGGCCAGATGCGTGCGCATGAATTCGAGCCAGAGGCCGAACAGCGTTTCGCTGGCGCGCAGCAGCGTGTGGAGGGCATTGGATGTGCCGCGCTGATGGTGCCAGGAAAGCGGCATGGAGATGATGCGCCCGAAGGCTTCCGTCAGCAGCGAAGCGCGCCGGCCATGGGCCAGCCGGTCCGCCTCGCGGGCGACAGCCACATAAGCGACAGTGTTGAAGACACCGAAACCCGCCCAAAGAATGAGAATGGGCGTGACGTTGGTGCCGGAAGAGATGGCGTCGATGATCCGGCCGAACAGCACCGGTTCGGCGATGGTGATCGCTGCAAGAATGACGTTGGCGATGACGACCACCGTCACCCGCCATTTATGTACGGTCAGATAGCGCAGAGCGCGTGTGTAAACCTGAAACAAGGTCAAATTTTCAATCCAGTCCGAGCGTCTTTTTCGAGCGGTTGTTTGTTCGGTCTCAAGGCAAGTTATTTTAGCAAGGTTGCATGAGACGGCGAAATTTGTGTAATTATCGCTCTTTCTGTCTGAATGGCGGCTTAACAGATTGACCGCGCGTGCGAACCGAAAAAAACCGAACCCGATGTTTCCCGGGGACTGCCGTCACAAGATTTCGCATCTTCGTTTCAGGGATTGCTAACGACGATATGTTCAATCTCAACCGACCGGCGCCCGAGTAACATGACGTCATCGCGGGACCACGTCCTTCGTGTCATTCCCTTCAAGCCAAGCTCCGGACCCCGTGTCTTTATGCATGATATTCTTCACTTCATCTCTGCGTGTTACCAGACGGGAAGCGCCGACCGCGTTCGTTCCGAATTTGCAACGCTCATTCGCGAATACGGTTTCGACTATTTTCTTGTCAGCAGGCGGATGACCGGGGAGCTCGCCTCCACCGGACACATCCTTGCGCAACATCTGCCCGAAGGCTGGCTGGAGGTCTACAGGGCCAAGAAATACAATCTCGTCGATCCCGTCCGCAAGGTGATCGGCATGGTGCACAAGCCGTTTCAGTGGAAGGAAGCGCTGGACGGCCTACCACGTGCGATGCATCGCAAAAGGGCGAGCGTCTTTTTCCACGATGCCGGCCGGTACGGTCTGCAGGGTGGTTACGCCTTCCCCGTGCATGGCCGCGCGGGCTTCATCGGTGCGGTCTTCATTGGCGGTCAGGATCGGCAATTGCCCTCTTTGCAGGTGGAACTTCTGGATGCGGCCACGCGTGCCGTATTCTGGCGCCTGCTCGATCTTTCCGGTCAGTCCCACGGCTTCAGCAATGCTCCTGACGTTTCCGCTCTCGAGCTTACGAGGCGCGAAATGGAGGTGCTGACGCTGATGGCGGACGGCATGACCTCCACCGAAATTGGACGCCAACTATCGATCTCCAACCACACGGTCGATTGGTATATCAACGGAATTCAGCGCCGTTTCAGCGCAAAGAACCGGCAGCATACAGTGGCACTTGCTTTTCGTCATGGTTTGCTGAGCTAGCGCAAACAGGACAGTTCTCGCCGGAATTGCCCTTTCCAAGACCGGGTTTTGCTGCTTAATTCCGCAGTGCAGCAGAAATTTTGTTTTGGCGTGTGGGGAGACCGTCTTGAAAATATCGAAAATACTTGTTGCCAACCGATCCGAAATTGCGATCCGTGTTTTCCGGGCAGCGAACGAGCTTGGGATTAAAACCGTTGCGATTTGGGCGGAAGAGGACAAGCTGTCTTTGCACCGCTTCAAGGCGGACGAATCCTATCAGGTCGGCAGGGGGCCGCATCTCGCCAAGGATATGGGACCGATCGAGAGCTATCTTTCGATCGAGGAGGTCATTCGCGTAGCCAAGCTCTCCGGAGCGGACGCGATCCATCCCGGTTACGGTCTTCTGTCTGAAAGCCCTGAATTCGTGGAGGCCTGCAACAAGGCCGGCATCACCTTCATCGGACCGACGGCAGATACCATGCGCCAGCTCGGCAACAAGGTGGCTGCGCGCAATCTGGCGATCTCGGTCAACGTCCCCGTTGTTCCCGCTACCGATCCGCTGCCCGACGATATGGCGGAAGTGGAGCGCATGGCCGAGGAAATCGGCTATCCGGTCATGCTGAAAGCCTCCTGGGGCGGCGGCGGACGAGGCATGCGCGCCATCCGGAGAAGAGAGGATCTTGCCCGAGAGGTGACGGAAGCCAAGCGCGAGGCGAAAGCCGCCTTCGGCAAGGATGAGGTCTATCTGGAAAAGCTGGTCGAGCGTGCTCGCCACGTCGAAAGCCAGATTCTCGGCGATACGCATGGCAATGTCGTGCATCTGTTCGAGCGTGATTGTTCGATCCAGCGCCGCAATCAAAAGGTGGTCGAGCGTGCACCCGCGCCCTATCTCACCGAAGCGCAGCGTCAGGAACTTGCGGCCTACTCCCTGAAGATCGCCGCCGCCACCAGCTATATCGGCGCCGGCACGGTCGAATATCTGATGGATGCCGATACCGGCAAATTCTACTTCATCGAGGTCAATCCGCGCATCCAGGTGGAGCATACCGTCACCGAAGTCGTTACCGGTATCGATATCGTCAAGGCGCAGATCCATATTCTCGAAGGCGCTGCCATCGGCACTGCGGAATCCGGCGTGCCGCGCCAGGAGGATATCCGTCTCAACGGCCATGCGCTGCAGTGCCGTATCACCACTGAAGACCCGGAACATAACTTCATTCCGGATTACGGCCGTATCACCGCCTACCGTTCCGCCTCTGGCTTCGGCATCCGTCTGGATGGCGGCACTTCCTATACCGGCGCTGTCATCACCCGCTATTACGATCCGCTGCTCGTCAAGGTAACGGCCTGGGCGCCGCAACCGGATGAGGCGATCAACCGCATGGACCGCGCGCTGCGCGAATTCCGTATTCGCGGCGTCGCGACCAACCTCACCTTCCTCGAAGCCATCATCGGTCACGACAGTTTCCGCAACAACACCTATACGACCCGCTTCATCGATTCGACGCCGGAACTGTTTGCGCAGGTCAAGCGTCAGGACCGCGCCACCAAGCTCCTGACCTATCTTGCCGACGTGACCGTCAACGGCCACCCGGAAACCAAGGGTCGCGCCAGGCCGTCCGAAAAAGCGGCAAAGCCCGTCGTGCCTTATATCGATGCGCCGACGCCCGATGGCACCAAGCAGTTGCTGGACAGGCTTGGCCCGAAGAGCTTTGCGGACTGGATGCGCAATGAAAAACGCGTTCTGGTTACCGATACGACCATGCGCGACGGGCACCAGTCGCTGCTGGCCACCCGCGTTCGCACCCATGATATCGCCCGAGTCGCCAGCGTTTACGCCAAGGCGCTGCCGCAGCTTCTCTCGCTGGAATGCTGGGGCGGGGCGACGTTCGACGTTTCCATGCGCTTCCTGACGGAAGACCCATGGGAGCGTCTTGCGCTGATCCGCGAAGGCGCGCCGAACCTGCTGCTGCAGATGCTTCTGCGCGGCGCGAACGGCGTCGGATACAAGAATTATCCGGACAATGTCGTCAAATATTTCGTCCGTCAGGCTGCAAAGGGCGGGGTCGATCTTTTCCGCGTCTTCGACTGCCTGAACTGGGTGGAGAATATGCGCGTCTCGATGGATGCGATTGCCGAGGAGAACAAGCTCTGCGAGGCGACCATCTGCTATACCGGCGATCTGTTGAATTCGGCGCGTCCGAAATACGATCTCAAATATTATACCAACCTTGCCGCCGAGCTTGAAAAGGCCGGGGCTCATATCATCGCCGTCAAGGACATGGCGGGCCTGTTGAAACCGGCCGCCGCCAGGGTTCTGTTCAAGGCGCTGCGTGAGGCGACCGGTTTGCCGATCCATTTCCACACCCACGATACCTCGGGCATTTCCGCCGCGACCGTTCTTGCGGCCGTGGATGCCGGTGTCGATGCCGTCGATGCCGCAATGGATGCCTTCTCCGGCAATACGTCGCAGCCATGCCTTGGCTCGATCGTGGAGGCGCTGGCGGGGTCGGAACGCGATACGGGTCTCGATACCGAATGGATCCGCCGCATTTCCTTCTACTGGGAGGCCGTGCGCAACCAGTATGCCGCCTTCGAGAGCGATCTCAAGGGACCGGCCTCGGAAGTCTATCTGCATGAAATGCCTGGCGGCCAGTTCACCAACCTCAAGGAACAGGCGCGTTCGCTGGGTCTCGAAAGCCGCTGGCACGAGGTGGCGCAGGCCTATGCCGACGCCAACCGCATGTTCGGCGATATCGTCAAGGTGACGCCGTCCTCCAAGGTCGTCGGTGATATGGCGCTGATGATGGTCAGTCAGGATCTGACGGTGGCCGACGTTGAAAACCCTGATCGTGAAGTGTCTTTCCCGGAATCGGTGGTGTCGATGCTGAAGGGCGATCTTGGGCAGTCGCCCGGCGGCTGGCCGGCAGCCCTGCAGAAAAAGGCGCTGAAGGGCGAAGCGCCCTATACGGTTCGTCCGGGTTCGTTGCTGGAAGATGCTGATCTCGATGCCGAACGGAAAGTGATCGAGACCAAGCTGGAGCGCAAGGTCGACGATTTCGAGTTCGCGTCCTATCTGATGTATCCGAAGGTGTTCACGGATTTCGCGCTGACAGCCGAGACCTATGGCCCTGTGTCAGTGCTGCCCACCCATGCCTATTTCTACGGCATGGAGGATGGCGAAGAACTGTTTGCCGATATCGAACGCGGCAAGACGCTGGTCATCGTCAATCAGGCCTCGTCCGGCACGGATGACAAGGGCATGGTGACGGTATTCTTCGAGATCAACGGCCAGCCCCGCCGCATCAAGGTGCCGGATCGTGCCCATGGCGCTTCCGGCTCCGCCGTGCGCCGCAAGGCCGAACCTGGCAATGCCGTCCATATCGGCGCGCCGATGCCGGGCGTGATCAGCCGCGTCTTCGTCAACCAGGGCCAGGAGGTCAAGGCCGGCGACGTGCTGCTTTCCATCGAGGCCATGAAGATGGAAACCGCGCTTCACGCCGAACGCGACGGCAAGATCGCCGAAGTTCTGGTGCGCCCCGGCGATCAGATCGATGCGAAGGATCTGCTGATCGCTTACGGGGAATAAAGCCGTATCCGATCATCGATGCAGTGTCAGACGCCCGCCTCTCCGGCGGGCGTTTTTTGTTGCGTAGCCGTGAAAACTCGAATATGCATGTTCGTGCACGTTTATTCCGGTTTATGCATGGGTTTCGATGAGCGATCATTTTGTCAGCGAGCGGCAGGCGCTCATCCTTGCGCAGTTACGGCAAAGCGGCCGGGTGCTGGCGCAGGATCTCGCGCAGAATTTCGGCGTTTCCGAAGACACCGTGCGCCGCGACCTGCGTGAGATGGCAGCCCGGGGCGAATGCCTGCGCGTTTATGGCGGAGCGTTGCTTTCCGACAGCAAAACGGTGCCGCTGAAAACGCGGATCGCCGAGGATGCGGACCGCAAGGCCCTGCTGGCGCGCGCCGCTGTCCCGCTTCTCGAGCCGGGCATGGTCGTCTTCATCGATGCCGGTTCCACCAATCTCGCCATTGCAAGGGCGCTTCCGGCCGGGCTCAACCTGACGGTGGTGACGAATACGCCCGCCATTGCCGCTGAACTGACGGGGCGGGCCGATAGCGATCTGGTGCTGATCGGCGGCAAGGTCGATCCGGCCGTAGGTGCTGCGATCGACGCCATGGCGCTTCGGCAGCTCGAACTGATGCGGCCCGATCTCTGCATTCTCGGTGTCTGCGGCGTTGCGGCCGAGACGGGTCTGTCGGCGGATGTTTTCGAGGATGCGGTGTTCAAGCGGCTTGCCTGCAGCGCCAGCCAGCGGATTGTCGCCGCCATCACCAAGGAAAAGCTCGGCCACAGGGCAGCTTTCCATGTGCATGATTTTTCTCCACCTCTTTCCCTCGTGCTGGAACTCGATGCCGACCGCGCATTCGTCGAGGCGCTGTCGGCAAAGGGCGTACAGGTTTATTGCGGCGAAGATGACGCCGTTCAGTTTTCTCATGGTCAAGTCTGAAGGATATTGCCGATGAATGGCCCCACGACATTTTCGCCGACAGGCATACGCTCGTCCTATCTGACGCGGCACAGGCTGGGCGTTTCCCTGCTGTTCTTGATGAACGGTTTCATGATGGGGTCATGGGCGCCCAAGATTCCGGAATTTGCGGCGCGCCTGTCCCTCAGTGAGAGCGCGCTCGGCCTGATCATTCTGGTCTTCGGCATCGGTTCGCTGGTTTTCATGCCGATTGCCGGTTCGCAGATCGCCCGTTTCGGTTCGCGTACGGTCAGTCTCGTCACAGCGGCGATCTTTTTGCCGACTCTGCTTTTCATTTCCTGGGCGGGCACGGTGTGGGCCGGGGTGATTGCGGTGTTTCTGTTCGGCGGGCTGACGGGGGCGATGGATGTCGCCATGAACGCCAATGCGGTAGCGGTGGAACGGGATATGCGCCGCGCCATCATGTCATCGTGCCACGCCTTCTGGAGCCTTGGCGGCCTGATCGGCGCCGGTCTTGGCGGTTATCTCATCACGGCCATCGGTGTGCAGGGACATGCCATTGCGCTGACGGTCATCGCGCTCGTGCTGCTGGTCATCGCGTGGCCGCGCGTCCTTGCGGATCGTCCGCATCCGGAGGAAGAGCGCCCGAAAGGCGGCCTGCCGCTGACGCCGCTGCCGTGGATCATCGGCCTGATGGCGCTGTTCTCGATGATTCCTGAAGGCGCTATCCTCGACTGGGGCGCTCTTTATCTGCGCAATGAACTCGGTGCTTCGGTGTCGCAGTCCGGTTTCGCCTTCGCGGCTTTTTCCATGACCATGGCGGCCATGCGGTTTGCCGGCGATCTGGTGCGTGACCGCTTCGGCGCCGTGACGACCCTGCGCTTCTGTTCGGCCATGTCGATTATCGGTCTTATGATTGCCGGTCTTGCGGGAAATTCCACTATCGCGATCATCGGCTTCGCGATTGCCGGCGTCGGCATTTCCAACATGGTGCCCATTGCCTTTTCCGCCGCCGGCAACATGCCGGGACTGGCGCCCGGCATTGGTCTCTCGGTGGTCACCACCATGGGCTATTCCGGTATTCTGGTGGCGCCGTCCGCCATCGGCTTTATTGCCGAGCATACCGGCCTTGCGAGCGTCTTCATCGCCCTGCCGCTCTTGCATGTGGTGGTTCTGCTGCTTTCGCGGCTCGCCCGCCATGCGGATGGCGCGGGCAAGGAATAGGCGTCTCGAATTTTGCCATGATTGCGGTAAAGTAGAAGCTCTCATGCGTTGGGTGTTGACAAGCAGGCTTGCCTGTTTCACCTCAATTGCCAGACCTTGCCGCAAGCTCCAGAGACCGCCATGACGTCACATGCCGATTACGATCCCAAGCCCCGCCGCGCATCCGTCGCCGTAGACGTGGGCGGTGTCATTGTCGGTGGCGGCGCGCCCGTCGTCGTGCAGTCGATGACCAACACCGATACGGCGGATATCGACGCCACCGTGCAACAGGTGGCGGCGCTCTTCCGGGCCGGTTCGGAAATCGTGCGCATCACCGTCGACCGCGACGAAAGTGCGGCCGCCGTGCCGAAAATCCGCGAGCGGTTGCTGCGGCTTGGGCTTGATGTGCCGCTTGTCGGCGATTTCCATTATATCGGCCACAAGCTTCTGGCCGATCATCCGGCCTGCGCCGAAGCGCTGGCGAAATACCGCATCAATCCGGGCAATGTCGGCTTCAAGGACAAGAAGGACAAGCAGTTCGGCGAGATCGTCGAAATGGCGATCCGCTACGACAAGCCGGTGCGAATCGGCGTCAACTGGGGGTCGCTCGATCAGGAACTTCTGACGACGCTGATGGACAAGAACAAGGAGCAGGGCTTCCCTCTCTCCGCCCGTCAGGTCACGCGTGAGGCCATTGTTCAGTCGGCGCTGATTTCCGCCGAGCTTGCCGAAGAGATCGGCCTGCCGCGCAACCGCATCATCCTGTCGGCCAAGGTCAGCCAGGTGCAGGACCTGATCGCCGTTTATTCAATGCTGTCGGAACGCTCCGACCACGCCCTGCATCTCGGCCTCACCGAAGCGGGCATGGGCTCCAAGGGCATCGTCGCCTCATCCGCCGCCATGGGTTATGTGCTGCAGCACGGCATTGGCGATACGATCCGCGTTTCGCTGACGCCTGAGCCGAATGGCGACCGCACCCGCGAAGTGCAGGTGGCGCAGGAACTGCTGCAGGTCATGGGTTTCCGTCAGTTCATTCCGGTCGTTGCGGCATGTCCCGGCTGCGGGCGCACCACGTCCACCGTCTTTCAGGAACTTGCCCAGAACATCCAGAACGATATTCGCAAGAACATGCCGATCTGGCGTGAGAAATATCCGGGTGTCGAGGCGCTCAACGTTGCCGTCATGGGCTGTATCGTCAACGGCCCCGGTGAAAGCAAACATGCCGATATCGGCATTTCCCTGCCCGGAACCGGCGAAAGCCCGGCAGCGCCCGTTTTTATCGACGGTGAAAAAGCGCTGACCCTGCGTGGTCCCAATATCGCCGCCGATTTTGAAGCGCTTGTGATCGATTACATCGAAAAGCGTTTTGGCCGGAAAGATGCGGCGGAGTAAAGAGTACCGTGAAAAGGCCGGAATTCCACTGTCATACCTCCTGAACCTCTCGGAGCATCAAAACACATGATCAAAAAAATCGCGATCATCGCCCTTTGCGGGACCTATCTTTCCGCCTGCACCACCACCGATCCCTATACGGGTGAGCAGAAGATGTCGAACACGGCGGGCGGCGCCGGCATCGGCGCCGTGGTCGGTGCTCTGGGCGGTCTGGCTGTCGGCGGTTCGCCGACCGGTCGCCGTAATGCCGCGCTTATCGGTGCGGGCATCGGCGCGCTCGCCGGCGGCGCCATCGGTAATTACATGGATGGCCAGGAAGCCGAGCTTCGCGCCCAGCTTCAGGGAACCGGCGTTTCGGTTACCCGCCGTGGCGACAGCATCGTTCTCAACATGCCGTCGAACATCACCTTTGCGACGGACCAGGATCAGGTCATCCCGCCATTCTATCAGACGCTCGATTCCGTCGCCATCGTGCTGAACAAGTTCAACCGCACGCTCATCGACATCAACGGCCATACCGATTCGACCGGCAGTGCCGGTTACAATCAGGGTCTTTCGGAGCGTCGTGCCGCATCGGTCGCCAATTATCTCGGCGCGCGCGGCGTCGATCAGCGCCGTATTTCGACGCTCGGCTTCGGCCCGTCGCAGCCGATCGCTTCGAATGCAACGCCGGATGGCCGCGCTCAGAACCGTCGCGTCGAAGTGCTGATTTCGCCGCTCAAGGGCTGATTGGGTGATGAAAAGCTGAGTGGAAGCCGCTCAGCTCTTTCGTTCAGCGATGAATCTGGCGGCCGCGATGAGAATCGCGGCCTTTTCGCCATAAGGGGCCAGCAGTTCGCTGGCTTCCGCCACTTGCTCCCGCAGCTGGCTGCGCGCCCAGTCCTCGCCGCGCAGCGCCACAAGCGTTCCCTTGCCGCGCGCGGCGTCCTTGCCGGTTGCCTTGCCCATGGTGGCGGCATCGGCCGTCAAATCCAGAAGGTCGTCGGCAAGCTGGAAGGCGAGGCCGATCTTTTCGCCGAAGAGACGCAGCCTTTGCCTTTCAGAAATATCGCTGCCGGCGATGATTGCGCCCGCTTCGCAGGCAAAACGCAGCAGTGCACCGGTTTTCATAGCCTGCAATGTAATGACGCCGGCTTCATCGGGTGCTTTTTTCTCCGCAGCGAGATCGAGGGCCTGGCCGCCGGCCATACCGCCGATGCCCGCCGCGCGGGCAAGCGAAAGTACGAGCGCGGCCTTGCGCTCGGCCGCAAGCGGATTTTCGTCCGATGCGATGATATCGAAGGCAAGCGTCAGCAGGCTGTCGCCGGCGAGAATTGCTGTCGCCTCATCGAATTTGCGATGCACGGTCGGCTGGCCGCGGCGCAGGTCGTCATCGTCCATGGCCGGCAGATCGTCATGAACAAGCGAATAACAATGGAGGCATTCCAATGCCGCGCCAACATAAAGGGCGGCTTCGGCATTCCCGCCCGCAAGGGCGGCACTTTCGATGACGAGGAAGGGTCGCAGGCGCTTACCGCCGTTCAATACGCCATGGCGCATGGCGTCGAGCAGGTTTTGCGGGCGCGTGATCTCATCCGCGCGGGCTTCGCCGGAAAGCAGGCGACCAAGCAGGGCTTCGGTTTTTGCCGCGTTTTCGCGCAGCTTCGTTTCGAAATTTGTCATCGCAGCGTCCATGCCGCGCTCTTTGGCATGCCGCGCGAATGCAGGCAAACCTTTTCGTGATTCCAGAGGTCCAACTATTTGAGCGGACTCGCCTTGAAGGCGGCAATGGACTATGAAAGGCTTCAATTGGTGCGGGGCTTTGACGAATATTGAGCAGTACGCCTGAAAGCGACGCAGATTACGCCGTTCTGGCGGAAGACCGGAGCAGTCCGAAGGTGGATTTTCGCACGTTGGCAAAGCGCATCATCATGACCTTGCTGGCTTTGCTGATCCTGCCCTATCTGCTGATCCCAGTCTATGCGCTGCCGTTTTTCCGTCCGGTCTCGACGCTGATGCTCGCCGATCTGGTGACCTTTCAGGGTTATGACCGGCGCTGGGTGCCGCTTGAGGATATTTCGCCGCGCCTTGTTCAATCCGTGATGATGTCTGAGGACGGGCAATTCTGTTTTCATGGCGGCGTGGACTGGAACCAGATGCAGTCCGTGGTCAGCAACGCGCTCGACGGGGCGTCCACCCGTGGCGCAAGCACCATTCCGATGCAGACGGCCAAGAACCTGTTTTTATGGAACGGCCGTTCGTTCTTGCGCAAGGGGTTAGAATTGCCGCTGGCGATTGCCGCCGATTTCGTCTGGTCGAAAAAACGGATGATGGAGATTTATCTCAACGTTGCCGAATGGGGACCGGGCATTTACGGAATCGAGGCTGCCGCCCAGCACCATTTCAAGGTGCCGGCCGCAAAACTGAGCTCCCGTCAGGCGGCGCTGCTGGCGGTTTCGCTGCCTAATCCCATAGACCGCGTCGCCAGCAAGCCGGGACGCGGGCTGCAACGGCTTGCCGGCCTTATCGAGCGGCGCGCGCGTGCCTCCGGCGGCTATGTCGGCTGCGTGCTGGATTGACCCCGGCGCGCCGCGTCAGCCCTTCTTGAAAATATAGTCGGTTTCCTGACGCAGGGTTTCACCCGGCCGCAGGATAGCGTGCGGAAAATCCGGGTGGTTAACGGCGTCCGGCCAAATCTGCGTTTCCAGGCAGAAACCGGCAAAGGGGCCGTAGTGACGGCCATCGAGGCCGGGAACCGGAACGTCCAGTTTGAAGGCCGAATAAAACTGCACACCGGGCTCGGTGGTGTGAACCTCAAGGGCGATATCGGAGGCCGGCGAATAGGCGCGGGCGACCTTGCGTTTTGCGCGGCGCTCGGGCGACAGGCAGAAATTGTGGTCGTAGAGAACCTGCTCGCCATTCTCCTTGCGCCGCATCGGTGTCGGGTGGCGCAGGTCGAAGACGGTGCCTTCGACGGAGCGGATTTCGCCCGTCGGTATCTGCTTTTCATTGGTGGGCAGGTAAAAATCAGCCGCGATGCTGATCTCATGCCCAAGCGCGGTGTCTGCGCCATCGAGATTGAAATAGGAATGCTGGCAGACATTGGCGATGGTCGGCTTGTCGGTCACCGTTTCATAGACCACCGAAAGCACGCCGCCGTCGAGGATCGTATAGGTGGCCGTGACCGTGCAATTGCCGGGATAACCAGCGCGGCCATCGGGATCGATGATCTGCAGAACCGCGTGGCTTTCGCCATGTTCCATCAGCATCCAGTTGCGCTTGCCCATGCCGTCGCTGCCGCCATGCAGGTGGGTTACGCCCTTTTCATTGAGCTCCAGCTGGTAGTCGCGCCCGTCGATGGAGAACCGCCCGTCGCCGATGCGGTTGGCGTTGCGGCCGGGCGTGGCACCGAAATAGGAGGAATATTTGTAGTCCTCGAACTTGTCGAAGCCGAGCACGAGCGGCGGCTGGTGGCCTTCAAGGCGCAGATCCTGAATGACGGCGCCCCAGGTGATGACCTTGGCCGTCAAACCGCCTTTCGAGATGGTGACGCGTTCGACTTTTTCGCCCGTCGCCGTGAAACCGAAATTCTCCCGCGCCGCCGCGTCGCTCATCGTCATTCTCCCTGATGTTGCGAATTGCCGGGCGGACGTTGCGTCATTTCCCGGCAATTCGCAATCCCGCAATTCAAAGCATGTCTCCCAAAAGTGCGCCGCGGTTTTGGGACAAAGACATGCTTAAAACAAAAACGAAAGCGCGTCGCATGCGTTCGATAAAACGCGAGGCGCTTTACGCGGCGAGTTTGCCAATGGATTCGAGATCATAAGGTGTCGTCTGGTATATCTCGTTGATCCAGTTGCCGAAAAACAGGTGGGCATGGCTGCGCCAGCGGTTGAGCGGGGCAAGCGCCGGGTCGTTGTGCGGAAAATAATCATGCGGAAGCTTGATGGGCACGCCGGCATTCGCGTCACGGAAATATTCGTCGGAAAGCGATGTCGAATCATATTCGACATGGTTGAACATATAGAGCCTGTTGCCCTCTTTCTCGTGCACCAGACAAACGCCCATTTCCTCGGATTCCATCAGGATTTCGAGTTTCGGATGTTTTTCGATATCGGCGCGGCGTACCTCCGTCCAGCGCGAGACCGGGACCTGGAAATCATCCGAAAAGCCATTCAGATAGATCGATGAGGGGCAGAGATTGCGGTGACGGTAGACCCCGAAAGCCTTTTCCTTCAACTCGTGCTTCGGCACGCCATGGAAATGATAGATGGCGGCCATCGCGCCCCAGCAGACATTCAGCGTCGAATGAACGTTGGTCTGCGTCCATTCGAAAATTTGTCGCATTTCGTTCCAGTAGGTCACGTCTTCATAGGCCAGCGTCTCCACGGGCGCGCCGGTAATGATGAAGCCGTCGAACTTGCGGTGGCGCACTTCCTCCCACGTCTCGTAGAAGGACAGAAGATGTTCTTCCGGCGTGTTCTTGGCACGATGGCCGCCGATCCGCACCAGCGACAGCTCCACCTGCAGCGGCGAGGCGCCGACGAGGCGCGCCATCTGGATTTCCGTCTTGATCTTGTTCGGCATGAGGTTGAGAAGCCCGATCTGGAGCGGGCGGATATCCTGCCGGATGGCCGCCGTTTCGGTCATGACCCGCACTCCCTCATGAACGAGGGTCTCAAAAGCGGGAAGCGTATCGGGAATCTTGATCGGCATGTCGAACTCTCTTTTCCGGATCACGTAAAGAACGTTGCGAAAACAAAAAAACCGGCAGCGAAATCGCGACCGGTCCCAGGAAATTGCCTTTTTCCTCGACCCTTTAGCGACTTCTTTAAAGTGGCTGCAAGCCGGTCGGCAAATCACCACTGAGGCGTTTCATAATCCCGAAGCCGGCGAAAATCAATATAGGCCGATTTCATCGGGTTTCTGCTTTCCATTTTTGGCCGAGGTGCGATAAGGCAGGGCATGAATAAAGAGCGCTTCACCATTCTGCTTGGCGGCGATGTCACGGTGACCGATCGTCTGCAAGAGGCGGTCGCGGATAGCCGTGTGATTGCGGCCGACGGCGGCATGCGCCATGCCGGGCCGCTTGGCCTTGCGCCGGAGTTGTGGGTCGGGGATTTCGATTCCGCCAGCAAAGAGTTGCTGGAGGCCTGGCCCGATGTGGCGCGGCAGCCATACCCGACCGCAAAGGCGGTGACGGATGGCGAGATCGCGGTATCGGAAGCTCTCTCCCGTGGCGCGCATTCGCTGGTGCTCGTCGGTGCGCTTGGCGGCGCGAGAAGCGACCATGCGCTTCAGCACCTCCTTTACGCGGTGGCGCTTGCCGAACGTGGTATCGACGTTACGCTGACGTCAGGTGAAGAAGAGGCGCGGCCGCTGCTTGCCGGTTCGCTGGATATCGATCTGCCGCCCGCCTCGCTGTTTTCGGTTGCCGGATTTACCGCCCTCGAGGGGCTCGATATCGGCAATGTGCGTTATCCGCTCAAGGATTTTGCGCT
Source organism: Agrobacterium sp. 16-172Ci (assembly GCF_053522725.1). NCBI lineage: Bacteria > Pseudomonadati > Pseudomonadota > Alphaproteobacteria > Hyphomicrobiales > Rhizobiaceae > Agrobacterium > Agrobacterium sp. 16-172Ci. The sequence goes on from NZ_JBNWBW010000002.1 coordinate 194,762, forward strand.
TGCTTTCGGTTCGTCCCGCACTATTTCCAATGTCGCGAATGGCGGCCCCGTGCATTTCTCGCTGAAAAGCGGAAAAGCCATCGTGCTCGCCCGCCCTTATGATCTGACCGGAGCCTGACGCCTTGGCACCCCCAATTTTGAAACTCGATGACATCAAGCTGACCTTCGGCGTGACCCCGCTGCTCGATGGCGCCAATCTCCAGGTGGAACCGGGCGACCGTATCTGCCTTGTCGGGCGCAACGGTTCCGGCAAGTCCACCCTGATGAAGATCGCCGCGGGTCTGGTCGAGGCGCAATCGGGCGAGGTTTTCCGGCATCCGGCCGCCACCATCCGCTATCTGGAGCAGGCCCCGGATTTTGCCGGTTACGACACGGTTCAGGCCTATGCCGAAGCGGGGCTCGGACCCGGTGACGATCCCTATCGCGTCACCTATCTTCTGGAGCATCTCGGTCTCACCGGGCAGGAACATCCGGCGAGCCTTTCCGGCGGTGAAGCGCGACGTGCGGCCCTTGCCCGCGTCATGGCGCCGGAACCCGATATCCTGATGCTGGACGAACCGACCAACCATCTCGATCTGCCCACCATCGAATGGCTTGAAAGCGAGCTGCAGCAGACGCGCAGCGCGCTGGTGCTGATTTCGCATGACCGGCGTTTTCTCGAAAAGGTCTCAACCTCGACCGTCTGGCTGGATCGTGGCCAGTCGCGCCGTCTCAATCGCGGTTTTGCCCATTTCGAGGAATGGCGCGACAAGGTGCTGGAAGAGGAAGAACTGGAACAGCACAAACTCGGCAAGGCCATCGAGCGTGAAGAGCACTGGATGCGCTATGGCGTGACCGCAAGGCGCAAGCGCAACATGCGCCGCGTCGGCGAGCTTCAGGCCATGCGTGCGGAATATCGCGGCCACAAGGGACCTCAGGGCACGGTGCAGGCGACCGTTACCGAAGGACGTGAATCCGGCAAGCTGGTCATCGAGGCCGAGGCCATCACCAAGGCTTATGGCGAGCGCGTGATCGTCGCGCCGTTTTCGCTGCGCGTCCATCGTGGAGATTGCATCGGTTTCGTCGGCCCGAACGGTGCCGGGAAAACCACGCTTCTGAAGATGCTCACCGGCCAGCTGGAGCCCGATAGCGGCACCGTGAAGCTCGGCACCAATCTGGAGATTGCGACGCTCGACCAGAAACGCGAGGATCTCAATCCCAACGATACGCTCGCCCATTATCTGACCGATGGCCGCGGTGAAAATCTGCTGGTCAACGGCGAGTTGAAGCACGTGACGGGCTATATGAAAGACTTTCTGTTCCAGCCGGAACAGGCCCGCACGCCGATCCGCAACCTTTCCGGCGGGGAGCGCGCGCGTCTTATTCTGGCGCGCATTCTGGCCCGGCCGACCAATCTTCTGATCCTCGACGAGCCGACCAACGATCTCGATATCGAAACGCTCGATCTGCTGCAGGAAATCGTTGCGGGCTTTTCCGGCACCGTTATCCTCGTCAGCCACGACCGCGATTTCCTCGACCGCACCGTCACCTCCACCATCGCGCCCGTCAATCCGGACGAACCAGACGGACGATGGATCGAATATGCCGGTGGCTATTCCGACATGATGGCGCAGCGCAAGGGTGCGGCGGAAGAAAAACGCAAGGCTGAGAAACAGGAAAAGGCGAAAGCCGCACCTTCGGCCTCTGCATCGCAGGATCCTTCAAAGGCCAAGGGCAAGCTTTCCTTCAAGCAGAAATTCGCGCTCGAAAACCTTCCGAAGGAGATGGAAAAGGCGCAAAGCGAAATCGCAAAACGCGAGCAGCGTATGGCCGATCCGGAACTTTTCACAAAGGACCCGGCGGCCTTCAACACGCTGGCGCAGGAAATGTCGAAGCTGCGCGACAAGCTGGAGGCCATGGAAGAAGAATGGCTGGAACTGGAAATGCTGCGCGAGGAACTGGAGGGCTGAAGGCAATCAGTTCCCCGTTTGACCGGTCCTCCTTCGGCCTTTGAGAGAAAAGCAGAATTGCCGTTCTATGCCGGCGTTCGTTTGGAGGAGTTGTGAAAATGCGCATGATTTTCGTCAATCTGCCGGTCAAGAATATCGAGACATCAAGAAACTTCTTCACTGCTCTCGGTTTCAGCTTCAACCCGGAATATTCGGATGACCGCACGCTCTGCATGATCGTGGAAGAGAATATCTTCGTGATGCTTCTCCAGGAGGGACGTTTCCGCGATTTCATCAACGGCGATATTGCCGACGCGACGCGAACCACCGAGGTTCTGACCTGTCTTTCCGCCGGAAGCAGGGAAGAAATCGACCGGATGATCGCCACGGCGCTTGCCTCCGGCGGCAGCGGCTGGAAGCCTGTTCAGGACCATGGCTTCATGTATGCCGGCAGCTTTCAGGATCCCGACGGGCACGTCTGGGAACTGGTGCATATGACGGAATAGGGCTGATCTCGGCCATCTTGCCAATCGGGGACGGCGGGACTACACCATCATCTTGATCTAACGGGGTGTCTTTTGCGCTTGGGTGCGAAAGGCTGAGAGGCTTGCCAACCCGAAGAACCTGATCCGGTTCATACCGGCGGAGGGATTAGACGGCTTTAACGCAGGCGGCTATTTCCCTATCGTTTTTTTGAGGAGATACCCGTGCGCCGTCGTCTTTTCCTGAATACCCTCGTTGCCGCCTCGCTGTTTCTGCCCGGCCTTGCCGTTGCACAGGATAGACAGGAACTGACCGTCTACACCTATGAAAGCTTCGTTTCCGAATGGGGTCCCGGTCCCAAGGTAAAGGAGGCCTTCGAGAAGGTTTGTAATTGCACGGTCAATTTCGTCGGCGTGGCCGATGGCGTGGCGCTGCTCAATCGTCTGAAGCTTGAAGGGGCGGGGTCCAAGGCGGACGTCGTGCTTGGCCTCGACACCAATCTTGTCGCGGAAGCAAAACAGACCGGTTTGTTCGATGTCGGCGGCATCGATGCATCGGCGGCCAAGGTGCCGGGCGGCTACACGGACGATGTTTTCATTCCCTATGATTACGGTCATTTCGCTGTCATTTATGATACGCAGACGGTGAAAAGCCCGCCGACGAGCCTGAAAGACCTCGTGGAAGGCGACCCCTCGCAGAAAATCGTCATTCAGGATCCGCGTACCTCCACGCCGGGGCTTGGCCTGCTGCTATGGGTGAAATCGATCTACGGCGACAAGGCCCCGGAGGCCTGGGAAAAGCTCAGGAAGCGCATTCTCACCGTTACGCCGGGCTGGTCGGAATCCTATGGCCTCTTCACCAAGGGCGAGGTGCCGATGGTGCTCTCCTACACCACCTCGCCCGCCTATCACATGGTCGCTGAAAAAACGGATCGTTATCAGGCCGCCGCCTTTTCCGAAGGGCATTACATCCAGATCGAGGTTTCCGGTCTCCTCAAAAACGCGCCGCACAAGGAACTGGCAAAGCAGTTCCTGGCTTTCACGCTGACATCCGGTTTTCAGGATGCCATTCCGGAAAACAACTGGATGATGCCGGTTGCGGCAACCTCGAAGCCCTTGCCGGAGGCGTTTTCAAAACTCGTGGTGCCGCAGAAGACTTTTCTGATGGATCCGGAAGAGGTGGCGAAGAACCGCAAGGCATGGATCGATGAATGGCTTGCCGCCATGAGCATGAATTGAGGAAGAGGCACACCAGCGCATGATGCTGCGTCGCGATTACCGGCGGTCGATCATTTTCGGAACGGCGGCTTTTGCCGCCGTTTTCCTGTTCATGGCGCTCGCGGTTGCAGCTCTCCTGTCTTTTGATGCCGGCGCGTCCGCTGCCGGCATCATGGATGCCTATACGCTGCGCATCCTGCGTTTCACGCTTTATCAGGCAACGCTTTCCACCCTTCTTTCCATTGTTCTCGGCCTTCCGGTGGCGCTGGCGCTTTGTCGTCGGCGCGCGTTTGCGGGAAGGATCTGGATCATCAGGCTGATGGCGGTGCCGATGGGTCTGCCGGTGATCGTCGGCGCCTTCGGTATCATCACCATCTGGGGCAGGCAGGGCGTTTTGAATTCGGCCCTCGTTTTTGCCGGAGCGGATGAGCCTTTCAGCATTTACGGCCTCTCCGGCATCCTCATTGCCCATGTGTTTTTCAATCTTCCGCTTTCGGTGCGTCTGATGCTGGCCGGGCTGGAGCGCATTCCGGGCGAATATTGGCGCATGGCGGCGAGCCTCGGCATGGGGCCGGTTTCGATTTTCCGTTTTATCGAATGGCCGGCGGTCGCGCGTCTCGTCCCCGGCATTGCCGGGCTTGTCTTCATGCTGTGCGCCACCAGCTTCACGCTCGTTCTTCTGCTGGGCGGCGGGCCGGCAGCAACGACGCTGGAGGTGGCGATTTATCAGGCGTTACGGTTCGATTTCGATCCGCAGCGGGCGATTGCGCTTTCGGTTTTGCAGATTGGCCTCACCGCAATCCTGCTCGGCCTTCTTGCCTTTTTGCCGTCGCCCGTAGCGGAGATTCCCTCGCTTGGTCGTTCCCTTCGCCGTTTCGACGGAAAGGGCATGGGTGTCCGCCTCTGGGATGGCGCGGCAATCGTGTTCGCTGTTCTGCTGATCGGCCTGCCACTTGTCGCCATCGCTGTCTCGGGTTTGAGGGCCGATCTGCCGCGTCTTCTGTCCGCGCCGATTTTCCTGCGCGCGGCGGCGACCAGTCTTGCAATCGCCGCACTCTCCGCAGCCCTTGTCGTGCTTTGCTGCATGGCGATCATCGGCGCGCGCCAGGCGATAGGCTCCAGACGGCGAGCGGGACAACCCCTGCGCTTCCTCTCTACCATGCTCGGGGCAGGGTCTTCGCTGGTGCTTTTGGTGCCGCCAGTCGTATTGGGAAGCGGATGGTTTCTCTTATTGCGGGTTTTCGGCGATACCAGCTTCTATGCGCCGGTCCTCGTGGCGCTGATCAATATGCTGATGGCTTTGCCGCTTGCCATGCGGGTTCTGGAGCCGGCCTGCACCAGTCATTTCTTGCGCACCGGCCGACTTTCCGCCAGTCTCGGGCTTCAGGGTCTGGCGCGGCTGCGGTTCGCCGATCTTCCGGTTCTGTGGCGGCCGCTGGCCATGGCGTTTTCCTTCGCCATGGCCCTGTCTCTCGGCGATTTAGGCGCGGTTGCCCTGTTCGGATCGGAAAGTTTCGTCACCCTTCCATGGCTGGTTTATAGCAATATGGGCAGCTATCGTACCAACGATGCCGCCGGTTATGCCTTCCTTCTCGGTATCGTCTGCCTGCTGCTTGCCGCAGGCGGTGTTGCACGGCAATCCCAATCAGCAGGGGCGAGCATATGACAGGCGATGATTTTGCCGTTGAACTGGACAAGGTCAGGCTGCGGCTTGGAACACAGGATTTCGACCTCGATTGCACATTCTCGAAGAGCCGGATAATTGCCGTCGTCGGCGCGTCCGGTTCGGGAAAGTCGACGCTTCTCAACCTCGTCGCCGGTTTCGAGGCGCCGGATTCCGGCCGCGTGATGATCGGCGGGCAGGACATGACGGCGCTCGATCCTTCGGAAAGACCAGTCTCATCGATCTTTCAGGATAATAATCTGTTTGCGCATCTCGATATCTTCACCAATGTCGCTCTCGGTGTCAGCCCCGGGCTGAAATTGCGGGTGGAAGACCGGGAACGGATTGAGATGGCGCTTGCACGTGTCGGTCTGGCGGGTTTCGACAAACGTTTGCCGGGCACGCTTTCCGGCGGAGAAAGGCAGAGGGCGGCGCTGGCGCGTGCGCTGGTCAGGAAAAAACCGGTCATGCTGCTCGACGAGCCTTTTGCGGCACTCGATCCCGGACTGCGGGCGGGTATGACGTCGCTGCTTCTCGACTTGCATGGAGAAACAAAAAACACGGTGATTATTGTCACCCACCATCCCGAAGACATAAAGAAGCTGGCGCAGAAGGTGGTTTTTCTTGATCGCGGCCGGGTTGTCTATGTCGGCTCGACCGCAGATTTCTTCGCCACACAAAATGTGAAGGCGGTGGACAGTTTTCTGAACGGGTGATCGCCTTATTTTCGACGTGTGCCGCTGGCAATCGCTTTAGATGACTTCAATGGCGCTAATTTGCACTTGCCAGTTTCAAGTTGTTGCCCGAGAAAAGATGGGAATTATTGCGTTCTTCAGGAATAATCCGGACTTGATGGATCGTTTTTACCGTTTCGGCATTCATCGCCCGTTGGGGCGAATCTGTTATTCTGGTCTGCAATTAACGGATGATCAGGAACGTTAGGGGCAGGCATAGAGAATGAGAAATAGCATGACTGCACAGTGGAGGCTCTTCTCCCGTTCAGGCCTTCGCCGTTCGGGCAGGATGGCTGCAGCCTGTTCCGTGCTGACCGCTTCTGCGGTGTTCCTGTCGTCGTGCCAGTCTCTCTTCAGCCCGGCCTACCAGTCCACCCTGCGCCCGTCGGATAATCCGCAGACCGTGGAAGAGGTGCAGAAGAATGATCCCCGCGCCCAGATGGGCGCGCGCGAGCATCCCCGCATCGTGGCGAGTTATGGCGGTGAGTACCGCGACGCCAAGACGGAACGGCTTGTCGCGCGTATCGCCGGCGCTCTAACCGCCGTTTCGGAAAATCCGCAACAGTCTTACCGCATCACTATTCTCAACTCGCCGGCCATCAACGCCTTTGCGCTGCCGGGCGGATATCTTTACGTGACGCGCGGGCTTCTGGCGCTTGCCAACGATGCTTCGGAAGTGGCCGCCGTGCTTTCGCATGAGATGGGCCATGTCACCGCCAATCACGGCATCGAACGCCAGCGCCGCGAAGAGGCGGAGGTGATTGCCAGCCGCGTGGTTGCCGAAGTGCTGTCGAGCGACCTTGCCGGCAAGCAGGCGCTTGCGCGCGGCAAGCTGCGGCTTGCGGCCTTTTCGCGCCAGCAGGAATTGCAGGCGGATGTGATTGGCGTGCGGATGCTGGGCGAGGCCGGTTACGACCCCTTTGCCTCGCCGCGTTTTCTGGATTCCATGGCGGCCTATGCGCGGTTCTCTTCGGCTGATCCCGAAAACGACCAGAGCCTTGACTTCCTTTCCAGCCACCCCAACACGCCGCAGCGCATCGAGCTTGCGCGCCGTCATGCCCGCGCCTTCGGCCAGGACGGCCAGGTCGGCGATCGTGGTCGCGACTGGTTTCTGGATGGCACAGATGGTCTGCTTTATGGCGATAGCCCGCAGGAAGGTTATGTCCGCGGCCAGACATTTCTGCACGGAACGCTCGGCATTCGTTTCGATGTGCCGGAAGGTTTCCTTATCGACAACAAGGTCGAGGCCGTTCTGGCGACGGGACCGGGCGATATGGCCATCCGTTTTGACGGTGTCGCCGATCCGAAACAGACGAGCCTTGCCAATTACCTGACCAGCGGCTGGGTTGCCGGCCTGTTGCCGGAAACCGTCAAGGAAACCCAGATCAATGGTCTGGAGGCCGCGACGGCCCGGGCAAGTGCGGATAAATGGGACTTCGACGTGACCGTCATTCGTGTCGGCCAGCAGATATTCCGTTTCCTGACCGCCGTGCCGAAGGGCAATACGCAGCTTGATTCCATCGCCAATACATTGCGCACCAGCTTCCGCAAGATGACGCCGCAGGAAATCGCCTCGTTGAAGCCGCTCAGGGTACGGGTGGTGACGGTGAAGCCCGGTGAAACCGTGGCGACGATGGCGGCGCGGATGATGGGAACCGACCGGAAGCTCGACATGTTCCGCATGATCAATGCCATGAGCGCCACGGCCACCATTCAGCCGGGCCAGCGGGTGAAGATCATTTCGGAATGAGCTGACGGCCTGTCATTCACCGGTTGCCTGAGACAGGTAGGCGTGAACAAGTGCAATCATTTCCCGTCTGACTTTGGGCGACTGCAATTCTCCGCGGCGGGCGGCATTGTGAATGATGCCGTCAATGGCATCGGATACGATCAGCGCCGTGGTTCTGCTTTCGACCTTTGTGTCGGCCGTCATATGTGCCGCGATCGCTGCAGCGTAGAGACCGAGATATTCCTGTTCGAAAACGCTGTTGGGATCGTTCGTCCCTTCGTGGCTGGGCGCATCGTCCAGAAGGACCTTGTGAAGACCGGGATGGATGCTGTGGACCCCGATCATGCCGGTCACGAGCTCTTCCACGAATTTCGCAAGCGATTGCCGCTTTTGCGAGACGCTCTTCATGACGGAGAGACAGTCCTCGAGGTGACGATGGCGCACCGCTTCCACGATTGAAATCTTGTCCGGGAAATATTGATAGAGCGAGCCGATGCTGACGCCAGCCGTTTCGGCGACCCTGTTCGTGGTAAAACCCGCCCAGCCATGATCGCTCAAAATGCGAGCCGCCGCGTGAATAACGGCATCGACCGTGGCGCGGGAACGCTCCTGACGCGGCTCCTTGCGCATCTCGGTCTTCCGCTTTGCAATGCGAGTAGACAAGACACCCTCCATGACGAAAATATAAACATAGTGCTCACATTTTTGAGATGTAAAGGATATTGTGATGAGGGATCTGCTCAGGAGCCTGCTCGGCTATCACCAATGGGCGAACAGGGACTTGTTCGAGAAGCTGAAACACCTCGATCCCGTCCACAATGCATCTGAACGGCACACGGCAATCCGGCTGATCAATCACTATTACGTCGTTGCGAGGATTTTTTCGGGTCACCTCACGGGAACGGCACACGGCTTTCTCTCGGATAATACCGAGGCAACGCCGCAGCTGGATGATCTTGCGAAGGATGTCGCCGCTCTCGATGGCTGGTATCTCGATTATCTCGAGAAAACATCGCCGGCATCGCTTGGCGAATTCGTCGCCTTCACCTTCACGGATGGGGACAAGGGTTACATGTCCCGCGCTGAGATGATCTCACATATGGTTCTGCATGCGGGCATTCACAGGGGCGAGGTCGCGCGTATTCTGAGCCAGCTCTCCATCACGCCGCCCTGGGATACTTTTGCCGTGTTTCTGCACGGCACGCAGCCGCAGCGGCGTTTGCAGGGACTATAATAAAAACCACCCGCCCCCTGCGGGGGACGGGTGGCTTTCCTGCAACGATGGCCTCAGGAGCTTATTGCCACTCACGCACGTCGACGAAATGACCGGCGATCGCCGCCGCTGCCGCCATGGCGGGGGAGACGAGGTGGGTGCGGCTCTTGTAGCCCTGACGGCCCTCGAAATTGCGGTTCGAGGTGGAGGCGCAGCGTTCGCCGGGTTTCAGGCGGTCGTCATTCATGGCAAGGCACATGGAGCAGCCTGGCTCGCGCCATTCGAAACCGGCTTCGAGGAAAATCTTGTCCAGACCTTCCTTTTCCGCCTGTTCCTTCACGAGACCGGAGCCGGGCACGATCATGGCCGAAACGGTGGGAGCGACTTTACGGCCGTCGACGATCTTCGCCGCCGCGCGCAAATCCTCGATGCGGCCATTGGTGCAGGAGCCGATGAAGACGCGGTCGATGGCGATATCGGTGATGCGCGTGCCGGGCTTCAGGCCCATGTAGTCAAGCGCACGCCACTTGGAAGCGCGCTTGTTTTCTTCCTCGATATCATCGGGATCGGGAACCATGCCTTCAATGGAGGTCACGTCTTCCGGAGACGAGCCCCAGGAGACGATGGGCGGCAGGTTGGCCGCATCCAGCACCACGACCTTGTCGTAATGGGCGCCTTCGTCGGATTTCAGCGTTTTCCAATAGGCGATGGCCTGTTCCAGCGTTTCGCCCTTCGGCGAGCGCGGCTTGTCCTTGATGTAATCGAAGGTGGTTTCGTCAGGTGCGATAAGACCCGCACGGGCTCCGCCCTCAATGGTCATGTTGCAGACCGTCATGCGGCCTTCCATGGAGAGCGAACGGATCGCCTCGCCGGCAAATTCGATGACGTGGCCGGTGCCGCCAGCCGTGCCGATCTCGCCGATAATGGCGAGGATGATGTCCTTGGCGGTAACGCCATCGGGAATTTTGCCGTCGACACGCACCAGCATGTTCTTGGCTTTCTTCTGGATCAGCGTCTGGGTCGCCAGAACGTGCTCCACTTCCGAGGTGCCGATGCCATGCGCCAGTGCGCCAAAGGCGCCGTGGGTCGAGGTGTGGCTGTCACCGCACACGATCGTCATGCCCGGCAGGGTGAAGCCCTGTTCGGGGCCGACGATGTGAACGATGCCCTGGCGCTTGTCGCGCTCGGAATAATATTCGACGCCGAAATCCTTGGCGTTCTGCGCAAGCGCCTCCACCTGAATGCGGCTTTCCTCGTTCTTGATGCCTTCCAGCCGGTCGGCCGTGGTCGGAACGTTATGGTCGACAACGGCCAGCGTGCGGGCAGGCGAATGCACGGGACGACCGGCCATGCGCAGGCCTTCGAAGGCCTGCGGGCTCGTCACCTCATGGACGAGGTGACGATCGATGTAGAGAAGACAGGTTCCGTCCGGGTCACGATTGACGACGTGGTCGTCCCAGATTTTGTCATACAGGGTGCGGGGTGCGCTCATGGCTCTATGCCTTGTCATGGAAAAGGGTAATCAGGGTTCAGAAAAGCGTGGACAGCGGTACTGTCAGGCGAGCCTAAGTCGGCTGGTGAGCGCCCCGGAAACGCGCGCAAAGAACCGTGCCGGCAGACGCTTGTGGTCCTGCAGCACATAAACATTCTGCGCGAGACATCCGAATTTAGATCCCATGGCAGCCTTCATACCAGATCGCCGGTTTTACGGCAATATCAATGCGCATAGCATGGAACGCGACTGTCCGGCATTTTCTATGTGCACTGCATCACGGCTGAAGGCCCGTAACAAGCCTGCCCTGCTGGGGTTCTCCAATGGTCATGATGCAATGCAACTTGCGTATTTTGCGATGCACATATAGATGGGTTCCCTTATCATTTGCGTTTCGACGAGAAATCGAAGGGAGGGAAAAGCATATGGTATCCGAAAAAGCCCTTATCTCGAAGATCACCTGGCGGCTGATGCCGTTTCTTGGCCTTCTCTATCTCATCGCCTATATCGACCGCCAGAATGTCAGCTATGCCAAGCTGCAGATGGTCGACGCGTTGAGCCTCAGCGAATATGCCTATGGTCTTGGCGCTTCGCTGTTCTTCATCGGTTACTTCATCTTCGAAGTGCCGAGCAACCTGTTCCTCAACCGTTTCGGCGCCAGCAAATGGTTTGCCCGTATTCTGGTTTCCTGGGGCGCCGTCACCATCGCGCTTGCCTATACGCAGAACGCCACGATGTTTTACATCCTGCGCTTCCTGCTCGGGCTTTGCGAAGCGGGTTTCTTCCCCGGCGTATTGTTCCTCATGACGCTCTGGTTCCCGCGCGATTATCGCGGCCGCATGATCGGCCTGTTCATGATTTTCAGCGCGCTTGCCAATGCCATCGGCGCGCCGCTCGGCGGCATGCTGCTCGATCTGGATGGTTTCCTTGGTTATGCCGGATGGGAATGGGTGTTCCTCGCCACGGGTATCCCGGCGGTCATCGCCGGCATCGTCACCTTCTTTTATCTCGACGATACCCCGGAAAAGGCGAAGTTTCTGACGCAGGATGAGAAGGACTGGTTGAAGAACCGGCTGGCCGAAGAAAACAGGGGCATGGAAGAGCATGCGGAGGACGGCTTCAAGGCGCTGGTCAATCCGCGCGTTCTGTTCATGGCGCTCTGCTATGTCGGCTTTCCGCTGGCGGCCTATGGTCTCAGCTACTGGCTTCCAACCATCGTGAAGAGCTTCGGCGTTTCCAACACCGCCAATGGCTTCATCAACATCATCCCCTGGGTGATCGTAGCCGTCGCCCTGTTCGTTGTGCCCCTGGCCGCCGACAAGGCAAAGAACAAGACGCCCTATATCGTCGGTCCTGCCTTCATCGGCGCCTTTTGCCTGTTGATGTCGGCATTGCTGAGCGATCCGGTCTTGCAGTTCGCCTTCCTCTGCATCGCCGCTGCAGGCATCTTTGCCGGTCAGCCGGTGTTCTGGAGCCTGCCCGGCCGCTTCCTCAAGGGAGCAGGTGCGGCCGCCGGCATCGCCGCGATCAATTCCGTCGGCAATCTGGGTGGCTTCGTGGCGCAGAACGTGGTGCCCTGGATCAAGGATCAGACCGGCAGCACCATTGCGCCGATGTTCTTCCTTGCCTTCTGTTTGGCGCTTGCCGGGGTGCTGGTCATCGTCGCAACGCGTAGAATGGGCAATCAGGCCAAGGCTGCCTGACTTTGGAAGATTGCGACGGCTGCCACGAGTGTCGGCGGTCGCATACATAAAAAATCGTGGCCTGGATTTTTTCCGGGCCACGATCATTTTAAGCAGCAAATAATGAATTCTCTTTGAGAGAATTACGCCGTGAACCAGTCGCTACCGGTGAGGTGAACACCGGCGACAACGATCTTTTCGCCCTTGTGCTCGCCAGTGACGTTGTAGGTGAGGATGGTGTCGCTATCGTCGATCCTCACCGCCCAGTTATCGATTACCGTGCCGACCAGTTTCAGCTTGTCCATGGAGGCGTTGAAGCCTTCGATGCTGTCGGTGGCGGAGCTTTTGGCCATGTCGCCGAGATTGAAGACGAAGGTATCAGCGCCACCGCTTGCAATGATGCGATCGATACCCGTGCCGCCGGTTACCAGCGAGGAAGCCAGCTTCACTCCGCTCAGGTCGATTTTGTCGTCACCGGCGCCTGCATTGATGGTGACATTGGTGAAACTGCCGTCGGTTACGCCAGCGCCACCATTCACAGCCTGGGCGAGAATACCGCCCGTACCTTCGGCTGAGGTGTCGTTGAACGACTTTCCTGCCTTGAACGTGATGGTGTCGTTGCCAGCACCTGTGTCGACATTGAAGGCATTTGACCAGAATTTCTCGTTCGAAACGAGAGAGACGGTTACCGTATCGTTACCTGAGCCCGTTGAAATATTGCCACGCTTGGCATTGAGTACTTCAACATTGGATGAACCCGTGCCGCCGAGGTGAACATCGACGTGAACGATATCCTTGAACGAGAGGTTTTCGGATGTGTCGGATTTGGCGAGGACGTTTTTAACGGAATTCCACGCCGTCGTTACGTCGAAATTGAAGCTGTTCGTGTCGGCATTGTATCCGACAGCGATCTTGGCACCCGGGGCGGCCTGAACGATGCCGGAATTGAGCGAGGAGCCGGTCTTGGTCTGCGTAGTCGCTTCATCGAGGAGTTTGTATGTTTCCTGATCGACCAAATTGGTAAGCGAAGCGACAGTGTAGGCGCCACCATTACCGAAAGTTACTTTTAACGCCATTTTACACTCCATAAATTTTGAGAAATCGATGAATTGAAATTAAATTTATAATAAATATTGCGGGTGATATTTAATACGTAAAAAATGATAATACAATATAAGAAATTGTTTTTTTGAATAAAGTGCGTCTTTAACGTGTTGCGGAAATTCCTTTCGTAAAATTATGGGCAATGGAAACTGTTTATTCCTGGACGAAGGTCTTTTTGAGCCTGTCCTGGAACGGCTTCACAAAATAAGAAAGAACACTCCTTTCGCTGGTTTGTATGAACACTTCGGCTGGCATGCCGGGATATAATTTCCCGCCGGGCAGATGACCCATTCCGGCCTTGTCGGGTTTGATGCGCAGCGCGTAATAAGATGATCCAGTTCGGGAATCTGTCTGCAGATCGGGGGCGACGACAGCAACTAGCGCGCTCAAATCCGGCGTCGTGCTTTGATTGAATGCCGTGAAACGAATGGTGACCGGTTGCCCGACGTAAATCTGATCGATGTCTCGTGGGGTTATGTTGGCCTCGATGGCAAGCTCATCCTGCTCCGGCACCACCAGCATCAGCACTTCACCCGGTTGAATGACGCCATTTATATTGTGCACCGAGAGCTGGTAGATGCGGCCGGCAATCGGTGAGCGGATGTCGAGGCGATCCAGCTGGTCGCGCGTTGCCGCCAGCCGCTCTTCATATTCCGCGACGGTCGCTTCGATCGATGTCAGGTCTTTCGTGACTTCCGATTTGCGGTCTTCATCGAGCTGAAGCAATTGCAGGTCCAGTTCGCTCAGCTTGCCCACTGTCTGTGCCCGGGCGGCGATGTATTGGCCCTGCTGACCTTCGAGATTGGAAAGCTGGCGCTTGAGGAGATTGAGGCGCTGAAGTGTGACAAGCCCTTTTTTGAAAAGCTCGTCCGTCTTGGAAACGTCTTCCTTTACAATGGCAAGCTCATTGTCCGTCGCCTCCACCTGCACCTCGAGGCCGCGTGCCTCGTCGGCGAGTTGGTCCTTGCGTGTTCCCAGCTGCTTTTTCATGCCGATCAAGGCGTTGCGACGGCTGTTGAAAAGGTTCTGTTCGCTGTCGATAAAGGTCTTGGCCGCCTTCGAACTCGTCAGTGCCGCCAGATCTTCCTGCACGGTGAAAGACGGCGCCTCGGCAATTTCCGCACGCAGACGCGCTCGACGCGAATAAAGCTGCGCAAGCGTATTTTCGACGATGGAGAGGTTGGCCTGCACGACGGTGGCGCTCAGCCGCAACAGGACCTGACCTGCCTCGACCCTGTCGCCTTCGGCGACATTGATCTCGCTGACGATGCCGCCGGAAAGATGCTGGATTTTCTTGGAGTTGCCTTCAACGACAACCCGGCCGGTGGCCACCACCGCGCCGGCAAGCTTTGCAAAAGCCGCCCAGCCGCCCAATCCGACCAGCAGGCCAAGGGCGAGAACGACCACCGCGGTCGAGTGCCTGAGAATGGACGCATTCGTCATACCGGGTTTTTCCGCCTCAACCATTTTCGCTCACCCGGTTTTCAATCTTGCGCGTTTCTTCCTCCTCAGGCACCTGGCGGATGTTCTGCCGCAGGATTTGCGCGAGCACTTCCTCCTTGGTGCCAAAGCGCAGCATTCGGCCGTTGCTCATCACCATCACCAGATTGACGCTTTCGATGGCGCTGGGGCGATGGGCAATGACGACGACAATGCCGCCACGCGCCCTGATGTCGCCAATGGCATTGCGCAAGGCCGCTTCGCCTTCGCTGTCCAGATTGGAGTTCGGCTCATCGAGAAGGACGAAAAAGGGTTCGCCAAACAGCGCGCGGGCAAGGCCGATGCGCTGTTTCTGACCACCCGACAAGGCCTCGCCACGGTCGCCAATATAGGTATCGTAACCCTTGGGCAGGTTCAGGATCAGCTCATGCACCTGCGCGGCCTTGGCTGCGGCGACAACCGCTTCCGCCGTCGCATCGCGGTCGAAGCGCGCAATATTCTGCGCCACGGTCCCCGGCATCAGCTCCACCTGCTGGGGCATGTAGCCGATGGATTTGCCGAGAAACTCGAAATCCCACTGGTTGAGCGCGGCCCCATCGAAGCGGACGGAACCGCGTTCATAGGGCCAGATGCCGGTCATCAAGCGTGCCAGTGTGGATTTGCCCGAGGCGCTTGGGCCGATGATGCCGAGACCATCGCCGGCGTTCAGCGTGAAGGAAATATCGGCGACCGTATCGCGCGCGCCATTGGGTGGCCCACCGGTTACCCGATCAACGGCAACGGTATATTTCGGGCGGGGCAAGGAGAGCGGCTGCGAGGGTTCGGGCACCAGTTCCAGGAACTCGTTGACGCGTTTCCAGCCCTGTCTTGCGGTCATGAAGCTGCGCCAGTTTGCAATCGCATGTTCGACAGGGCCGAGCGCCTTCGCGGAGAGGATCGACCCTGCGATGATGCTGCCCGCCGATGCATTGCCGTCGATGACGAGAACGGCGCCGATGGCCATGACGCCGGATTGCAGCAACAGGCGGAAGGTTCGCGACATGGCGCCGAGCATGCCGGCAGTATCGGATGTTGACAGGGTGATGGCGCGGTATCTGGAATGTAGCTCGTCCCACATGGATGTCACCGCCCCCATCATGCCCATGGTCTTGATGGATTCGATGTTGCGCTGGCTGCTGCCGACAAGGACGTTTCTTTGCCCTCGTGCGGTATAAGCCTGCTTTGTCGCCCGTTCGGTCAGCCAGTTCGTAAGAAGCGTCAGCACGATGAGAACTATAGCTCCGCCGAGCACAGCGAACCCGATCCACGGATGCAGGGCAAAACAGATCAGCAGATAGATGGGCAGCCAGGGAATGTCGAAAAAGGCGGCCGGGCCTGGTCCCGAGAGGAACTGGCGGATCTGATCGAGATCGCCGACGATCTGCAGCCCATCGATCTTTCCCGAGGCAAGGAGCGGCGCACTGATCGACGCCCTGAAAAGCTTCTGATTGAGAGCGTCGTCCATATTGTCCGAAATGCGTGCCAATATGCGGCCTCGCAGCGCGTCGAACCCCATCAGAAACGCGTAGAGAACGATCAGGAGAACGACCAGTGCCACAAGGGATGGAATGCTCTTGCTTGGCAAAATGCGGTCGTAAACTTCCAGCATGAAAAGCGAGCCGGAAAGATTAAGAATGTTCATCAACGCGCTGGCGAGACCAACGGCAAAAAAAGCGGACTTATTTTTTGTTAAAAAAGAATTAAATAAAAACATAATAACACCTGAAACAGCAAGAAAATCGCACAATAAATGCAATTAGGCAATGCTGTTCGAGGATTGGTTAAAACACTCGAGCAAGAAATCAGGCAGGCATTTGTCGCCGGTCGAAATTTGCCGCATCTTTCCGCAAAGGAAATGATTGAAAGAGCTTCGATATTCTCCGGCCAGCCAATGCTCGCCAAACGCGGCTTTCAAGCCGCATGCGTGCTTTGTTGCGTTATATCCACGCAACAAAAAAGGCGGCCCGAAGACCGCCTTTCAATCAATCCATCGAAATGGAAATCTTATTCCGCTGTGGCTTCCGCAGCCTTTGCTGCTTCTTCCGCTGCCTTGGCTTCTGCGGCTTCGGCTGCTGCCTTCTCGGCGGCGAGAGCCTGTGCTGCTGCTACCTTTTCGGCTTCCAGACGTGCCTTCTCGTCGGCAAGTGCCTGACGCTCGGACTCGTTCAGCTTGCGGGCGCGCGTACCGGTGTTCTCAACGATACGGGCAGCCTTGCCGCGACGGTCGCGCAGGTAGTAGAGCTTCGCGCGGCGAACCTTACCGCGGCGAACGACTTCAACGCCTTCGACCAGCGGGGAGTAGATCGGGAATACGCGCTCGACGCCTTCGCCGTAGGAGATCTTGCGAACGGTGAAGCTTTCGGAAAGACCGCCGCCGGAACGGGCGATGCAAACGCCTTCGTAAGCCTGAACGCGGGTACGGTTACCTTCGGTAACGCGCACGTTGACGCGCAGGGTGTCGCCCGGAGAAAACTCGGGCAGGGTGCGCTTTGCTTCGATCTTGGCGGCCTGTTCGGCTTCCAGCTGCTGAATGATATTGGTCATGTTAACCTCTGATTTCTTCTGAAACAGCCAGAGCGCTCAACGGTTCGTCTGTCGGTCAATGCCTTCAGACCATGCCTTGCGGCAGGAGCGGGTTCGCCATTCTTTGCTTTCGGTTGGGATATTTCCCATTTCCACGCGGGCACATACACGAGGATGCGCCGTTTGTCATCCCTTTCATGACAATATTTTATCAATTACGCGCCGTGTTCCGGCAGTTGCGAAGCGGCGCGCTGGCGGATATGGCATGGGAACCTTGGGAGGGGCCATGTCCATATTCATTATTCTCATGCTGTTCGCCACCGGTTTTCTGTCGGGTGTCGTCAATGCGATTGCCGGTGGCGGCACCTTCCTGACCTTTGGGGCGATGACGCTGGCCGGCCTGCCACCCATCGTCGCCAACGCCACGTCAGCCATCGTGCAGTTTCCGGGCTACATCACCTCCGTGATCGCCTATGGGCCGGAAATCCGCGCCCATTGGCGCGAGGCGATCCTTCTGTCGGCCGTTTCAGTCGTCGGGGGGCTGGCCGGATCGCTGCTGCTTTTGTCGCTCGACAATCCTTCCTTCCGCCAGCTCGTGCCATGGCTGCTTCTTGCGGCCACCGCCGTTTTCGCTGCCGGCCCGTGGCTGCGGCCGAGGGCGAGCGTCGAACGTTCGCCCGGCAATCTGCCGAGCCTCGTCTTTCAGGGTCTCGCTTCCGTCTATGGCGGGTTTTTCGGTGCCGGCATGGGCATCATGATGCTGGCCATCCTCGGAATAACCTCGGGCGGCATCTACCATCATCTGAACGCGCTGAAAAACCTCTTGTCAGTCGTGATCGCCGTCATCGCAATCACGATCTTCGTCAGCGGTGGCGTCGTTTCCTGGTGGGCGGCGCTCATCATGTTCCCTGCGGCCGCACTTGGCGGCTATGTGGGCGTGCATACGGCACGGCGGGTGCCGCAGTGGATCATCCGCTGGCTGGTGATCGCCGTCGGGCTGGTGCTGACGGCCTATTATTTCGTTTCAGCCTGAGCCTTTACCAGAAGGTCCGGGCGTCTTTCCTTCGTCAACGCCAGTGCCCGCTCGTGCCGCCATTTGTCGATGGCGGCGTGGTTGCCGGAGGTGAGGACGGCCGGAATATCGCGGCCTTCCCAGACCTGCGGGCGGGTATAGTGCGGATGTTCCAACAGTCCGCCCTCGAAGCTTTCATGCACGCCGGAAAGATCGTTGCCCATGACGCCCGGCAGGATGCGGACGACGGCATCAAGAAGCGTCAGCGCCGCCGGCTCACCGCCGGAGAGGATGTAATCGCCGATCGACACTTCCTCCAGCCCGCGCGCCTCGATCACCCGCTGGTCGACGCCTTCGAAACGGCCACAGACGATGATCGCGCCTTCTCCAGCCGCCAGTTCACGCACACGGTTTTGCGACAGGGGTTTGCCACGTGGGCTCATCAGCAGCCGCGGCCGCGTATCGCCATCCGAAACATGGTCGATGGCCGCCGCGAGAACGTCGGGTTTCAGCACCATACCGGCACCACCACCTGCCGGTGTGTCATCGACGCTTCTGTGTTTGTCGGTGGCGAATTCGCGAATCTGTACGGCGTCCAGCGACCATTGCGCTCGCTCGAGCGCCTTGCCTGCCAGAGAATATCCGAGATGCCCCGGAAACATTTCCGGGTAGAGCGTCAGAACGGTAGCCTTGAAGGTCATGACTTTATTTCTTGCCGAACGGCGATGCGCCGGTTTCGTCCTTGTCGTAAGGATTGTCGATCAGGCCGGCGGCCATCGGATCGATGAGAATACGACCGGCTTCGAGGTCGATTTCCAGCACGGCCGCTTCCGAAAAGGGAATGAGAGCAGGGCGACGGCCCGCGCCCTTCAACTCCAGCAGATCACCTGCGCCGAAATCATAGACGGCGCTGACGGCGCCATAACTTTTGCCATCGGCATCGACGGCTTCCAGCCCTTCGAGATCGGCATAATAGAATTCGTCATCGTCAAGCTCGTCGTCGGGCAGATTGTCACGCTCGATGAACAGTTCCAGCCCATTCAGGCTTTCCGCCGCATTGCGGTCATTGATGCCCCTGAAACGAACGACGACGACGTTCTTGCCCTCGCGCACTTCCAGAATTTCGAAAACACGGCCATCGGCGGTAACAAGGTTGCCATAATCGCCGAGCGCCATCGGATCGGCCGTATAGGTGCTGACACGGACTTCGCCGCGCAGGCCCTGTGCGCCGCCGATCTTTGCCATGAGTACCGGGTTTTCCAGCTTTGCCATCGGGCCGTCCGTCTTCTGGTGTTGGTTGCGTCAGCTTTAAGGTTTGTTGACGCCAAAATAAACAAAAAACGGGCGGCATGGAAAACCACGCCACCCGTTCTTCAAAAGTTTCCGTGCAGATTATTCTGCAGCAGAGGCTTCCGCAGCAGCAGCGGCTGCATCTTCAGCCTTCTGCTTCTTTTCAGCGATACGCTCGAGAGCGCGCTTGCCCGGCTTTGCCTTTTCCGGGTTGCTGCGAGCGGCGCGCTCGGCAAGGCCGGCTTCTGCGAGGAAGCGCAGAACGCGGTCGGTCGGCTGTGCGCCCTTGGCGATCCATTCCTTGATGAGGTCAGCCTTCAGCTCAACGCGCTGCGGGTTGTCCTTGCCGAGCATCGGGTTCCAGGAACCGACCTTCTCGAGGAAACGGCCGTCGCGGGGCGAACGGGCGTCAGCAACGACGATCTGGTAATACGGGCGCTTCTTGGAACCACCGCGTGCGAGACGAATTTTAAGTGCCATGTGATATACTCCTTAGGATGGCTTGTCCGCCTTTCAGGCGGTCTTTTCGGTACCGCCATGTTCGGCGGCGATTGCTTCATGATGCCGGATGACTTCCTTGATGACGAAGTTCAGGAACTTCTCGGCGAAATCCGGGTCCAGATTGGCGTCCTTCGCCAGACGGCGAAGGCGTTCGATCTGGTATTCCTCGCGCGCCGGGTCGGCCGGCGGCAAATTGTACTTTGCCTTCAGCACGCCCACCGCTTTGGTACAGCGGAAACGTTCGGCAAGAATGTGAACCAGTGCGGCATCGATATTGTCGATCGACTGACGGTATTCGGAAAGCTGGGCTTTCACCTCTGCATTGTTCATTGGCGCGCCCTCACTTCTTTTTCGGGAAACCGGGAAGCCCCGGCATGCCACCAAGACCCGGCAGCTTTGCGCCACCGAGACCAGGTAATCCGCCCGGCAGACCGCCAAGGCCGGGCATTCCACCCGGCTTGCCGAGACCGGCGGCTTCCGCCTGCTTCTGGAGCGCCTCGAGCTGCTTGGGATCGATGTTCGAAAGGTCAGGCATACCGCCGCCCATCATGCCACCGAGGCCCATCTTGCCGGCAAGGCCGCCCATCATCTGTTTCATGATGCCGCCCTTGCCCTTGCCGCCCATGGCCTTCATCATGTCGGCCATGCCGCGATGCATCTTCAAGAGCTTGTTGATTTCGGCGGCATCCGTGCCGGAACCGGCGGCGATGCGCTTCTTGCGGCTGTGTTTCAGAATATCCGGATTGGCGCGCTCGGCCTTGGTCATGGACGAGATGATGGCGATCTGGCGGTCGAACATCTTGTCGTTCATACCGGCCGAAGCCATCTTGTCCTTCATGCCGGCCATGCCGGGCATCAGCCCCATGATGCCGCCCATGCCACCCATCTTCTTCATCTGGCCAAGCTGGTCGGCGAGATCGTTGAGATCGAACTTGCCCTTGGCCATCTTCTCGGCCATGGCGCGGGCTTTTTCCGCATCGATGTTTTCGGCGGCCTTCTCGACCAGCGAGACGATGTCGCCCATGCCGAGAATACGGTCGGCAATACGGCGCGGATGGAACTCGTCGAGTTCGTTCATCCGCTCGCCGATACCGATCAGCTTGATCGGCTTGCCGGTGACGGCGCGCATGGAGAGAGCCGCACCGCCGCGTCCGTCGCCATCCATACGGGTCAGCACGAGGCCGGTGATGCCGACGCGCTCATCGAAGTTGCGCGCCAGGTTGACGGCGTCCTGACCGGTCAGCGAATCCGCGACCAGCAGGATTTCATGCGGGTTGGACTTCTTCTTGATGTCGGCCATTTCCAGCATCAAGGGTTCGTCGATGTGCGTGCGGCCGGCGGTGTCGAGAATGACGACGTCATGGCCGCCGAGTTTTGCTGCTTGCACTGCACGCGCGGCGATATCGGTCGGCGACTGGCCGGCAATGATCGGCAGCGTGTCGATGCTCGTCTGGACACCAAGCTGGCGAAGCTGTTCCTGGGCGGCCGGACGACGCGTGTCGAGAGATGCCATCAGCACCTTCTTCTTATCGCGGTCGGTCAGGCGCTTGGCGATCTTGCCGGTGGTGGTGGTCTTGCCCGAGCCCTGCAGACCCACCATCATGATGACGACGGGGGCGGGGGCGTTGAGATCGATGGAGACGCCTTCGGTGCCGAGCATCTCGACAAGCTCGTCATGCACGATCTTGACGACCATCTGGCCGGGCTTGATCGACTTCAGGACGGCGGCACCAACAGCCTTTTCACGCACCCTGTCGGTGAAGGAACGCACGACTTCCAGTGCAACGTCCGCTTCCAAAAGCGCACGGCGAACCTCGCGCAGGGCGGCGGCAACATCGGCTTCCGTCAGCGCGCCACGGCCGGTCAGTCCATTCAGAATGGAACCAAGGCGGTCCTGGAGGTTTTCAAACATCGTTTCTTCCTTCTTCGTTCCGGGGTTTCCGAAACGTCGGTGCTTTCGCTGCCAAAAACAAGACGCAAAGCCAAAAAGCACCCGAGGGCGCATCGCGCTGTCGGGTGTTGACCTCCGGGATCTCTTTATACCTTTGCGGGTCCCGGTCGGCGGCTTGGAGTCATGAAACTGCCAGCTGATGGGCGGGATAAACAGGAAAGTGCGGGAAAAGTCAAGGCGGCGCGGGTTTGTGGCCAAAAAGGCCCGCATTTCATCTTTGCGTGATTGGCCGCAGGCGGCCATTGACGGCGCTTGAACGGGCCCCTTTCGCTCCTTATACCTTTGTCATGAAACGTCGAAACTTCTTTCGTTTTTCCGCTCTTGGTCTGCTCGCTCTGGCGGGTGGGGGCCTCTATGCCCGCCGTTCGAACGCGAGCGCCTATTATAGCGGCCCGATCTCCGATCATTTCGACGGGGTGCGCTTCTTCAATCCCGGCGGTTCGCCGCCCGGCAATTTCATGGGCCTTATGAAATGGCGCTTCAATGGCGAGCGCGCCACATGGCCGGAAAGCTATCCGAGCCCTTTTCCCTTCGCAAAACCGGAAGCCCGGATCGAAGGCAGGGACATGCGCGTCACCTTCGTCGGCCATGCCTCGTTTCTCATCCAGACGGCGGGGCTGAATATTCTCATCGATCCGGTGTGGTCGCAGCGCACCAGCCCGTTCAGTTTCGCCGGTCCCAAACGGGTCAATGCGCCCGGCATCCGTTTCGAGGACCTGCCGCCCATCGACCTGGTGCTGGTGACGCATAATCACTACGACCATCTGGATATGGAAACGCTGAAGCGCCTGCATGTCGCGCACAAACCGCTCTTCATCACGCCGCTCGGCAATGACGCCATCATCCGTACCGGGGTCGAGGCGGCGCGCATCGAGGTGGGCGACTGGGGCGATGTGGTGGAGACAGGGCCGGTTAAAATCCACTTCGAGCCGTGCCATCACTGGTCGGCCCGCGGCCTGAACGACCGGCGCATGGCGCTATGGGCTGCCTTCGTCATCGAAACGCCCGGCGGTAAAATCTACCATATCGGTGACACCGGCTTCCATGAAGGTCTCAATTATCACGCCGCGCGCAAGAAGCACGGCGATTTCCGCCTCGCAAACCTGCCCTTCGGCGCTTACGAACCGCGATGGTTCATGAAGGGCCAGCACCAGAACCCGGCGGAAGCCGTGGAAGGCATGAAGCTTTGCGGTGCGGCGCATGTCTGCGGGCACCATTGGGGTACGGTACAGTTGACGGATGAGGCCGTGGATGCACCGCTTGCGGCCCTGAAGGTCGCATTGACAGAGCAGGGGGTGGAGGAGAGCCGTTTTCGGCCGATGCGCCCCGGCGAGGTCTTCGACGTGCCTTCCGCCTGATCGCTGCCGCGTTTGCGCCGTAACAGTCTGGTAATTTGCTGCCCTTTCCGCCATATAGGGCGAAAGCGCGGGGAAATCCCCTATGCAATCCGATTTTCAGACGGTTTTCAGGTTTAGGGCAATGGTGGATACGGTCGAATTTGCGAAGATGAACGGGCTTGGCAACAAGATCCTCGTTGTCGACATGCGCGGCCGTAAAGATATGGTCACGCCGGAGGCGGCGATTGCGCTGAACGCCGATGCTGCCACACAGTTCGACCAGATCATGGCCATCCACGATCCGCGTGTCAGTGGCACGGATGCATTTATCGACATCCTCAATTGCGATGGCACGAAGGCGCAGGCTTGTGGCAATGGCACGCGCTGCGTGGTGCAGGCGCTGTCGTCCGAAACGGGCAAGACCAGTTTCACTTTCCAGACGGTGGCTGGCATCCTCAACGCCGTCGAACATGAAGACGGCATGATTTCCGTCGATATGGGCCTGCCGCGTTTCCGCTGGAGCGATATTCCTCTTTCGGAAGAGTTCCACGATACCAGCCGTATCGAATTGCAGATCGGGCCGATCGATGCGCCGATCCTGCATTCGCCGGCCGTGATGTCCATGGGCAATCCGCATGCGATTTTCTGGGTGGATCGCGATCCGATGGAGTTCGATCTCGAACGTTTCGGACCGCTTCTCGAAAACCATCCGATCTTTCCGGAAAAGGCCAATATCACGCTGGCGCAGGTGATTTCCGACAGCGCGCTGCGCACCCGCACCTGGGAGCGCGGCGCCGGACTGACGCTTGCCTGCGGTTCCGCCGCCTGCGCTTCAGCTGTTTCCGCTGCCCGCACCGGCCGCACCGGCCGAAAGGTCACTATCGATGTGGCCTCTAGCCCCATTCGCGTTCCGCTGACGATCGACTGGCGTGAAGATAACCACGTCATCATGACCGGCCCTGCCGAGTGGGAATGGTCAGGTTCGGTCGACCCCGTCACCGGTTCCTGGGCGCGGGATGCGGTCGAGCGGGGGGCTGTATGAGCGGCGTCGAGGTCATAACCTTCGGCTGTCGTCTCAACACCTATGAATCGGAAGTGATGCGGGCGGAGGCCGAAAAGGCCGGGCTCAACAATGCCGTGCTGGTCAACACCTGCGCCGTGACGGGTGAGGCGGTGCGCCAGGCACGCCAGGCCATCCGCCGGGCAAGGCGGGACAATCCGCATGCCCGTATCATCGTTACCGGCTGCGCCGCCCAGACCGAGAAGCAGACCTTTGCCGAGATGCCCGAGGTGGATGCGGTGCTGGGCAATGAAGAGAAGCTGAAAAGCGCCTCCTATCGTGCGCTGCCGGATTTCGGCGTTTCGGCGGAAGAAAAGCTGCGCGTCAACGATATCATGAGCATCAAGGCGACCGCGCCGCAGATGGTGAAGCACATCGACGGGCATGTGCGCGCCTTTATTCAGGTGCAGAACGGCTGCGATCATCGCTGCACCTTCTGCATCATTCCCTATGGGCGCGGCAATTCCCGCTCCGTGCCGATGGGGGCCGTGGTGGATCAGGCGCGCAGGCTGACGGAAAGCGGCTATTGCGAGATCGTGCTGACCGGGGTGGATGCAACGAGCTATGGTGCGGACCTGCCGGGAGAACCTTCCCTCGGTTATCTTGCCAAGACATTGCTGAAGCAGGTGCCGGATATTCTGCGTCTGCGGCTTTCCTCCATCGACAGTATTGAGGCCGACCGCCATCTGATGGATCTTGTTGCCGATGAGCCGCGTTTCATGCCGCATCTGCACCTGTCCCTCCAGCATGGCGACGACATGATCCTGAAACGCATGAAACGCCGCCATTTGCGGGCTGATGCCATTCGCTTCTGCAACGAGGTGCGATTGCTGAGGCCCGATATCGCCTTCGGGGCGGATATGATCGCCGGTTTTCCGACCGAGACGGAAGAGATGTTCGAAAACGCCGCGACGCTTGCGGAAGAATGCGGCATTTCCAGCCTGCATGTCTTTCCCTACAGCCCGCGTGCGGGGACGCCCGCGGCACGCATGCCGCAGCTCGACCGGGCTTTGGTGAAGGAGCGGGCGGCGAGGCTTCGGGAGCGCGGCGAGGCGCTGAAGCTGGCGCATATGCAAAATATGGTCGGTTCGGTGCAGACGATCCTCGTTGAAAATAACGGTTTTGCCCATACCGACAATTTCACGCTGGTGGAGGCGTCGCATCTTGCTCCGCGCACTCTTGCGCAGGTTGCGATTACCGGCCACAACGGCAAACATCTGAACATGAAGCTTCTGGCGGCGGATGCGGCCTGAGGCGGCACAAGAGAAAACACACGGGAACGACCATGGCCCTCGGCTTCATCAAAAAAGTCTTTTCGTTCGGCAAGGACAAGGCCGAAACGAATGACCGGCCGCAAGAGGACACCGCGCCTGAGCGCGGCAATGAAAACGCTTCCTTCGAAGCGGCGCTAAGTGACGCCGAAGCGCATGGCCCTGTCGATAAGGACCCGGTTTCCGAACTGGAGATGGAGACGGCCGGCGGACCAGCCCCGGACGAGGCGACGGACGTGGTCCTTCCCGACGATGACGAGGAAGAGGACGCACCGCTTCTGCCCGGTGCCGAGCTTTCCGGCGATATGGGCGTGGTGCCGCTGTCGTTGCTACAGGCGGAAGCAGCCGCCGAAGAGCAGGTCGAATCTGCCCCCCAAGCAACGGATGTTGTGCTGGATGCGGATGCGATGGATGCGCTGCTTGACGAGGCCGAAGCCGCGACTGCCGCCGAGCCCTCCGCTACACCGCCAGCTCTACCAAAGGGTTTTTCGTCCGCCAGTGAGCGGCAGGAGCCTGCCCCTGCCGCACCGCAGGTAAAACTGACATGGTTTCAGCGCCTGCGGGCAGGGCTTGCCCGTACATCGTCGCAGCTGACCACACAGATTTCGGCGCTTTTCACCAAGCGCAAGCTGGATGAGGATACGCTTGATGAGCTGGAGGATCTTCTCATCCAGTCGGATCTCGGCGTCGAGACTGCCATGCGCATCACCGGCGCCCTGTCTTCCGAGCGTTACGGCAAGGATGTGAGCGGCGAGGACGTGGCGCGCATCATGGCGGGCGAGATCACCAAGGTCCTGAAGCCTGTGGCCAAGCCGCTGGAACTCGATCTTTCACACAAGCCGCATGTCATTCTCGTTGTCGGTGTGAATGGTACGGGCAAGACGACGACTATCGGCAAGCTTGCCGCCAAGCTTTCCGGTTCGGGTCTCAAGGTCATGCTGGCGGCGGGCGATACGTTCCGCGCGGCGGCCATCGAGCAACTCAAGATCTGGGCGGACCGCACCGGTTCGCAATTCATTGGCACCAAGCTTGGCGCGGATGCAGCGGGGCTTGCCTATGATGCCTATGAGCAGGCGCGGGCGCAGAAAAGCGACGTTCTCATCATCGATACGGCCGGTCGCCTGCAGAACAAGACGGAGCTGATGGCGGAGCTGGAAAAGATCGTGCGCGTGCTTGGCAAGCTCGATCCGGATGCGCCGCACACCGTGCTGCAGACGCTGGATGCGACGACCGGCCAGAACGCCATGAACCAGGTAGAAATATTCCGCAATGTCGCGGGTGTTTCGGGCCTGATTATGACAAAATTGGATGGCACGGCGCGGGGCGGTATCCTCGTTGCCATCGCTGCCAAACACAAGCTGCCGGTTTATTTCATCGGTGTGGGTGAAGGTGTTGATGATCTGGAGCCCTTCGAGGCGGAAGATTTCGCCAAGGCCATTGCGGGAGTTTGAGTATGGATATTGAAAGCAATTCCAAGGAAAGCGAAAAGATGGTGGCGGAAATCAGCCCGCTCCTGAAATTCGTGCTCGAGCTTGGCCCGCTCATGGTCTTCTTCTTCGCCAATTCCCGCGGCGAATGGCTGGCCTCCACTTTCCCCGTGCTGACGGAGTTCGGCGGGCCGATCTTCATCGCCACTGGCCTGTTCATGATCGCAACGGCTTTGGCGCTTTCCGTCTCATGGGTGCTGACGCGCAAGTTGCCGATCATGCCGCTGATATCGGGCATAGTGGTCTTCGTGTTCGGCGCGCTGACGCTTTGGCTGCAGAACGATACTTTCATCAAGATGAAGCCGACCATCGTCAACACGCTGTTCGGTGTCATTCTGCTCGGCGGCCTGTTCTTCGGGCAATCGCTGCTCGGTTATGTCTTCAATTCGGCCTTCCGGCTGACGGATGAGGGCTGGCGCAAGCTGACGCTGCGCTGGGGCATATTCTTCCTCTTTCTTGCGGTGCTGAATGAGGTGGTGTGGCGCATGTTTACCACCGACACCTGGGTTGCCTTCAAGGTGTGGGGCACGATGCCGATCACCATCATCTTCACCATGGCGCAGATGCCGCTCGTCATGCGCCATTCGCTGGAACCGCTTAACAAGGACGAAAAATGACCGTTGCAGAGATGTCGGCTTCCCGTTCGCGCTCGCTCAAATGGTTCGGCGTGGCCGCCGGGCTGCTTCTCCTGCAAATCGTCATCCTTTACGCCATGGGCCGCATTCCGATCTGCGAATGCGGTTATGTGAAGCTGTTCGAGCCGGGCGTGAACACGCCGGGCAATTCCCAGCATCTGGCCGACTGGTATACTCCCTCGCATATCATTCACGGTTTCCTGTTCTACTGGTTCGCCTGGCTGCTGTTCCGCAACAGGTCGCTTTCCATGCGGCTTTCGCTTGCGGTTCTGGTGGAAGCGGCATGGGAAATCCTAGAAAACTCGCCTCTCATCATCGATCGTTATCGGACCGCGACGATGGCGCTGGGTTACACCGGCGACAGCATCCTGAACTCGGCGATGGATACCGTTTTCATGGCGCTGGGTTTCCTGTTTGCCGCCCGTGTGCCGGTGTGGTTGACGGTGGCGATCGCCATCTTCTTCGAAATCTTCACCGGCTGGCTGATCCGTGACAACCTGACGCTGAACGTGGTCATGCTGCTTTGGCCCGTGGACGCGATCAAGGAATGGCAGAACGCGCTCCCGCAAATGTGAACGGGTTTTCCGGGGCCGCGGGCCGAAAGGCACGGAAGCCGTGCAATATATGCAGGTTTTCTTAATGGCATTGCCGTAGTGTCAGGCAAAGGCTCGTATCTCCCTCCGGCAGAACCCATTGCAAGACAACTTCGCCTATCTTCTCCCCTTCATCATGCTGACATTCGGCGTGGTGTTCCTGTTCCTGCAAAGGATCGGCCACGCTTCCGCCCGCTATTGGGGTATAGGATATCTTTCGGCGGCCTTCGGTTTTGCGACACCTCTGGTGCTTGGCGGCCTGCCGTTCGAAATACAGGCGATTGTTTCGAACCTGTTGTTCTTCTCCGCCTTCTTCCTCTATGGCCACGCTCTGCTCGTCCATTTCGGGCGGCCGCTTTATATCACGGCCAGGCTGTCGATCGTGGTTGCCGCGGTTTTGCTGGTCTCTTTCCATGTTTTCGTCACACCGGATCTGAAACGCGAGCTCGTCATCGGTGATCTCGTCTGTGCCCTTTTGCTCGCGATTCCGGTCTGGCTCGTGCGAAAGCGCCCCGTCGCGCTTGCGGACAGGCTGATGGTGGGAATTGCCTGTCTTGTGGTGCTGGAGACGCTGGTGCGCATCGGCATGCTGCTGGTGATGACGCCGAGCGGCTCGATGATCGAGCTCAGCGAATTCTTCGAATCCGACTATGCTTTCTACATGCAGCTTGCCGCCAGCATCTTCGGCTTCCTGCTGGCGCTCTCCGTGCTCGCGAGTCAGATTTCCGTCACCGTCGACCGGCATCTGCATGCGGCAGAGCATGATCCGCTGACGGACGTGCTGAACCGGCGCGGCTTCGACCGCCGAGTTCCCGATTTTCGTAACGATATCCCTGAGGGTGTGGTCATCGCCTGCGACATCGACCACTTCAAGCGTATCAACGATGTTTACGGTCATGCGGCTGGAGATATCGTTCTTATCGGTCTTTCCGATCTGCTCAGGCGCAATGCGCCCGAGGATGCGCTGGTGGCGCGCTTTGGCGGTGAGGAGTTTGTGGTCTTCCTGCCCGGCCAGACAGCTGCCGCAGCCGGCCAGCTGGCCAATGCCATGCGGACAGGTCTTTCGTCGCTCGATTGGCGCAACCGGGGTGTAACCAGCCAGATCACCGCGAGCTTCGGTGTCTCGGCCGTCGCGAGGGGAGATCATTCCATTCATGACGCCATCAAGCGGGCCGATGACGGTCTCTATGCCGCAAAACGCGGCGGTCGCGATCAGGTGGTGCTGGAAGGCATACGTCTGCCGGCTGAAGGCCCTTCGCTGAGGGTCGTTACCAAGGGGTGATGCCCTACCGAGCGCGTTATTTCCCGGCTGCGGCCGCAATGGCTGGCAGCAGATCGCGCTCGACGCTGCGGGCATCGAAGGGGCCGACCTTTTTATAAAGGATCGTGCCATCCGCGCCGACCAGGTAACTTTCGGGAATGCCGTAGACGCCCCAGTCTATCGCGGCCTTGCCGTTTGGATCGACGCCTATCGCAGCAAAGGGATTGCCGAGCTCGCCGAGGAAGCGCAGCGCATTATCCTGCTTGTCCTTGTAATTGATGCCGACGACGGTGATTCGGCTGTCTTTCGCCAATTCCTGAAGCAGCGGATGCTCCTGCCGGCAGGGAATGCACCAGGAGGCGAAGACGTTCACCAAAGTCAGCTTGCCCTTGATGGCGGCATCGGTCAGCGCCGGCAGGTTGGAGCCTTCCAGCGGCGGTAGCGACAGGGTGGGCGCCCTGGTGCCGATCAGCGCCGAGGGAATGGCGCTGATATCCAGCCCGTTCACGTCCTGATCGTAAAGCATCTTGCCGGCGACGAGGGCGAAACCGCCGAACAGCAGCAACGGCAGCAGCGCAAGCGCATAGCGTGCACGGCCTGTCGTTTTGGCCTTGATGTCCCGGTCAGCCTGCGTCATTGCGCGTCACCTGCGGAACCGGCTCTCGCCCTGCGGCGCACGCCGGATGCCTCGAGTTCTTTCAATTCCCGTTTGCGTGCCTGACCGTCCACGACGACCCAGGCGATGAGACAGAGAACGACAAGGCCGGTCGCCGCATAGGACATGCCGATATAAAAGGCGTGCGTCATCTCCTCAGCCCTCCCGGTTCGCCATGCGGGCGGCGAGACGCCGCTGCGCGGCCACGCGCCGACGCCAGATTTCGTTGCGCATGGCGGCGATGTGCAGCGTGAAGAACAGCAGCGTGAAACCGACGGCCATGGTCAGCAGCGGCCAGAGGAATTCCGCATCGATGGCGGAGCCGCCCATGCGGATGACGCTTGCCGGCTGGTGCAGCGTGTTCCACCACTCGACCGAAAATTTGATGATGGGGATATTCACGAAACCGACGAGGATCAGCACGGCGCTGACACGGGCGGCTCTCGACGGATCGTCCATGGCGCGGTTGAGCGCGATCAGCCCGAGATACATCAGGAAAAGCACGAAGACGGAGGTCAGCCGTGCATCCCACACCCACCAGGTTCCCCACATGGGCTTACCCCAGAGCGAGCCGGTGACGAGTGCAATCAGCGTGAAGGCCGCGCCGATGGGGGCAGCGGCCTTGTGGCTGACATCCGCCAGCGGGTGACGCCAGACGAGGGTGCCGATGGCGGAGACCGCCATGACCGAATAACACATCATGGCGAGCCAGGCTGAGGGCACATGCACATACATTATGCGCACAGTGTAACCTTGCTGATAATCGCCTTCGGTAGTGAAGGACAGATAAAGACCGGCGGCCAGCACCAGCGCCGTGAGCGCAGCGAGCCATGGCAGAATGCGTGCCGCCAGCGCCAGAAACCGGGTGGGATTGGCAAGATCACTGAATTTGGTGATGGTGAAGGTCTGCTCGTTCATGCCGTTTGTGTAACCCGAGAATGGCCGCCCCGCAATTGATCCCTGTCAATCGGGGATCGTCTGGCGTGGTTTCATCAATCCATAACATTGCGCAGCGCCAAAGCGGCGAAGAAAGGTCCGGTCACGGCTGAAAATAACGTGATCGCACACAGAATGAGAAATGGCGGCATGAAGGGCGCCGGGTCCTGCACCGCCGCATAGGAGGCGCTGACGCCGAAGATCAGCACGGGAATGGCGAGCGGCAAGACGAGGATGGACACCAGAAGCCCTCCGCGCGGCAGGGCAACGGCAACCGCCGCCCCTACCGCGCCGATGAAGGTGATGGCGGGCGAGCCGACGAGAAGGGTTAGCATCACGGCGCCGATCGCCACTTCGTCCATGTTCATGAAGAGGCCAAGCAGAGGGGAGGCAAGCACCAGTGGCAGGCCGGTCGTGACCCAGTGTGCCAGGCATTTCACGAACACGGTCAGGACCAGCGGGGTTTCCTGCATCAGGATTAGATCAAGGGAGCCGTCATCCCGCTCGGCCTGAAACAGCCGGTCGAGGCCGAGAAGGGCGGACAGCAGCGCGCCGATCCAAACAATAGCGGGGCCGATGCGGGCGAGCAGGTTGAGATCGGGGCCGACGCCGAAGGGGATGACGGCAACCACTGTCATGAAAAACAGCACGCCGATCAGCGCGCCGCCGCCGGCGCGGATGGAGAGTTTGATGTCGCGGAGGAGGAGGGCGGTCATTGGGGTTGCTCCGCGTCTGGGGCGTTACCCCCCTCTGCCCTGCCGGGCATCTCCCCCTCAAGGGGGGAGATCGGCAAGAGGCTTTTCCGCTGCTTTATTCTCAGGCGTAGAGATGGGCGAGACCTAGCCGCAGGTCGATCTCCCCCCTTGAGGGGGAGATGCCCCGCAGGGCAGAGGGGGGTATGCCCCACGCACATCGCCCTCATGCCCAAGCCTCCACACCCGCAAACCCCGTCATCCGCAATTCCCGCGCGCTCTCCAGCCCCAAAGGCTGATGGGTTGCGGCCAGAACGATGCCGCCTTTCCCAAGATGGTTTTTCACGAGATCGGTAAACATCCCGTCCGCAGCCTTGTCTAGCGCCGCCGTCGGCTCATCGAGAATCCACACCGGTCGCCATGCAATCAAAAGTTTCGCCATGGCAAAACGCCGCTGCTGGCCGGCGGAGAGATAACCGAAGGGCAGGTGGGTAATGCCGGCCAGGCCGACGATCTCCGCCGCCTCATCGATTGCCATGCCCGCACCGCCGGAAAAATCGCCGAGGAAGTCCTTCCAGAACCGAAGATTCTCCGAAACGGTCAGTTCGGTTTTCATAGCATTGCGATGGCCAAGATAATGGCAGGCCTCAGACGGGCGCATGTCAGCGTCTATTTCTTTGCCGGCTATCTTTATTCGTCCCTGTTCGGGCCGCAGCAGGCCGGCCACCGTGCGCAGCAGGGTGGATTTTCCTGAACCGTTGCGACCGGTCAACACAAGAGCCTCACCGTCGCTTAACTTGAAGGAAATATTCATGAATATGAAATCTTCGCCGCGTCGCACGCCAAGATTTTCCGCCGTCAAATCCATGCTGCGGTTCCGATTACGATTTCGTCGTCTCGATCATAAAAAAATCGATTAGGTTCGTTGAATGGTCTGGCACGTTTTAGAGAAATTATCTATATGGGTGTCAACACGCCAGCGGCCGGCGTGAACATCATCTTGCGCCGGACTTGACGATTGCGAGGAGCAATTTTCACGTGCGGACAGCGGAAATGGTCGTACCCGCATCCTGATGTGCATGAGTGCATAGGTGTCCGCACGCACGTGTTGGCTATCAGAGTAAGCGGGGTTTTTATCCATGCCCAAATCACTCGACAGTTTCCAATGTCGTTCCGTCCTTACCGTTGACGGTAAGGAATACATCTATTTCAGCCTTCCCAAGGCTGAAGCCAATGGCCTGAAGGGCGTTTCCAAGCTGCCCTATTCCATGAAGGTTCTCTTGGAAAACCTGCTGCGTTTCGAGGACGGCCAGTCCGTCACCAAGGAACACATTCTGGCGGTTTCCGAATGGCTGAACAACAAGGGCCTGACCGAAACCGAAATCGCCTATCGCCCCGCCCGCGTTCTGATGCAGGACTTTACCGGCGTTCCCGCCGTTGTCGACCTTGCCGCCATGCGTGACGGCATCAAGGCCCTTGGCGGCGATCCGGAAAAGATCAACCCGCTGGTTCCCGTCGATCTCGTCATCGACCACTCGGTCATCGTCGACGAATTCGGCACGCCGAGCGCCTTTGCCCGCAACGTCGAGCTGGAGTATGAGCGCAACGGCGAGCGTTACCGCTTCCTGAAGTGGGGCCAGCAGGCGTTCAAGAATTTCCGTGTGGTTCCGCCCGGCACCGGCATCTGTCACCAGGTCAACCTCGAATATCTCGGCCAGACCGTCTGGACGAAGGAAGAGGATGGCGAGACGATTGCTTATCCGGATACCTGCGTCGGCACCGATTCGCACACGACCATGATCAATGGTCTCGGCGTTCTCGGCTGGGGCGTTGGCGGTATCGAGGCTGAGGCGGCCATGCTAGGCCAGCCGGTCTCCATGCTTCTGCCCGAGGTTATCGGCTTCAAGCTGACCGGCAAGGTGAAGGAAGGTGTGACCGCGACCGACCTCGTGCTGACCGTGGTTCAGATGCTGCGCAAAAAGGGCGTTGTCTCCAAATTCGTCGAATTCTTCGGCCCCGGCCTCGATTCGATGTCTCTGGCCGACCGCGCCACCATCGGCAATATGGGCCCGGAATATGGCGCGACCTGCGGCTTTTTCCCGGTTGACAGCGAGACTATCAATTACCTGACCATGTCCGGCCGTGCCAAGGATCGCATCGCGCTCGTCGAAGCCTATTCGAAGGCGCAGGACATGTGGCGCACCGGCGACGGTTCCGACCTCGTCTTCACCGATACGCTGGAACTCGACCTTGGCGACGTCGTGCCCTCCATGGCCGGCCCCAAGCGTCCGGAAGGCCGCCTGCCGCTCGAAACCATCGCGCCGAATTTCGCGACGGCTCTTGAAAATGACTATAAGAAGCCCGGCCAGCTTTCGAGCCGTTATGCGGTCGAAGGTGAGGCTTTCGATCTCGGTCACGGCGATGTGGCGATTGCCGCCATCACCTCCTGCACAAACACTTCCAACCCCTCGGTTCTCATCGCTGCCGGCCTCCTCGCCCGCAACGCGGTCGCCAAGGGTCTGAAGTCCAAGCCGTGGGTGAAGACGTCGCTCGCACCCGGATCGCAGGTCGTTGCCGAATATCTCGACAAGTCCGGTCTGCAGAAGGACCTCGACGCGATCGGCTTCAACCTCGTCGGCTTCGGCTGCACGACCTGCATCGGTAACTCCGGTCCGCTGCCGCCGGCGATCTCCAAGACGATCAACGACAAGGGCCTGATCACCGCCGGTGTTCTCTCGGGCAACCGCAACTTCGAGGGTCGTATTTCGCCGGATGTTCAGGCGAACTATCTGGCCTCGCCGCCGCTCGTCGTGGCTTATGCCCTTGCCGGCACGGTCCAGAAGGATCTGACGAAGGAGCCGATTGGCGACGACCAGAACGGCAATCCGGTCTACCTCAAGGATATCTGGCCGACCTCCAAGGAAATCCAGGAATTCATCCTGAAATACGTCACCCGCGAGCTTTACGAAACGAAGTATGCCGACGTGTTCAAGGGCGATGCGAACTGGCAGGCGGTTCAGGTTCCTCCGGGGCAGACCTATGCCTGGGACGAC
Source organism: Agrobacterium sp. 16-172Ci (assembly GCF_053522725.1). Taxonomy (NCBI): domain Bacteria; kingdom Pseudomonadati; phylum Pseudomonadota; class Alphaproteobacteria; order Hyphomicrobiales; family Rhizobiaceae; genus Agrobacterium; species Agrobacterium sp. 16-172Ci. Next base: position 229,743 of record NZ_JBNWBW010000002.1, read on the forward strand.
CAGTCGACCTATGTTCAGAACCCGCCCTATTTTGTCGGCATGGGCAAAAAGGGGTCGGGCCTCAAGAACATCAAGGGCGCGCGCGTCCTCGGTCTCTTCGGCGACAAGATCACCACCGACCATATTTCTCCGGCCGGTTCGATCAAGGCCGCTTCGCCTGCCGGCGCCTATCTGACGGCGCATGGCGTCGCCGTAGCTGACTTCAACCAGTACGGCACGCGTCGCGGCAACCATGAAGTGATGATGCGCGGCACCTTCGCCAATATCCGCATCCGCAACCACATGCTCGGCCCGAACGGCAAGGAAGGTGGCTACACCATCCACTATCCGTCCAAGGAAGAGATGTCGATCTATGACGCGGCCATGAAATACAAGGCCGAAGGCGTCCCGCTCGTCATCTTCGCCGGTGTCGAATATGGTAACGGTTCGTCTCGCGACTGGGCGGCGAAGGGCACCAACCTGCTCGGCGTCAAGGCTGTCATCGCGCAGTCTTTCGAACGTATCCACCGTTCGAACCTCGTCGGCATGGGCGTCGTTCCCTTTGTCTTCGAGGAAGGCACGACCTGGGCGAGCCTCGATCTCAAGGGTGATGAAATCGTCGAGATCGACGGTCTCGAAGGTGAAATCAGGCCGCGTGAAAAGAAGATCGCCAAGATCACCTATAGCGACGGTTCGGTGAAGGAAGTTCCGCTTCTTTGCCGCATCGATACGCTGGATGAAGTGATCTACATGAACAACGGCGGCATTTTGCAGACCGTTCTTCGCGATCTGGCCGCATAAAGCTTCAACAATCGAAGACGCCGGGAGAAATCCCGGCGTCTTTCCATTTCATCGTCTCTTTTTTTGTGATTGTCGCTCACCCCTTCGTGACTTTCTATTGAAGGGCAATAGACGTTATTTTCCGGTTTGCATCCCGGCAGGATTGATCGCATCAATTCGTCTGGATCTCTTCCGGACAAAGGTTTTTGTAATGCCGCTGAAATTCCCCCTGTCGATATGTCTTCTCGGCACGTTCCTCGTCACCTCCGCGCAGGCGCAGGAGGCCGTGAAGGGCGTCGTCGAATTGTTCACGTCGCAGGGATGCTCATCCTGCCCGCCGGCCGATGAAGCCCTGCGCAAGATGATCCAGAAGGGCGACGTCGTCGGTCTTTCCTACCATGTCGATTACTGGAACTACCTCGGCTGGACGGATTCGCTGGCGTCTAAGGAAAATACCGACCGGCAATATGGTTACATGCGCGCGCTCGGCCGCAACGGGGTCTATACGCCGCAGGCCATTCTGAACGGCCGCGACCACGTCAAGGGTGCCGATGTTCGCGGCATCTATGACAGGCTGGATGCGTTCAAGCGCGAGGGCAAGGGACTGAACGTGCCGGTCTCGTCGAAATTTGCCGGTGATGAGGTGGAGATCGATATCGGCGCGGGCAGCGGCAAGGCCGATGTCGTCGTCGCTTATTTCACGCGAGAGCAGACCGTGGATGTGCAGAAGGGCGAAAACCAGGGGAAAAAAATGTCCTACTGGCACAGCGTCTATGATGTGCAAACGGTCGGCATGTGGGATGGTTCGCCGATGACGGTGAAGCTTCCGGCGAGCGTGGTGGCCAAGGTGAAAAAGGGCGGCTGCGCCGTGCTGTTGCAGACGGCCAATGCCGGTGGCGATCCTGCGGCAATTGTCGGCGCAAGTATCCTGCTTGGAAATGAAAACCCCTGATCGCCTGTCGGGCGATGGAAGATCCGGTCCGGGCATTGGGGGCTGGGGGTAAAGGGTCAATGCACCGGACCGGGTCATCTTGGTGCCTAGGCATCAATTGACAATAGGACTATTCCACCCAATTCGGGCCATGGTTTGACCGAAATACGGCAGCCCATGCGAAAATGGCTGCCTAAATGGTTACCATTTTTAACCCCTGCCTTTGCCGTTGGCAGCGCTCGTCGGAGAATCGGCGGGCGCAATTCTGCGCTGACGTCTTCCGGTTACTCTGCGCATCGAACGCTTGTCGAACCTTTCCCGGAATTCCCTGCCCTATCCGCCATGCCGGTGCAAAGACTTGCAATTTCGCCCTCTCAGGCTCACACTGCATGGATGATTTGGGTGGAATCGGAGGTATTGGATGACCGATCAACCGGATGTGCAGCAGGTGCAGACCGCTTCACGTGACAATTCCACCGTTATCGATCTCCGCGAATATAAAAAGAACAAGGACCCTTTGCCGGTCACCTTTCACCGCCGCGAGCTGGATGCGATCCTGCGCATCTATGGCCGCATGGTGGGAGAGGGCGAATGGCGTGACTACGCCATCGATCACCTCAAGGAAAAGGCGGTATTTTCCGTCTTCAAGCGTTCAGGTGAAATGCCGCTTTTCAGGATCGAGAAAAACCCCAAGCTGGCGGCGAAACAGGGCGCCTACTGTGTGGTGAATACGGATGGCCGCATTCTCAAGCGAGGGCATGAGTTGCCGCAGGTTCTGAAGGTCTTCGACAAGGTTTTGAAGCTCATCGAGTGAGCTTTCGCAAAAGCGGACTGCCCGCCTCTGGTGGATAGGGCTAAAGAATCTTTCCGAATAAAAAGGCGGCCGAAGGGCCGCCTTTCATATGTCTGGCAATCGAACCCTTAACCTTAGTCGTCGCGGTTTCCGAGGAACTGCAGGAGGAAGGTGAAGAGGTTGATGAAGTCGAGGTAGAGCGTCAGTGCGCCCATGATGGCCTTACGGCCAGCGACGGCAACATCGTCAGCATCGAAATACATTTCCTTGATCTTCTGGGTGTCGTAGGCGGTCAGGCCTGCGAAGATCAGCACGCCAATCGCGGAAATCGCGAACTGCAGCGCGGAGGATGCAAGGAAGATGTTGACGATCGAAGCGATGATCAGACCGAACAGGCCCATGATCAAGAACGAACCCATGCCAGACAGGTCTTTCTTGGTCGTGTAACCGTAAAGCGAGAGCGCACCGAACGAGGCCGCGGTCACGAAGAAGGTCTGCACGATGCTCTGGCCGGTGTAGACCAGGAAGATCGACGAGAGCGAAACACCCATCAGCGCGGCATAAACCCAGAACGTCGTCTGCGCAGCAGAAACGCTCATGTTCTGGATGCGGAAGCTAAGGAAGAAGACCAGTGCCAGCGGAGCGAGCATCACGACCCAGCGCAGCGGCGACGCGAAAAGCAGCTGGGCGAAAGCCGGGTTGGAAGCGGCAAGCGTATAGGTGCCGAACGCTGCAACGCCGGTGATGACCAGAGCCAGCGCCATCAGGTTATAAACCTTGAGCATATAGGCGCGAAGACCTTCATCGATCATCGCACCAGTCTGTGCACGGGTCTGCGCCATGCGGTTCTGGTAGTTATTGAAGTCAGCCATTGTTTCCTCTTTTGAGCTCCGTGATTGCTACGGTGTCGGGATACCTCCCGGGCGCCGCTGCGGAGCTTCAGCAAGCCTGTTCAAGAATATGATGGCAGAACGTGTTCTATACAAGGCCTTTTCCAGCTGAAAAGACACCATATGCGCGAAAAGCGCTCACGTTTTGGCGATCATTACAAAGAATTAATCGTTAAAGTTAAGCGGTGCACAACCGACGATCATTCACCTGCCTGCCGGAGAACCGGGGCTGCCTTCTGCCCGAGAATCCGCCATGTGCCGATGAGGCCGATGCCCACCGTCATGACGAGGGCGACGACGAGCGTTCCGATCGCCACATCCGGCAGGAAGCTGGAGGGCAGCTTCATGATGCGGGCGATCACGAACCATGCGGAGACGCCGCCGGCGAAAAGTGCGAAGACGGCGGTGGCGAGGCCTAGCATCATATATTCGTAGGAGAAGGCGCGGATGAGCAGGTTTCGTGTGCCGCCCAGCGTTTTCAGGATGACCGCGTCATGGGTGCGGGTGCGGTTTCCGGCGGCAAGAGCGCCGGCGAGAACCAGGACGGAGGCGATGAGGGCGACGGCGGCGGCGGCGCGAATGGCGGTGGCGAGCTGGCCGACAAGCCGGTTGACGACGTCGAGCGCATCCTTCACGCGCACGCTGGTGATCGTCGGAAAGGCGTTGGTGACAGCGCGCAATATGCGGCCTTCGTCGGCGGCGGTTGCGGAGGGGTCGGCGAGTGTCGCCAACCACGCATGCGGCGCGCCGCGGAAGGTGTTTGGCGAAAACACCATGACGAAATTGATCGACAGGGATTCCCATTCGACATTGCGCAGATTGGCGATCCTTGCCGTTATGCTGCGGCCGAGCACGTTGACGGTCACCGTGTCGCCAATCTTGAGACCCAGTTCCCCGGCTTCCTCGGCCGCGAAGGAGACCAGCGGCTCGCCGCTATAGTCCGGTCCCCACCAGCTTCCTTCTGTGAGAGTCGCGTTTTCGGGAATATCCTGCGAATAGGTGATACCCCGGTCGCCGCGCAGCACCCAGCGTCCGGCTGGAGGCACCTCCATTTTCGTGACGTCCTCGCCGTTGAGCGCCAGGATGCGGCCGCGCAGCATCGGCACTTCGGTCAGCGCGCCTTCCGGCGCTTCCCGCTTCAGAAGATCGCGGAAGCCCTGAAGTTCGCTGCCCTGAATATCCACGAAGAAGAAATTCGGTGCGCGGTCCGGCAGGCTGTCCGTCAGTTCGCGGCGCAGATTGCCGTCTATCAGCGTGAGCGTCACGAGCAGGGTCAGGCCGAGGCCGAGCGAAAGGACGACAGACGGGGTGAGCGCGCCCGGCCGGTGAATATTGCCGATCGCCAGCCTGAGCGCAGCCGAATGAACGCGCGGACTACGCTTGGCGATGGCTTTCACGCCGGAGGCAACGAGCCTCAGCACCACGAAGGCAAAAGCGATGGCGGCAAGGAAGACCGAGGCGATGAAGCGGTCTTCCGCCGAAAGGATGGCCAGCGCGGCGAGCGCTGCCAGCAGCAGGCCGGTTGCGGCCAGATAGGGCCAGGATGGCCAGCTTCCCTCCTCGAAACCCTGTTCGCGGAAAAGCGCCGTTGCCGGCACTTCGCGCGCCTGGCCAAGCGGCACGATGGCGAAAGCGAGCGTCGTCAGGAGGCCGAACAGGGCGGCAAGGCCGAGCGCGCCGGGATAGAAGGCAAGCTCCTCCGGCACGGGCAACACGCCCTCCAGAAACCGCATGGCGATGAGGGGCGCGATGGCGCCGACCACGAGGCCGATGACAATGCCGACAGCGGCAATGAAGGCGATCTGGAAAAGATAGGTCATGGTGACCACCGAGGCTGGCGCCCCTAAGCATTTCAACGAGGCGATGGTGGTGCGCTTGGAATCCAGAAACGCGCGAACGGCATTGGCAACGCCGACACCGCCGACGATGAGGGCGGTGAGGCCCACCAGCGTCAGGAATTGCGAGAAGCGATTGACGTTTTCGGTGAGCGATGGGGCCGCCCGATCACTGGTGCGGATGGACCAGCCGGCATCGGGAAAGGCCTTGTTGGCCGAATCGGTCATCGTTGACCGTGCCGAAGGATCGTTCAGCCTGATCTTGTAGGCATGCTCGACCAGACTGCCGTTCTGAACGAGACCCGAGGCGAAAAGGGCGTCGCGGCTGACCATCAGTCGTGGAGCAAAACCGAAACCGTCGGAGAGAGCATCCGGCTCGTCGACCACGGTGCCGGTCAGTTTCAGCTTCACATTGCCGAGCAGGATTTCATCGCCGACCTTGGTGCCGAGCCGTTCCAGCAGAAGCGGCGCGGCAATGGCGCCGTAGGTGTCGCCGTTCCCGGCCAGAAGCTCATTCAGCGGTCGGTTCGGCTCGGCAACGAAGGTGCCATAGAGCGGGTAAGCGCCATCGATAGCCTTCACTTCCGTCAGGGTCTGTTCGGACCCGTCGCCAAGGCGCGCCATGGAGCGCAACCCGGTGGAAACCGCGACGGTGCCGAGGCTGTCGAGATAGGCCCGCTCTTCCTGTGTCGCTTCCCTGTTGCGCAGTTCGAAACGCACATCGCCCGCCAATATGGACTGACCTTCCGTGGCGATGGCGCTGGTCACCGCGCGCGAGACGGAATTGACGGCGGCGATGGCGCCGGTTCCAAGCGCGATGCAGGCGAGGAAAATGTAAAAGCCGCGCAGGCCCCCGCGAATTTCGCGGCGCGCGAGCCTTGCGGCGTTTCTGATATTGGCGACGGACGGGAGAAGGGATCCGATCATGCCGGTACCGCCCGCGCCATCTGGGGGCGAGCGCTGTCGCCCTCGATCTCGCCGGAGCGTACCTTGATCTGCCGCGAGCAGCGGGCGGCGAGCGAAGGATCATGGGTGACGAGCACCATGGTCATGCCGCGTTCGGCCTGTTTGGCAAACAGGAGATCGGCGATCTGTTTCCCCGTATCGGTATCGAGATTGCCTGTCGGTTCGTCGGCGATCAGCACGGCCGGTGAGGGGGCAAGTGCTCGGGCGATGGCGACACGCTGCTGTTCGCCGCCGGAGAGCTGGCCGGGATAGTGGTTGAGACGTTCGCCGAGACCGACGGCGACGAGCTCGCGTCTGGCGATCTCAAAGGGGTTGGGTGTGTTTGCCAGTTCGAGTGGGACCGCAACGTTTTCCAGCGCCGTCATATTGGCGATGAGATGGAAGGACTGGAAAACAATGCCGATGTTGCGGCCACGAAAATCCGCCAGCGCGTCCTCGCCGAGCTTGTGCAGTTCCGTATCCGCGATGATGATTTCACCGCTATCGAGCCTCTCGAGACCGGCAAGCACCATCAGAAGCGTCGACTTTCCCGATCCGGAGGGGCCGACGATACCAACCGCCTCGCTCTCTCCGATTGAAAGATCGATGTTCTTGAGAACGTGAACGGAGGCGGCGGCATTGCCGAGCGTGAGGTCGGCTTTCTTCAGCTCTATGATGCTTTTCGTCACAATTCTCGTTCCTATATAGGGTGATGAAAACGGTCTGGCGGTCGATGCGGTCGGTATTTCAGACAATGGGAACCAAGTTAGGAAAGCCGTGATGAGATTTAAAGCTGCCCTGTTTCACTTCATCGTCATTTTTGCCGCCGCCTTTTCCGCAACTGTTGTCATGGCTCAGGAGCGGACATTGCAGCTGGTCGGACTGGGCGACAGCCTGATGGCCGGCTATCAGCTTCCCCCCACCGACAGCTACACCGCACAGCTTGAGGCTGCATTAAAGGGCAAGGGCGTCAACGTCGCCATCGCCAATGCCGGTGTGTCCGGCGATACCTCTTCCGGCGGTCTCGCGCGGGCGGACTGGTCGGTTCCCGATGGTACAGACGGGGTCATCCTGGAACTCGGCGCAAATGACGCTCTGCGCGGAATTCCCCCGGAACAGACCGAAAAGAACCTCGACACCATCATTTCCGGTTTTCAGAAGCGCAACATAGCCGTGTTGCTGGTCGGCATTATGGCGCCGCCGAATATGGGCGATGATTATGCCAGGCGCTTTAATCCGATCTTTCCGAAGCTCGCCGAAAAATACAACCTGCCGCTTTATCCCTTCTTTCTGGACGGCGTGGTGACGGATGATGCGCTGAAGCTGGACGACAAGATGCACCCCAATACGAAGGGTGTGGCGATGATGGTCGAAAAATCTTTGCCGGCTGTTGAAAGCTTCATCACGACAATCGGTGCGCAAAAAAAATAAGCACTTGCGCCCGCCTGCATTGCGTGATTCGCTATGCTTGTTCTGCCAAGAGATTCGGGGAGCTCGCCATGCCGAGACTGTTTACCGCCCTCGAAATTCCGCGCAATGCGGCTATGAGCCTCTCATTGTTGCGCGGTGGTCTGCCGGGAGCCCGGTGGATCGATGTGGAGAATTATCACATAACCCTGCGTTTTATCGGTGACATCGACGGGCGGACCGCCGATGAGGTTGTTGACAGGCTGGACCGGATCGAAAGGCCGGAATTCCAGCTCAGTCTCACCGGTATGGGGTCCTTCGGTTCCAAGAAACCGCATTCCATCTGGGCCGGGGTTTCTCCCTCACCGGAAATGCATGCGCTTCAGGCGGAAATCGAGCGGATCTGCCAGAGGATCGGTCTCCCGCCCGATCCGCGCAAGTTCATGCCGCATGTCACGCTGGCGCGGTTGCGCTCCTCCCGCGTGGACGATGTGGTGCAGTATCTTTCCGGACGCGGCAACTTCCGCACCTCGCCCTTCACGGTCGGCCGTTTCGTGCTGATGTCGTCGAAGGAATCGGTGGGCGGCGGACCCTATATCGTTGAAGAGGCGTTTCCGCTTCACGAGGCGCGGTCCAGCTCCATATTTTCGAGCAACGATCTGCATCCTGCCAAGAGCATGTTGTAGACCTTGAGGAACCCGTCCTCGGCTCCGTAATAGGGGTCGGGGACGTTCTCGCGACGGCAAGTGGCATAGTCCATGAAGAGATGGATCTTGTGCCGTTGTCTTTCCGGGCTTGATTGCAGCAGGTTCGCCAGATTGTTTTCGTCCATGGCGAGTATCAGGTCGAAGGCCTCGAAATCCGCAGGGGTGACCTGTCTCGCCCGCTGCCTGGAAATATCGACGCCATGCCGTCGCGCCATGGCAATGGATCGCGGATCGGGTGCGTCACCCGCGTGCCAGCCGCCAGTGCCGGCGGAATCGATGGTAAGCTGATCAGACATGGCCGCGCCGTCGGCAAGGTGTCTCAAAACCCCTTCGGCCAGCGGTGAACGGCAGATATTGCCCATGCAGACAAAAAGAATAGCTGTATGTTTCATGGAATATGCGTCGATCCGGTCGTTGAAGCGTTAATAGGTCTCAAGCGGAGGCAAGTTCATGAAATATCCCAGACTCGAGCCGGACGCCATCCGGCAGGCCCTGTCGAAACTCGAGGGCTGGTCCCTGCGCGAGGACGGGGCGGCGATCGTCCGTTCTTTCAAGTTCTCCAGCTTTGCGGAAGCCTTCGGTTTCATGGCCGAATCCGCACTTGTCGCGGAAAGGCTCAATCACCATCCCGAATGGTCCAATGTCTATTCGCGGGTCAAGGTCTGCCTTACCACCCATGATTCGCAGGGTGTGACGGAGCGGGATTTTCTTCTGGCCGAGGCCATGCAAAAGGCGGCTGCGGGCCGAAGCAATTGAACGACGGACCTTAAATCCCATATAATAGCCGTGACCGGAGGACCGTCGATCATGGATGATGTGAAAATCGGTGAAATTCTTCTGCCGGGTGAAACCGACAGGCAGCAGGAGCGCGAGACTGTGGTGCGGGCGAAATTCTGGCCCAAGCTGAAGCGCGTGATGTCGAAGGTGCCTTTCGCACGCGATGCGGCGGCTGCCTATTATTGCGCGATCGACCGCGATACGCCCTTGCGCGCCAAGGGTATCATTCTGGCGGCGCTCGCCTATTTCATCATGCCGATGGATGCCGTGCCGGATGTGCTGGCCGTTATCGGATTCACCGACGATATTGCCGTCATCACGGCGGCGCTCGCCATGATCCGCGCCCATATCAAGATGGAGCATTACGAGGCGGCTGACGCCATGCTGAAACGGCAGCAGGAAGCCGGGTAACGCCTCTGTGATCTGGCTGTTCGGGTGAGCCCGACGGGCGACAAATTCTTGCCTGAATTTATGTGTCATACACACGGAGGAAGGGTGTTTCGCGCCCTTCTCCTCAGGGCGTCGGGAGTCGCCAATCTGTAACACCGCAAGACGTTTCCGGCATTTTATGCGTGTTGTTGACGGTTTGGTAACCGCTTCCCGACCACAATGAGAAAAGACGATCCGCACCTGAACGTGGCCGATCCAGAAACTGGGCTCGCCGATGCTTCGGGCCAATGGAAGACAATAACCCGGCAGGAAATTCTATGTTTGTAAGAAGTGTAGCAACCGCAGCGGCCATTTTGCTGACCAGCGTCGGCGTAGCATCTGCACAGTCGCCCACGCGCATCCAGCAGTTCAATGCATGGGGTGCCTATTCGTACAAATCGGGCAACAGCACCGTCTGCTACGTTCTTTCCATTCCGACCGCCAAGGAACCGGCAAGCGTCGACCATGGCGATATCTTCTTCATCGTGTCGCAGCGTCCCGGCCAGAACATTTCCTATGAGCCGCAGGCCATGGTGGGTTATCCGCTGAAGCAGGGTTCCAAGGTCAATGTGACGATCGACAACAAGAACTTTGTCATGTTCACCAAGGACAAGGCAGCCTGGGTTGAAAACGCTGCTGAAGAACCGGCACTCGTCGCCGCCATGAAGGGCGGCAAGTCGATGACCGTCAAGGCAGTTTCCGGCCGTGGCACCGCGACCTCCTATTCCTATTCGCTGTCGGGTATTTCGGCGGCTCTCAAGCAGATCGAGAGCTGCAAGTAACGCTGACGCTTTATCGCATTCAACGATGGCCGGTCATTGACCGGCCATTTGCGTTTTTACTTGTTTGATGCTAAAGGCGCGGCAACATTGACAGGCGGATGCGCGAAAAGTGCTCCGCCTTTGATTTTCTCGACATGCAGACGATTTTCCGCCTATCCGAAAGGCTGGTCGTGCGATGCATGGAATGATGGGATAGCGTGATGTCCGTAATGCAAGCCCCTGCCGGCCTGGCAGTCAAAACCCCGCTGATCGCCAATAGCGATCTGATGTCCGGCAAGCCGTCGCTGATCGGCCTGACGCGTGAGGACATGGGCGAGGCGCTGGCCGAAATCGGTGTGCCGCAGAAGCAGGTGAAGATGCGCGTCAGCCAGTTGTGGAACTGGCTTTATGTGCGCGGCGTCTCCGATTTCGACAATATGACCAATGTCGCCAAGGAGCTTCGTGAGAAGCTGAAGGCGGCCTTCACCATCGCCCGCCCGGAAATCGTCGAAGAGCAGATCTCCAATGACGGTACCCGCAAATGGCTGATGCGGTTCCCGCCGCGCGGTGCGGGACGTCCGGTCGAAATCGAGACGGTCTATATTCCCGAAGAGGGTCGCGGCACGCTGTGCATTTCGAGCCAGGTGGGCTGTTCGCTGACCTGTTCCTTCTGTCACACCGGCACCCAGCGCCTCGTGCGCAACCTGACGGCTGAGGAAATTCTCTCCCAGCTTCTGCTGGCCCGTGATCGGCTCGGTGATTTTCCCGATGGTTCGACGCCGGTTGGCGCTTATGTGCCGAGCGAAGGCCGCAAGGTTTCCAACATCGTGATGATGGGCATGGGCGAGCCGCTCTATAATTTCGAGCATGTGAAGACCGCACTTCTGATTGCCACCGATGGCGACGGTCTGTCGCTCTCCAAGCGTCGCGTCACGCTCTCCACCTCGGGCGTTGTGCCGGAAATCTTCCGCACCGGCGATGAGATCGGCGTCATGCTGGCGATTTCGCTGCATGCGGTGCGCGACGAGCTGCGCGACATGCTGGTGCCGATCAACAAGAAATATCCGCTGAAGGAACTGATCGAGGCCTGCCGCAAATATCCGGGCCTCTCCAATGCCCGCCGCATCACCTTCGAATATGTGATGCTGAAGGATGTGAATGACAGTCTGGAAGACGCCAAGATGCTGGTGCAGCTTCTGAAGGGTGTTCCGGCCAAGATCAACCTCATTCCGTTCAACCCATGGCCGGGCACGAACTATCAGTGCTCGGACTGGGCGCAGATCGAGAAGTTCGCCGATTTCATCAATCAGGCGGGTTATGCTTCGCCGATCCGCACGCCGCGCGGTCGCGATATTCTCGCTGCCTGCGGCCAGCTGAAGTCGGAATCGGAGCGCATGCGCAAGACCGAAAGGTTGGCTTTCGAGGCGATGATGATCGCCAACCATGGCGCGGATGACTGAATAAGCCGCAATTGCCGCCTGAAAGCTTGTTTTGCAGCGGTTCTCCGATTGATTTCGGGCTGTCTTGTTCCTAAGAAGACGAAAACAGGGAACCAACAGGAGGATATCCATGCGCGCATTCATTCTGGCTCTCGCTGCCGCGAGCGCCCTCGTTCTGCCGGCCAAGGCTGAAAACGTCACCGTTGCCGTCACCGCCATCGTCGAACATCCGGCGCTTGATGCCGCCCGTGATGGCGTCAAGGCCGCGCTTGCCGAGGCTGGTTACAAGGAAGGCGAGAACCTCAAGTTCCTTTATGAGTCCGCGCAGGGCAATCCCGGCACCGCGGCGCAGATCGCCCGCCAGTTCGTGGGCGATGCGCCGAACGTCATCGTGCCGATTTCCACGCCGTCCGCTCAGGCCGTCGTCGCCGCCACGCGCGACATTCCGGTCGTCTTCACGGCGGTTTCCGATCCGGTCGGCGCACAGCTCGTCAAGGACATGCAAAAGCCCGGCCGCAACGTGACCGGCCTTTCCGACATGCTGCCGGTTGGCGAACATCTGGCGCTCATCAAGGAAATCTCCCCGAACGCCAAGTCGATCGGTTTCATCTACAACTCGGCCGAGGCCAACTCCGTTTCGACGCTGGCCCTCTTGAAGGCCGAAGCCGAGAAGGCGGGTCTCAAGGTTGTTGAATCCGTCGCCACCAAGTCCGCAGAAGTGCAGGGCGCAACCCGCGCACTGGTCGGCAAGGCCGATGTGATCTACGTTCCGACCGACAACACCATCGTTTCCGCTTTCGAAGCGGCTGCCGGCGTTGCATCCGAAGCCAAGATCCCGCTTTACGCCGCCGATACGGATTCCGTCGCCCGCGGTGCGGTTGCCGCCCTCGGTTTCAACTATTTCGACGTTGGCAAGCAGACCGGCGCCGTCGTCGTCCGCATTCTCAAGGGTGAAAAGCCGGGCGATATTCCGGCAACCGTTGCTGTCGGCACTGATCTGGTGATCAACAAGAAGGCCGCCGAAAAAGCTGGCGTTACCTTCCCGGAAAGCATCACCAAGCGCGCCACCAAGGTCATCGACTGAACCGAAACCAGACTGAATAACGGGCGGCGGCAAATTCGCCGCCCGTTTTACGTGGCACGAGATGGTGCCCGTCTCCGCCTGATGGCGGCAATAACAAGGACATTACCGTGAGCCAAATCGCCTTCTGGGGTGCCGTGGAGCTGGGACTGGTCTTCGCTTTCGTGGCGATCGGCGTTTATCTCGCTTTCCGGGTGCTTGATTTTCCTGACCTGACCGTGGACGGTTCGTTTCCGCTCGGCGCCGCCGTGGCTGCCGTGCTGATCATCGCCGGTCTAAATGCCTGGGTTGCGACGGCGATTGCGATGGTGGCCGGTGCCGCCGCCGGCATCGTGACCGCGACGCTCAACGTTCGTTTCAAGATTCTCAACCTGCTTGCCTCGATCCTGACGATGATCGCGCTGTTTTCCGTCAATCTGCGCGTGATGGGAAAGCCGAATGTCGCGCTGCTCAATCAGGATACGATGATCTCGCCGTTTTACGGCCTCGGCCTGTCGGAATATCTGGTGCGGCCGCTGTTCGTCGGCGCGCTGGTGCTGATCGCGGTCATCCTCGTCTGGCGTTTCCTTGAAAGCGATGCGGGCCTTGCCATGCGCGCGACGGGCGCTAATGCCCGGATGGCGCGGGCGCAGGGCGTGAAGACCGGCAACCAGATCTATCTCGGTATGGCGCTTTCGAATGCGCTGGTCGCTCTCGGTGGCGCGCTGTTTGCGCAGACCAACGGCTTTGCGGATGTGACCTCCGGTGTCGGCACCATTGTCGTCGGCCTTGCCGCTGTCATCATCGGCGAAACGCTGTTCGGCGCGCGCGGCATTCTGATCGCGCTGATCGGCTGCGTTTTTGGCTCCATCGCCTATCGTCTTGCCATTCAGCTTGCCCTGTCGAGCGATGTGCTGGGCCTCAAGGCGTCCGATCTCAATTTCGTAACGGCGGTATTGGTGGCAATCGCATTGATCCTGCCCCGACTGCGCCGCGGGGGAGCAACATCGTGATTTCCCTTTCCGATATCCAGGTTGTCTTCGGGCGCGGCACGCCGCTGCAAAAGCAGGCGCTCTCCAAGATCAATCTCACCATCGACGATGGCTCCTTCGTCACCGTCATCGGTTCCAATGGCGCTGGCAAATCGACGCTGCTCGGCGTTCTGGCGGGCGATGTCCTGCCGACGGCGGGCAAGGTGATGATCGGCGGCGCCGATGTTACCCGCAAACCGACCGCCAGCCGGGCTGGGCGAGTGGCGCGGGTGTTTCAGGACCCGCTGGCGGGCAGCTGCGGCGCGCTCACCATTGAGGAAAATCTGGCGCTCGCAGCGTCGCGGGGCGAGCGTCGCGGCCTTCTGCCGGCGCTTGGGCGCGGCCGTCGGGATTTCTTCAAGGAGCGCATTGCCTCGCTCAATCTCGGGCTGGAAAATCGTCTGAAGGACCGCATGGACCTTCTGTCCGGTGGCCAGAGGCAGGCGGTCTCGCTCGTCATGGCGACACTGTCCGGCTCGGATGTGCTGCTGCTCGATGAACATACGGCTGCTCTCGATCCCGGCATGGCCGAATTCGTGATGGAGCTGACCCGCAAGGTCGTGTCGGAGCGCAAGCTGACGACGCTGATGGTTACCCATTCCATGCGTCAGGCGCTGGATTATGGCACTCGCACGATCATGCTGCATGCCGGTGAGATCGTGCTCGACGTCTCCGGTGACAGCCGTAAGGATCTCGAGGTCGAGGACCTGATCGACATGTTCCGCAAGATACGCGGCCAGAAGCTCGATGACGATGAGTTGCTGATCGGTTGATTGTAAAAAGGCGCCGTAAGGCGCCTTTTTTTATTTGCCGTCAGCGCGCCTGCGTGAAGAAAATCTTGACGGCAAAAAGCGAAAAGACGCCGGCGATCGTATAATCCAGTCCGCGCAGAATTTTCCGGTTGCGTTGCAGCCAGGCTGAAAGAACATCTGCGGCGATCACGATGCCGATGCCGATCGGCAGCGCGACGATGATCGACCAGATGCCGAGGAAGATCAGCTTGCCGGTTACATGCGGGTCGGATGCGCTGACGAATTGCGGCAGAAAGGTCATGAAAAAGATGATGATCTTCGGGTTCAGCAGGTTCACCCAGATGCCGTTCAACAGCGCTGATTTCAGCGAGGACTGCGCTTTTTCGCCGGTGCTTTTCACCATCACGAAATCCGAGCCCTTGCGGATCGCCTGAATGGCGAGCCAGACGAGATACGCGGCTCCGCCGGTCTTCAGGATCATGAAAGCGGTCGGCGAAGCGACGATGAGGGCGGCGACGCCGAAGGCGACGAGCATCGTGTGCACGGTAATGCCGATATTGGTTCCCAGAAGCGTCATGAAACCCGCCGTCCGGCCCTCGCGCAGCGAGCGGCTGATCCACAGCGTCATGTCAGGCCCCGGCGTCACCGCCAGAAGCAGAATGGCGATGGTGAAGGCGATCAATGTTGGCAGGCCTGGAACGAAATCCATCGCGGCACCCGTAAAATCTGGAGGTTGCCGTGCTTAACGCGATTTCGCGCTTCTGCCAATGTTTTTGAGCGCCAATGCATCGGCGCGAAAAGCCGCCGCAACGGTCACATCGCGGCGGCCCGGAACATTCAGTTTTTCAGGAAGCTGGTGAAGGCGGCGGAGTATTCCGTGTGCCAGCGTGACAGCGGCGGGCGGTTCTGGACGATGTCATAGGCCGCCCAGAGAATGCGTTTTTCATCCGTCGGGCGGTCCACCTCGCCATCCGGGCAGAGAATGTAGAAATCACCGCGGCCGATGCTTTCGACCATGAAGTCGACGGTCTGTTCGCCGGTCCATGCGCCCTCCGGCTTTTCCGTTCTGCCATGGGCGGTGAGGCCGGTGAAAACGTAACCGGGGATCAGCAGATGGGCGGAAACCGAGCCGTTCGGAATATTGCGCAATTCGTGCTGAAGCGCTTCCGTGAAGGTTTTGACGCCGGATTTCGAGACGTTGTAGGCGGGATCGCCGGGAGGTGTGGTGATGCCCTGTTTCGAGCCGGTATTGATGATGAGTGCCGGCTCGCCATGGGCGATCATGCCCTGGCCGAAAACGCGGCTGCCGTTCACGACGCCCATCAGATTGACGTTGATGATTTTTTCCCAATTGGCCTGCGGCCCGAAGATGGCGCTGCCGGGCTGGATGCCGGCATTGTTCATGAGGACGTGCACGCGGCCGAAACGCTGGATGACGGCGCGTTCCAGCGCCTCAAGCTCATCGAGTTTCGAGACGTCGGTCGGGATGGCGACGATCTGCGCTTCGCCGTCCTTGGCGACGGTCAGAATATCCGCATGGGCAGCGGCGAGCTTTTCGCCATCGAGATCGACGAGCACGACGCTCATGCCGAAACCGGCGAATTTGCGGGCGGCGGCAAGTCCGATGCCGGATGCCGCACCGGTGATGACAGCGACATTATCTTCCTTGAATGCGGGGTGGATGGTCGTCATAGGTTTCTCCTTCGCGTCGTTTCGGCTGTTTCCAGCGGTTTGCAACGTTGCCTGAACCTGAGTGGCTTCATTCACGGTCTTCAAGTCGATCGCGCCGCTTATGATAAAGCGCGAATTTTCATAATGCATGTGACAATTGCTTCGTTCCCATCGATGCGCCCGGTGATCGCCCACTGTCGTACCCGCCCATCAATTGTTTTGTCGCTTATCTCACGGAAAAGCGCTTCACACATTTCGGGTTGCACTGTAAAAGTGCCGAAATCCCAAGGAAATGGCGGTGTCCCAATGCCGTCATCATGCAGATGGACATCACTATGGCACTTCCGAAAGACGTTAAGAAAGTCGTTCTCGCCTATTCCGGCGGTCTCGACACCTCGATCATCCTGAAATGGCTTCAGACGGAACTCGGCGCGGAGGTCGTGACCTTCACCGCCGATCTCGGCCAGGGGGAAGAACTTGAGCCGGCGCGCAAGAAGGCCGAGATGCTGGGCATCAAGGAAATCTTCATCGAGGACGTCCGCGAAGAGTTCGTGCGTGATTTCGTGTTCCCGATGTTCCGCGCCAACGCCGTTTATGAAGGCGTCTATCTGCTCGGCACCTCCATTGCCCGCCCGCTGATTTCTAAGCACCTGATCGAAATCGCCAAGAAGACCGGCGCGGACGCCATTGCCCATGGCGCCACCGGCAAGGGCAACGACCAGGTCCGTTTCGAGCTTTCGGCCTATGCGCTGAACCCGGACATCAAGATCATCGCTCCCTGGCGCGACTGGACGTTCAAGAGCCGTACCGACCTCTTGAACTTCGCCGAACAGCACCAGATTCCGGTTGCCAAGGACAAGAAGGGCGAGGCGCCTTTCTCGGTCGACGCCAACCTGCTGCACTCCTCTTCCGAGGGCAAGGTTCTGGAAGACCCGGCACAGGAAGCGCCGGAATATGTGCATATGCGCACCATTTCCCCGGAAGCCGCGCCCGACAAGGCAACCGTCATCAAGGTCGGTTTCCGCAAGGGCGATGCCTGCTCCATCAACGGCGTTGAAATGTCGCCGGCGACGCTTCTTGCGACGCTGAACAACTATGGCCGCGAAAACGGCATCGGCCGTCTCGATCTCGTCGAGAACCGCTTCGTCGGCATGAAGTCGCGCGGCGTTTACGAGACGCCCGGCGGCACCATCCTGCTTGCCGCGCATCGCGCCATCGAATCCATCACGCTTGACCGGGGTGCAGCCCACCTCAAGGACGAGCTGATGCCGCGTTACGCCGAGCTCATCTATTACGGCTTCTGGTTCTCGCCAGAGCGCGAAATGCTGCAGGCCCTGATCGACAAGAGCCAGGAACATGTGGAAGGCGAAGTGACGCTGAAGCTCTACAAGGGCAATGTCATGGTAACCGGCCGCGAGAGCGCCAAGTCGCTCTATTCCGACGCGCTGGTGACCTTCGAGGACGACCACGGCGCTTATGACCAGAAGGATGCGGCAGGCTTCATCAAGCTCAACGCGCTGCGTCTTCGCACGCTCGCAAAGCGCAATATCAGCAAGTAATTCTGCTGGAATGGAAATAATGGAACCCGCTGGCGGCGACGCCGGCGGGTTTTTTCATGTCTCTCGTCTGGAGACGATGCGGAAGCCGATGTAGCTGGCGATTGCGGTGAATTCCATCACGGGGATGATGATGCCGAAGCCGGTCAACGGCGAACCGATAAACGAGGCTGCGGCACCGCCTGCAAAACCCGACCCCATCTGAATGAACCCCATCATCGCCGATGCCGAGCCGGCAATATGTGGAAAAGGGGCTAGGGCCGCCGTCACCATGGATGGCGTCAATAAGGCGATGCCGACCGTTGCGACCGCCACGGGTCCCATGATCGAAAGAAAGGATGGCGGTATCAGGAACACCGACAGCAGGATAAGGAGACCGCCTGTTCCCGAAAAACAGAGGCCGAGGACGACCGAACGGCGGTCGCCCAGCCGCGGTGCGATATAACGCAGGGCGATGGAGCCGAAGAAATAAGCGGCGGTCTGCATCAGCATGCCGATGCCGAAGGCGGTGGGTGTCATACCGACCTTGTTGATGAGGATGAAGGTCAGCATGGTCGCCTGCGCATAAAGCGCGCCGATGGAACCGCCGAGCACCAGTGCGGCGAGAAGAAAACGCGGCTCGGTGAGCAATGTCCCATAGGCCGACAGGAGGCGGCGCGGGCGGATCAGGTTCTTGTCCGGGCTCGTCGTCTCGCGCAGGAAGACCACGACGGAGAAGATGGTGAGGGCCCCGAGGCCGGCCATGAGGAAAAATACCGATTGCCACCCGAAAGCCGCAAGCGAAAGCCCGCCGATGGTCGGGCCCATGGCGGGGCCAACGGCCAGCATGATGCCAATGAGGTTCATGATGCTGGAGGCTTCTGCGCCCGTGAATTGATCGCGCACGATGGCGCGCGCCACCGTCATGCCGACGGAGGCGCCAATGCCCTGAACAAGCCGGGCGAAGAGCAGCACTTCAATTGTTGGGGCAAAGATCGCCAGCAGTCCACCGCCCAGAAAGATGGAGAGGAAGACGAGACTCGCCTTTCGCCGACCGAAGGCATCGGATGCCGGGCCGGCGAGCAGCTGGGCGATGGCGAAACCGGCGAAATAAAGCGAGAGGCTGAGTTTGACGGCGGATTCCGTGGTGGAGAAAACCCGCGTCAGTTCCGGCATGGCCGGTGTGTAGATCGCCATGGAAATCGGCGCCAGCGCCGTCAGCAACGCACCGAGTATGGCCGTGCGCTTTCTGGACATGATCGTTTCTGGCGACATTGCGATCAGCAGCTCTGGCCCGGCTGTTCCGGCTGGAGATTGTTGCGAAGGGTCTGCAGGAAGCTGCGGAAAAGCGCGACTTCTTCTTCGTTCAGGCCCTGCGTGGCGTGACGGACGAGTTCATCGATTTCCTGGCGCACGGCTTCCAGCATGTCGGTGGAGTTTTTTGTCAGCACGATGCGCTTGGAGCGCCTGTCCTGCGGGTCCTGCTGGCGTTCGATGAGATCGAGAGATTGCAGCTTGTCGAGATAGGCGCAAATCGTCATCGGCTCGATGCCGAGCCGGGCGGCGATATCCGACTGCTTGCTGCCATCAACGACGGCAACCGTCAGCAATGCGCGCGCTTCGCCGGGCGTCAGGCCCAGTCCGGCTTCAGAAATTCGGCGCTCAAACGCACTGTTCAGCAGGCGTGCGCCGCTGTTCAGTAAAAATGCCAATGAGTCTTTTTCGCGTTTAGTGCCCATGCTTCGCCTTTTCGTAAGTCAGCCTTACTAAAATCCCGGCGATAATCAATGGCGCATAAATCATATTGTTGAAAATCGAGTAAAGTATGTGTCAGTTCGATTGCGTTACGGTCGGCAACATAATCGACGATTGTTACGCCAAAGCAAAGAAGATCGGACATCCCGCGTTTTATTTCATCTGCCATGCCGGTCCATATCGTCGGTCAAGTCCCTTACACAGGTCACCCGCCATCGGTATCCGGCTGCTGTGCCGGCAGTTGGGGCAAAAGCAAAAATCAGGTCGCAGCCAATCTTCCTTACACCAAAGTCCGGCATTGAATTGCCGGTGGAGGCGTGCCCATATGGGCTTAAACCGGAATCGTTCAAGGAAGATGAAATGCCATCCAAGACCGCGCTTTATCCCGCACTCGTTGACTGGAACGGCCACAATGGTCTGCCGAAATTCGATGCGGTCAGGGATGAGGATTTCGCTCCGGCCTTCGATGCCGCCCTTCTGTCTCACGAACAGGAAATCGATGCGATTGCCGGCAATGCTGAGGCCCCGAGCTTCGAAAACACCGTGACCGCGCTCGAAATCGCCGGAGACGATCTTTCGCGCATTTCGGCGCTGTTCTGGAACAGGGCAGGCGCCAATACCAATGGTGTGATCCAGGCGCTGGAGCGCGAGATCGCACCGAAACTGTCGCGGCACTATTCGAAGATCGGCATGAACGAAGCGCTGTTCAAGCGCATCGATACATTGTGGGAAAAGCGCGGAACGCTTGGGCTGACGGGTGAGGAAAGCCGCGTCCTTGAGCGGCACTGGAAGGGTTTCGTGCGCTCCGGCGCCAAGCTGCCGAAAGACCGGCAGGAACGCTTGGCGGCGATCAATGAGGAGCTTGCGGGTCTCGGTGCGAAATTCGGGCAGAATGTGCTGGCGGATGAAAAGAACTGGAAGCTTCTGCTTTCCACGGAAGAGGAACTTGCCGGTATTCCCGGTTTCCTGCGCGACGCGATGGCGGGTGCGGCCCGTGAGCATGGCGAGGACGGCAAATTTGCCGTCACCCTTTCCCGTTCCATCATCGAACCTTTCCTGACCTTTTCCGAACGCCGCGATCTGCGCGAGCAGGCCTTCAGGGCCTGGGTGGCGCGCGGCGAGAATGGCGGCGAGACCGACAATCGCGAGATCGTCCACCGCACGCTCGAACTGCGCGAGGAAAAGTCAAAGCTTCTCGGTTACGCGAATTTCGCCGCCTACAAGCTTGATGACACGATGGCGAAGACGCCGGATGCCGTGAACGGCCTTTTAGGGCAGGTCTGGGAAAAGGCCGTGCGCCGTGCGGGCGAGGAAGAGGCCGAACTGGCCGCAATCATCGCCGAGGAGGGCAGGAATCACGAAGTGCTGCCCTGGGACTGGCGGCATTATGCCGAAAAGCTGCGGGCACGGAAATTCAGCTTCTCCGAGGCCGAATTGAAGCCTTATCTGCAACTCGAAAAGATCATTGAGGCCTGCTTCGATGTGGCCGGGCGGCTGTTTGGGATTCGGGCGGTCGAAGTCAAAGGCGTCGCCGCCTATCACCCGGATGTGCGGGTTTTCGAAATCCGCGACGAAAAGGGCGGTCTGAAGGCCATGTTCCTCGGCGATTATTTCGCCCGCCCCTCCAAGCGCTCCGGCGCGTGGATGAGCTCCTTCCAGTCGCAGCACAAGCTGCCCTTGAAGAACGGCACGGTCGGAGAAATTCCGATCATCTACAATGTCTGCAATTTCGCCAAACCGGCCGAAGGCAAACCGGCGCTGCTTTCGCTCGACGATGCGCGCACGCTGTTTCACGAATTCGGCCACGCGCTGCATGGCATGTTGTCAAATGTCACTTACCCCTCCGTTTCCGGAACGGGCGTCTCGCGCGATTTCGTCGAATTGCCGTCGCAGCTTTACGAACATTGGCTGACGGTGCCGGAAATTCTGGAAAAATACGCCCTGCATTATGACACAGGCGCGCCGATGCCGAAGGCGCTGCTGGATAAGGTTCTGGCCGCGCAGACCTTCAATGCCGGTTTCAGCACGGTGGAATTCACCTCGTCGGCGATTGTCGACATGGCGTTCCACACGCGGGAAAACGTGAGCGATCCGATGGTCGTGCAGGGTGAGGTGCTCTCCACCCTGAACATGCCGAAGTCTATCGTCATGCGGCATGCGACCCCGCATTTCCAGCACGTTTTCTCCGGCGATGGATATTCGGCCGGCTATTATTCCTACATGTGGTCGGAAGTTCTGGATGCCGATGCCTTTTCGGCCTTCGAGGAAACCGGCAATCCCTTCGATGGCGAGATGGCGCGCAAGTTGAAAGACAATATTTATTCCGTCGGCGGTTCCATCGATCCGGAAGAGGCCTATCTTGCTTTTCGTGGCAAGATGCCAAGCCCGGACGCCATGCTTTTGAAGCGTGGTCTGGCATAAGGGTCCGGTATAAAAGACTGTCATATTTCTGAGCTAGAACCTGAGTGCAGGGGGCTTATGACAAGGCCCCCCCTTTCGCATTTGCAAAAAAAAGGTTATGAGCGCGCCAAACTAAATTGGCGTTTCTCATCAATATAGCGCCCAACCTCAGAGATTTTGAACAATGGCACTTCGCAACATCGCGATCATCGCGCACGTTGACCATGGAAAAACGACGCTCGTGGACGAGCTTCTGAAGCAGTCCGGCTCGTTCCGCGACAACCAGCGTGTCGCCGAGCGCGTGATGGATAGCAACGATCTCGAAAAGGAACGCGGCATCACCATTCTCGCCAAGGCGACCTCGGTGGAGTGGAAAGGTGTCCGCATCAACATCGTCGACACCCCCGGCCACGCCGATTTCGGCGGTGAAGTCGAGCGTATCCTGTCGATGGTGGACGGTGCTATCGTTCTGGTCGATAGCTCGGAAGGCCCGATGCCGCAGACCAAGTTCGTGGTCAGCAAGGCGCTGAAGGTCGGTCTTCGCCCGATCGTCGCGATCAACAAGATCGACCGTCCGGATGGCCGCCACGAAGAAGTCATCAACGAAGTCTTCGACCTCTTCGCCAACCTCGACGCCACCGACGAGCAGCTCGACTTCCCGATCCTCTACGGTTCTGGCCGCGATGGCTGGATGAACGTCAACCCGGAAGGTCCGAAGGATCAGGGTCTTGCACCGCTGCTCGATCTGGTTCTTGAGCACGTTCCGGAGCCCAAGGTTGAAGAGGGCCCGTTCCGCATGATCGGCACGATCCTTGAAGCCAACAACTTCCTCGGCCGCATCATCACCGGCCGCATCGCGTCCGGTTCGATCAAGCCGAACCAGGCTGTGAAGGTGCTTGGCCAGGACGGCAAGACAATTGAAACAGGCCGCATTTCCAAGATCCTCGCCTTCCGCGGTATCGAGCGCACCGCAATTGAGGAGGCCCATGCGGGTGACATCGTCGCCATCGCCGGTCTTTCCAAAGGCACCGTCGCCGACACCTTCTGTGATCCGTCGGTTACCGAGGCGATGCAGGCACAGCCGATTGACCCGCCGACCGTTACCATGTCGTTCATCGTCAACGACAGCCCGCTGGCTGGCACCGAAGGCGACAAGGTTACGAGCCGCGTTATCCGTGACCGCCTGTTCAAGGAAGCCGAAGGCAACGTTGCGCTGAAGATCGAAGAAGCCGAAGGCAAGGATTCGTTCTTCGTTTCCGGTCGTGGCGAATTGCAGCTGGCGGTTCTGATCGAAACCATGCGTCGCGAAGGCTTCGAGCTTGCCGTTTCGCGTCCGCGCGTCGTGATGCACAAGGATGAGAACGGCACCCTCTTGGAGCCGATCGAAGAAGTCGTGATCGACGTTGATGAAGAACATTCCGGCGTCGTCGTCCAGAAGATGTCCGAGCGCAAGGCTGAAATGGCCGAGCTTCGTCCTTCCGGCGGCAATCGCGTTCGTCTGAAGTTCTATGCGCCGACCCGTGGCCTGATCGGCTACCAGTCGGAGCTTTTGACCGACACGCGCGGTACGGCGATCATGAACCGTCTGTTCCACGACTATCAGCCCTTCAAGGGCCAGATTGCCGGTCGCGTGAACGGCGTTCTCTTGTCGAACGGTTCGGGTGAAGCTGTTGCTTATGCCATGTTCAACCTGGAAGATCGCGGCCCGATGATCATCGAGCCGGGTGAGAAGGTCTATGCCGGTATGATCATCGGTATTCACTCTCGCGATAACGATCTCGAAGTGAACGTGCTGAAGGGCAAGCAGCTGACCAACATCCGCGCTGCCGGCAAGGATGAAGCCGTGAAGCTGACGCCGCCGATCCGCATGACGCTCGATCGCGCGCTTTCCTGGATTCAGGACGATGAGCTGATGGAAGTGACGCCGAAGTCCATCCGTCTGCGCAAGATGTTCCTGGACGCCAACGATCGCAAGCGTTTTGAAAAGGCCAAGCTCGCTGTCTGATTGCGGCTTGTCGTTATGAATTTGAAAAAACCCGGCCTTGAGCCGGGTTTTTTTATGCGTTCGTTTTTATGTGTGCATGAGTCGAAAGGTGCTTGTGCCAAAGGTTAAGGATGCGTTAATTTTTATCAGTCGTCCACATGAATAGGCTGTGGGTAAGCTTGCCGGCGTTAACCTTTATGACTGGTAAGTTTCCGTGGCCGGGGCCAGAATCGCGTTATGAAAACGTTATCCATCGATGTTCGCCGTGCTGAACCGCATGATGCGCGCGCCATTTCCGAGGCGCACCGTCTGTCGTGGCAACAGGCCTATGCCGGCCTTATCCCGCATCGGCCGTTGACGCAGATGCTCGAGCGTCGTGGAGAAGTCTGGTGGAAAAAGGCAACCAAAGGCTCCGCAACCATGCTGGTGGTGGAGGTGGCCGGTGTGGTCGCCGGATATGCGACACTGGGCCTCAGCCGGGCACGCGGGCTGCCGCAGGACGGCGAGATATACGAACTTTATCTCCGGCCGGAATATCAGGGCATCGGGCTAGGCTCGCTGCTGTTTACGGAAGCGCGCAGACTGCTGACCTCGCTTGGCTGCAACGGCATCGTTGTCTGGTGCCTTGAAGACAGCGATGTGGCCAACCGCTTTTTCCGCTCTCATGGTGGTCGCGATATCGCCGAAGGCATGGAAGATTTCGACGGCAAGTCGCTTCGCAAGGTCGGTTTCGTCTGGAACTGACAAACAATGCCGGGTGATTTGGCCCCGGGTTCATTCTCGCGGCCGGCCATGCGCAATTGCGATAGCCTCAAATCCCGCATTCTGCCTTATCCGCCCAAAGCCATGTTGCAATGCGGCGACTTTCCCAGTATCGAAAACCAAATCCAACCCGTCGAATGAGGGAAGCGAATGCGTATCGATGCAATTTCCGTAGGCAAGAATCCGCCGGATGACGTGAATGTCATCGTTGAAGTGCCGGTCGGTGGACACCCGATCAAGTACGAGATGGACAAGGATGCCGGTGCGCTGATCGTCGATCGCTTCCTCTACACGCCGATGACCTATCCGGGTAACTATGGTTTCGTACCGCACACCCTGTCTGACGATGGCGACCCGATCGACGTTCTCATCTGCAACACCCGTCCGCTGGTTCCGGGCTGCGTCATCAATGTCCGCCCCATCGGCGTGATGATCATGGAAGATGACGGCGGCAAGGACGAGAAGATCCTCGCCGTGCCGGTTCCGAAGCTGACGCGCCGTTACGACAAGGTCCACAATTACACCGACCTGCCGGAAATCACGCTGAAGCAGATCGAGCACTTCTTCGAGCACTACAAGGATCTGGAGCCCGGCAAGTGGGTGAAGATGGGCGGCTGGCAGGATGTCGACGTCGCCAAGAAGCTGATCGTTGAAGCCATCGAGCGCTACAAGGCGCAGGGCTGATCTAAAGCATGTCTCCCAAAAGTGTGCAGCGGTTTTGAGACCAAGACATGCTTAAAAACAAAGATCTAAAGCGCGTCGCATGAATCAGATTAGACGCGATGCGCTTTAGTTTTCGAGCTTTTTGAATAGCTCTTCGAAATCCTCCGGGTCGGTGTCGATCCGGAGGATTTTTTTACGCGCCGTTTCGCCTGAAACGAAGCTGATGGAGGATTTCGGCAGGCCGAGTTTTTTCGCCAGCAAAACAATCAGGGCCCTGTTGGCCTTGCCGCCTTCCGGCACGGCGCTGACGCGGGCCTTCAGATGCGCGTTTCCCTCCGCATCCTTTTCCACGCCGTCGACGGCGTTCCGCCCGCCATTCGGTGTGAGGCGGACGGTCAGGCGGACATGGTCGCTATGCTTCTGCCAGCAGGCGCTCAAGCGACCATCGGGTAAAGCGTGTTCCACATGAAGGAGCGGATGAAGAAGATGATCAGGAGAACGATGATCGGCGAAATGTCGATGCCGCCGAGATTGGGCAGAATGCGGCGGATGGGGCGCAGAACCGGTTCCGTGACATTGAACAGAAAGCTGCCGATGGCGTTCACGAACTGGTTGCGGGAATTGATGACGTTGAAGGCGTAAAGCCAGGAAAAAATAGCGCTGGCGATCAGCACCCACGTATAGAGGTTCAAGGCCAGATCGATGGTCTGAAACAGGGCAAGCATCAATATCTCCGTATCTTGGTTGCAAGACATTTAGACATTGAACCGTGAACCGGCAAGTGTTGCGCCAGATCGTAATGATCTTTGGTCTGAGCGACCGGCGATCATCACAATCTGGCTCGTGCCTTTGCAGCGGGATTTCAGACGAAAACCGCTCACACTTTTCGTCATCCCGTCAGTGAGGGCTGGCGATTCCTGTGATATCGCTCTATTGCAAAGCTCTCATATTGTCTCGCGAGCACCCAGCCGATGTCCCTCCCTTCCGCCGAAAACCGTTTCGGTGCATTCCGGCACAGTTCCTATCGCCGCTTTTTCAGCGCCCGGTTTTTTTCGGCCTTCGCCATCCAGATCGTCAGCGTCTCGGTCGGCTGGCAGATGTATGAGGTGACCGGCAACGCCTTTTATCTCGGCCTGATCGGTCTTTTCCAGTTTCTGCCGTCGCTGCTTCTGATCCTCGTCACCGGAACGGTCGCCGACCGGCACAATCGTCGGCGCATCATGTCCATATGCCTGCTGATTGCGGCGCTGTGCGCTGCCGCTCTTCTGGGTCTTACGCTGACGCACAGCTTTTCCCCCTGGCCGGTCTTCGCCATTCTTGTCGTCTTCGGCATAGAGCGCGCCTTCATGGGGCCGGCGGTTCAGTCGCTGGCGCCCAATCTCGTGCCGGTAGAGGATTTGCCGAACGCCATCGCCTGGAATTCCTCGTCGTGGCAGATGGCGTCCATTCTCGGTCCCGTCGCCGGCGGCCTGCTTTATGGCCTCGGTGCTTCCGTCGCCTATAGTGTGGCATTCGTGCTCTTCATCGTATCGGCGACGCTTGCGGTGACGATCCGCAAGCCGGACCAACGCGGCCCGGCAAAAGCCATCAGTCTCGAAACCATGCTCGCCGGGTTCAAATTCATCGCGCAGGAAAAAATCGTTCTCGGTGCGATATCGCTCGATCTTTTCGCGGTGCTGCTGGGCGGCGCCGTTGCGCTGATGCCAATTTTTGCCAAGGAAGTTCTGACGCTCGGGCCATGGGGTCTCGGGCTTCTGCGGGCAGCACCCGGCATCGGGGCCATCACCGTTGCTGTCATTCTGGCCTTCAAGCCCATTCGTCATCACGCCGGTCTGCTGATGTTTACGGGCGTCGGCCTCTTCGGCATCTCCACCGTGGTCTTCGGGCTTTCGCAAACCGCGTGGCTGTCGATCGCCGCGCTGGTGGTCATGGGCGCATCCGACATGGTATCGGTTTATGTTCGCGAGACCCTGATCGCGTTGTGGACGCCGGATGAGGTGCGCGGGCGTGTGAATGCCGTGAACATGGTGTTCGTCGGCGCATCGAACGAGCTGGGCGAATTCCGCGCCGGCACCATGGCGCATGTCGTCGGGGCCGTACCGGCCGTTGTCATCGGCGGGGCGGGCACGCTTGCTGTGGCAATTATCTGGGCGCTCGGTTTCTCCAGGCTGCGCAAGATCGACAATCTGGACGCGCCGCACTGACGGACACGGGCCTCAGCGCTGCGCCTTGCCCTCAAAAACCAGATCGAGAAAATTGCCGAGCCATGCCCTGAGCGGCGTGTCGAACAGCATGCGGCCTTCCAGATGCTGGCTGCCCACCTGCGCATTGGGCATGCCGAAGCGCTGCGCGCCGCGCACCACCCAGCTATGCATCATGGCGCGCGTCAGTTCGGCGTGAAACTGCAGGCCCCAGGCATTTTTTCCATAGCGATAGGCCTGATTGGGATAGGTCTCGCCGGAGGCCAGAAGTTCGGCTCCGCGCGGCAGCTCGAACCCTTCCTTGTGGAAATGATAGACCATCTTCGGCCAATGCGGCATCAGAAGCCGCCCATGTTCGGTGGCATGAAGCGGATACCAGCCGATCTCCACCTTGCCCTCCCTGTCGGGCTCCACCTTGCCGCCGAGATGTTTGGACAACATCTGCGCGCCGAGACAGATGCCGAGAAAGGGTTTGTTTTCCTTCAACGGCACCTTCAGCCAGTCGATTTCGGCTTTGACGTAGTCATGAGAATCGTTGGCGCTCATCGGGCCGCCGAAGATGATGGCGCCCGCGTGTTTCTCCAGCGTTTGCGGCAGGTCATCGCCCAGTGCAGGGCGCCTTATATCCAGACGATAGCCTTTTTCCACCAGCATCTGGCCGACGCGGCCGGGCGTGGAACGTTCCTGATGCAGGACGATGAGCAGCGATGGTTGTTTTCTCTGTTGCCTGGAAGGGTCAAACAGCATCGTCTTCGTTTTCGCTTTCTTCAGCGGGCCCGGACCTCGTGGCGGCCTGCTGACGTTGCAGAACCCTGTCGCGCACGGATACACCAAGCAGGTCGGCGACTCGCCAGATCACATGGTCTTCCATTTCGCTTCGTTCGCCGTCAGCGTAAACAATATCCCATAATATGCCAATAAGCTCCACGCGCTGCTCTTCATCGAGATGGCGGCGTATATCGGTGGTGAAGCGGTAATAATCGACGGCTTCCTTGCCGGCCTCCTGGCCAGCGGCGAGAAGCGCATCCAGCTTTCCGGCATCGAGATGGTAATACTCCTGTAGGATTTCGCGCAGGCGGTCGCGCTCGCTTTTCGAGACGGTGCCATCCGCTTCCATGACCTGGAAACAGAGGGCGGCCACCGCCACCCTCAGATCGTCCGGGCTGAAATCATCCCCATGCGGGCCGACGAGGTTCTGAATAAACGACTGTATTTGCTGGAACATCGATATCCTGTTCGTCAGAAGAGTTTGAGCCGGGTCTTGGGTTCGGCTTCCGCACCGGGTTTCTTGACGCCCGGATCATCCGGCGCGCCGCCGAAAAACGGCACGGCTTCCGCCTTTTCATCCGTGACACCGGTTTCCACTGGCGCTTCGATTGTGACCGGCTTTTTCTCCTGCGGGACCGATACGACCGGCTTGACCTCGATCGGTGCGGCCGGGGCCGGTTTTGGTTCGGCGGGCGTCTCCGGCGCGGCTTCGACAATGATCGTCTTCGCGGCCGGTTCGGCCCGTGCGGGCGCTGCGGCAATCGCGTTTTCGATTGTCAGGTCTTCAACGGGCGCTTCGAGCTGGCCGAAAGGCGCTTTCCATTCGAAAGCATCGAGACGGCCGGTGACCGGCGAGACCGGCAGCCATTTTTCCGAAACGATGCCGTCGGCCACCCAGGCGGGGTCGCGCGGCGCGCGCAGCGCCTGCGCCATCCAGTAGCGCACACGCCCCTGATCGCCGCTCTCGGCCTCCTCGATATCGGCCATCAGCAAGAAGATGCTCTCGCGCGGTTCGATCCGGGCGGCGGCCTCGGCCTTGGCTCGCGCCTTGGCGAATTCCTTGGCGTCGAGCGCTGCCTGCGCCACGGCGAACAGAGATTCGATGTTGTTGGGCTTCAGGCCCTCAAGCCGCTCAGCCCGTTTCAACCGGTCGATGGCGGTATCGCCGCTGCGTGCGCGGACATAAAGTTCGGCGATCTGCGGGTGCGGATCGTTCTTCCAGACGGGCTCCAGAACCGTGGCTGCCTTGCGCAGATTGTCTTCCCGGAGATAGGATTTCGCCGCGATCAGCGCTGCCGGAACCAGGCTCCTGGCAAGCTTGAGAGCGTGCTTGGCATCCTCGCGCGCGCCAACCGGATCGCTTTCCAGCTTTTCCCCGGCCTTGGCAGTAAGAAGCACGGCTTTCAGACGTTCCGCCTCACCGCGTTCGATAACGCCGGCCGCCTTCTGCTGGTCGAGCAGGCGGATGGCATCGTCCCACTGTCCGTTGCGGCAGCGGTTTTCCAGCGTCGCCTGCGCGGCCCAGGGCAGATAGGGAGCCTTTTCCGCTGCATCCTCGGCATATTGCTGGGCGGCTTCATAGGCGCCCTGACGGCGGGCCTCGATATAAAGGCCGCGAAGGCCAAGTTCGCGAGTCTCGGGATCGCGGGCCATGGCTTCGAATTTGCGCCGCGCCTCGTCATATTTGCCTTCGATGAGATCGGCCTGCGCATCGAGCAGATGGATCAGCGGCTCCTGATCGGCGCTGAGCAACCCTTGAGTACGGGCCGTCATCTTGCGGGCGAGGATGGCATTGCCGGCCCCGGCAGCGATGAGCCCTGTGGAGAGCGCCTGATAACCCCGGTCGCGCTTGCGGGCGCGGAAATAACGACGGGCGGCATTGGGTGAGGTCCAGATGGCGTTGACGATCCACCAGACCAGCATGACGGCAGCGACCAGCGCCGCGATGATGGAGGCAGCGACCATCAGGCTCATTTCGATCAGCTGGCCCTGCCAGACGATGGAGAGCACACCCGGCCTGTCGGCCAGCCAGGAGAAACCGAAGCCGAGAGCCAGAACGATAACGGCGAAAGTCAGAATTCTGGTCATGCCCTTACCCCTGCCTGCCGGTGCTGGTGATGGCGCGGTTCAACGTGCCGCCGACCAGATTCTCGACCTCGATGCGTGCATCCAGCGATTTCTTGTAATCGGCGGATGCCGTCTTGGCGGCATCGGGAAGCCCGTTCCATTCAAGCGCCGCGCCCTGCAGATCGCCGTTGCGCAGCTTGTTTTCCATGCGCGCGATCTTGGCCTCAGAAGTTTCGCCCTCGATATTTCCGACCCGACGCACCTTTACCAGCGAAAAAGCGCTTTCGGTCAGGCGTTCCATGATGCCCTGATTGGGGTCAGGCTGGTTGATCGCGGAAAGCATCGCATTGGCGACGTCAGGGAATTTCTGCATCAGTTCCGAACGTGACGGCACACCGGTTGCGGCGAAGGATTGCAGCGATGCGATGGCCGGATCGTCGGGCGTTACCTTGGACAGTGTGTCGAGTTCCGTCAGGAACGGCCCACCGCGATCGATCGCGGCCTTCAGCGCCGCGGAAGCGATGGCGCGGGCGACTTCGATATCGTCGCGCGGCTCGTTGATCTTGGCTTCCGCATCCGCAAGGCGGCGTGTCAGTTCCGCCGTCGCCGATGCCTGCGCGGATCGCTCCGACTGGAGGGTGGATTCCAGCGCGGCGATTTTTTCCGACAGCCCATCCACCTGCGGTGCCTCGCCCTTTGCGCCTTCGAGGGTTGCGATGCGCTGTTCCAGCGCGGAGGTGTCGCCGACCGGCGCATTGGCAAGCTGCTGCCGCAAGCTGCCGAGATCGGTTTTCAGTGCGGCGATTTCTTCGCTTCCCGCCCTGCCTGCATTGAAGGAGGGCAGGATGCCGGCATATTGCATGCTGCCGGCGGCGGCGAGCGCGACAAGGCCGCCGACGATACCTGCCGCGATCAGGCCGGAGGTCGCGGCCTGTTTGCGCTCCTCCTGCTGCGGTGTGGAGGGCTTTGCCGGCCCCGAGGAGGAGGAGGTCGCCGTCGTTGGTTTTGCAGCGGTGGCGCTGCTGGACGCTGTGGAGCCGAAGGCCGGCTTCGCAGCAGCTGCTGCAGCCGTGCTCTTGTCAGTCGTGCCCGTCGACGGTTTTGTATCGGCTTTAGGCGAAACGGGGGCCGGCGAGACGGGGTCTTTCTGCCTGTCTGCGGGCTGCTTGTCTGCGGCGCTCTCAGCCTTCGGTGCCGTGGCTACGGATTCCGGTTTGCCGACATTGGGTTCGGGCTCGATAGGGGTTTTCTTGGGCTGGTCCCAGATGGGGGCGGGGTTTCCCGTTGCGGCTGCTTCGGGCTTTGTCTCCGAAACACCCGGCTCTGCGGTGGCCTCAGGTGTTTTGTCACCGGGCTTTTCGTCCGTCTTGGCAGCGTCCACGTCGGCGGAAATTGCTTTCACGTCTTTGGCGTCCAGGTCGATGGTGACCGGTTCGGCTTTGGACTTGGAGTGGCGTGGCGGCTTTCCCGATACCATGACAACCTCATTTCTGCCTGCAGTAATCTAAACCTAGTCAGTGACGGCGGCAAAGGAAAGAGGCGAGCTCGAATTAGGTTCCAGAGTTGTGGCGTAGAAGTTCAAACATCGCGGCTTCGCTCGGTTCTTCGGCGGCCTTGGCGTTTGCGCGGAAGATCTCCGGAACGAGAGAAAACACGTTGCGGCTGATGCAGATGAATTGTGTCGTTGCCAGCGCCGCCACGTATTTTTCCGTCGATACATGATGAAAAAACGCCCGCGCCGCTTCCGATGAATAGAGCAGGACCACATCGGCAGCGCTTTCGACAAGCGCCGTCTCTAGCATCGTCTCCGAAATGTCGGAGGGCAGCATCTCGTAACAATCGACCGTTCTGATCGGAATGCCGGCGGCGGTAAGGCCTTCCTCGAAGACGGCGCCACGGGGCCTGCCGGCGAGATAAAGCAGGGGCTCTTCTTCGGAAAATAGAGTCCGGTGCTCAGTCACCAGCGCGGTCAGACTCACGGCGTCGCCGGAGGCGGTGAAAATCCGTGCGAAGCCTGTTTTTCCCGCCGCTTCCGCCGTTGCTCCGCCGACGGCGAAAAGCGGTTTTGACAGATAGGGAGCCAGCCCGTCCCGTGATGTTTCCAGCGCCCGCAGCGCCTCGGCACTGGTCACCGCGATGGCCGCCAGCGGGGCGGATAGCGCCGAGACGGCGCGTTCGCCGTGATGGGCGGGATAAAACAGCGGAAGAAGCACCGGCGCATGGCCAAGCGCTTCAAGCTTTGCGGCCGTCCTTTCGCCCGAACGCTGCGGCCGGGTGACGACGATCCGCATCGGCTCAGCTCCAGCCTTCGAAGAAATTGCTGCCCGCCTTGGCGCGCACGTCTTCGCCGGCCTGCCGGCCGAGCTTTGCCGCATCGCGGCGGTTGCCGGAGGCTTCGATGCCGTGGCTCGTCTGGCCATCGGGGGTGAGGATCAGGCCGGAAAAATGCAATTCCTCGCCGTCGCAGGTGGCGTAGCCGGCAATCGGCGTGCGACAGGAACCATCGAGTGCTGCCAGAAAGGTGCGCTCGCATGTGACGGCATCATAAGTGGGCCTGTCGTTTATGGGTGCGAGCAGTTCGTCCATGCGCGTATCGCCGATGCGGCTTTCCACGCCGATTGCGCCCTGGGCCGGAGCAGGAGGGAATTTCTTCGGGTCGAGAATTTCCGTCGGCACATTGTCCTTACCAAGTCTCTTCAGGCCGGCAAAGGCGAGAAGCGTCGCATCCGCCTGGCCTTCCTCCAGCTTGCGCAGGCGGGTATCGACCTGACCGCGGAAGATGATAACGTTCAGATCCGGCCGCAGGCGGCGGATCAGCGCCTGGCGGCGCAGGGATGCGGAGCCGACCACGGCGCCCTGCGGCAGCTCCAGCAGCTTCGGTGCGGTGCGACCGATGAAGGCGTCGCGTATGTCTTCGCGCGGCAGGAAAGCGGACAGATAGAGCCCTTCGGGCAGAACGGTCGGCATGTCCTTGGAGGAATGCACGGCCATATCGAGTTCGCCGGACAGAAGCTGGCTTTCCAGCTCCTCGGTAAACAGGCCCTTGCCGCCGATCTCCGATAAAGCGCGATCGGTTATCCGGTCGCCCTTGGTGGACAGCACGACGATTTCGAACATTTCTTCCGGCAGGCCATGCGCCGCCATCAGCCGGTTGCGCGTCTCGTAAGCCTGCGCGAGCGCCAGCGGGCTGCCGCGCGTGCCGATTCGGAAAGGTTTTGTTTGCATCCGCGTCTATCCATTGTTACCGGAGTTGTCTTAGACCAACTCAGCGCATGATCGCAATGAACGAACAGATTTGATGACCCCCTTTCTTCGCATCCTCGGCATAGAGACAAGCTGTGACGAAACCGCCGCATCCATTGTGGTTCGGCATGCGGACGGCCATGGCGAGATCGTCTCCGACGTCGTTTTGTCGCAGCTTGAGGAACACAGCGCCTATGGCGGCGTGGTGCCGGAAATTGCTGCGCGCGCCCATGTCGAGGCGCTGGATACGCTGGTGGAAGAAGCGCTGGAGCAGGCTGGCGTGACCCTTGCCGATGTCGACGCCATCGCCGCCACCTCCGGCCCCGGCCTCATTGGCGGCCTGCTGGTGGGTTTGATGACGGGCAAGGCCATCGCCAAGGCGGCCGGCAAGCCGCTTTACGCCATCAACCATCTGGAAGGCCACGCGCTGACGGCGCGCCTCACCGATGGTCTGTCTTTTCCCTATCTGATGCTGCTCGTCTCCGGCGGCCATACCCAACTGGTGCTGGTGCGTGGCGTGGGCGATTATGAGCGTTGGGGCACCACCATCGATGACGCGCTGGGGGAGGCCTTCGACAAGACCGCGAAACTTCTGGGCCTGCCCTATCCAGGTGGGCCTGCGGTCGAGAAGGCGGCGGCGAAGGGTGATCCGAACCGCTTTCCGCTTCCGCGTCCCATGGTCGGCGAAGCACGGCTCGATTTTTCCTTTTCCGGCCTGAAGACGGCGGTGCGGCAGGCGGCGACCGCCATCGCGCCGCTTTCCGAGCAGGATATTGCCGATATCTGTGCCTCGTTCCAGAAAGCGGTGTCGCGCACGCTCAAGGATCGGATCGGCCGCGGCCTTGCCCGTTTCAGCCAGGAATTTCCGCACACAGAAACCGAGCCTGCTCTGGTCGTCGCCGGCGGCGTTGCCGCCAATCAGGAAATCCGCCAGACGCTGCAATCGCTTTGCGATACCCATGGCTTCCGCTTCGTCGCGCCGCCGCACCGGCTCTGCACCGATAATGCCGCGATGATCGCCTGGGCGGGGCTGGAGCGCATGGCGGACGGCCGGGACCCCGATCCGCTCGAAATCCCGCCGCGCTCGCGCTGGCCGCTGGATGGCAGCGCGGAGACATTGATAGGTTTCGGTAAAAGGGGAGCCAAGGCCTGATGCAGCGGGAGAAAATCGTCGTCATCGGCGCCGGCGCCTTCGGAACAGCGCTTGCTGTGGTCATCGCGCTGGAAAACCGGCATGACGTGACCCTGCTCGGCCGCGACCCATCGCTGATGGCCGACCTCAGGAGCGACCGCGTGCACGAGGCGGCCCTGCCGGGCGTCGATCTGCCAGATGCGCTTGAATTTTCCGCCGAGCCAGATGTGCTGGCGGGCGCCGGCATCGTCCTCTTCGCCATGCCCTCGCAGGCTCATGCCGATGCGGCCCGTCAGTACGGTCCTTATCTGGCTAATGACTCAATCATTGTTACCTGCGCCAAGGGTATCGACCGCAGCTCCGGCCGGCTGCTGACGGAACTTCTGGAAGCGGAACTGCCGCATCATCCGATTGCGGTTCTGTCCGGTCCGGGCTTTGCGGCCGACATAGCGCGTGGTTTGCCGACGGCCATGGCGATTGCGGCGGAAGATGCGGTGATAGCCGAGCGGCTTGCGACCACGATTTCCGGCAAGACCTTCCGGCTTTATGCCTCTACCGACCGCATCGGCGTGCAGCTTGGCGGGGCGCTGAAGAACGTCCTCGCCATTGCCGCCGGCATCGTCGAAGGCGCGGGCCTTGGCGATTCCGCCCGGGCGGCGTTGATTTCGCGCGGGCTTGCCGAAATGTCGCGTCTCATCGTTGCGATGGGCGGGAAGGCGGACACGGTGCGCGGCCTCTCGGGCCTTGGCGATCTGGTGCTGACCGCCACCAGTCACCAGTCGCGAAACCTGCGTTTCGGTATCGCGCTTGGCCGGGGTGAGGGCAAGGATATGTCCGGCGGGCTGGTGGAGGGCGCTTTCGCGGCAGCCGTCGCCGCCCGGCTCGGGGAAAGTCACGCTGTCGACATGCCGGTTACCGAAGCGGTGGCCGCTATCATTGACGGCAATCTGGATGTGGCGAGCGCCATGCAACAATTGATGACACGGCCCATCACCACTGAATGAGGGCGGGTCTTCGTTCCAAACCGCTGACGCGTTTGGAAGACATGTTTAACGAGGAGACGAAAATGCTGTTTGCCTTTATCTGCAAGGACAAGCCCGGCCATCTGAATGTACGCATGGAAACACGCCCGGCGCATCTGGAGCACCTGAACAAGCTGAATGCCGAGGGCACGCTGAAGATCGCCGGTCCGTTTCTGGATGCCGAAGGCAAGCCGAATGGCAGCCTCGTGATCGTTGACGCCGCCGATATCGATGCCGCGAAGGCTCTCGCCGATGCCGATCCCTACGCCAAGGCCGGCCTGTTCGAAAGCGTTGACGTGAAGCCCTATAATTGGGTCTTCAACAATCCGGGAGCATGACCGGACATGGCGAATTACTGGCTTTACAAGTCCGAGCCGTTCAAATGGTCCTGGGAAATGCAGAAGGCCAAGGGCGAGGCGGGCGAAGAATGGACCGGCGTGCGCAATTATCAGGCGCGCAACAACATGCGCGCCATGAAGATCGGCGACAAGGGTTTCTTCTACCACTCCAATGAGGGGCTGGATGTCGTCGGCATCGTCGAAGTCTGCGCATTGTCGCATCCGGACTCGACCGCCGAAGGCGATCTGAAATGGGATTGCGTGGATATCCGCGCCGTCTGCGACATGCCGCAGCTCGTTTCGCTGAAGGATGTGAAAGCCAATCCGAAGCTGGCGAAGATGTCGCTTGTCACTTCCATGCGGCTTTCCGTGCAGCCGGTGACGGAAGAGGAATATCTCGAGGTCTGCCGCATGGGGGGTCTGGCCAACCCACCGAAGTCACCGGACTGATGCTTCGGTGAGGACCGATCCCGAACGCTTCATTCTCGGCAATACCGCCATCATGCATCCGCCGCATGTGCCGGAGTTGCGTCTTCATCTCGCCACCGAAGCCCATGAGCTGTGGCTGAAGACGGAGGAGGAGCTGGAAGCGATCGGCCTTCCGCCGCCCTTCTGGGCCTTCGCCTGGGCCGGCGGGCAGGGGCTTGCCCGCTACGTTCTCGATCATCCCGACAGCGTGTCCGGCAGGCGCGTGCTGGATTTCGCCAGCGGCTCCGGTCTGGTCGCCATCGCTGCGGCAAAGGCGGGCGCCGGTGCGGTTCTGGCGGCCGATATCGATCCCTGGACAGAGGCGGCCATTCGGCTGAATGCGGCTCTCAATGGCGTGGACGTTGCTTTCACCGGGCTCGACCTGGTTGGGAAAGCGGTCGAAGCGGATGTTCTGCTGGCCGGCGACGTATTTTACGACCGCGCCTTTGCCGAACTTCTCGTACCGTGGTTTCTGGAACTGACGGAAAAAGGCGTGACCATCCTCGTCGGCGATCCCGGACGCGCTTATTTGCCCAAAGAGCGGCTCCGTACGGAGGCGACCTATCAGGTGCCGGTGACGCGGGCGCTTGAAGACAGCGAAGTGAAGAAGACCACGGTGTGGCGTTTCATCTGATCAGCCCATCACACATTTGCAGTAAACCAGCTTCTTGCTTTTACCGGAAATACTCTATGGCCGGATAATGCAGACGCCATGTTCATAGGCGCAGGCGTCGCCAGCGGTTTCAGCACGGACATTGATGATTTTCGCCTTTGGCGCAAGCTGCGTGCCCGTTGCAACCGCTGCGCCTTTCCGTGAAAGCCCGCCGCCGATTGCGAAATAATTGCCATTGCCTCGAACGCGTAGCGCCGATATCGCACCGACGTAAGTACCGCCGGAGAGGGTGGATGGCAGACCGTCCGTGGAGAAGCTTACCTGCGATTGACGATGCTGATAGTTGTGCTGATAATCACGGCGGCCATAAGAATTCTCTGCCGCCGCCGGAGGCACCGCAGTGAAAATGACGCCTGCGACCATCATGGTCAAAGCAGCGATTCGGCGCTGTAACATGAGCCTCATTCTCCGGATTTTCTTGGTTAACCAAAGGTAAATTACACGATTCATGAATTACGTAAAGGTAAATATTTTAGGGGCGTAAATCTTGGAAACGCTCGATTTTTTATTTTGACGCAAAAAAATTCCAAAAAAAATTCGTGAACCAATCGATTAAATTGGAATCGGCCATGAAATGTGCTTGTCGTGATGCTCCCATGTGATTAAACGTCGCGGTTGGTGCAATGCACATTCTTTCGTCATGTGCTGTTGCTTGGGGGCGTCCTGTCTGATGGGCGCACGGGAAAACGCCGCGAGGTTCTGATGGCGAATGCGACTAATAACCGGCCTCTGTCGCCGCATCTTCAAGTTTACAAGCTGATTCCGACGATGGTTGCATCCATCGTGCACCGCATCACGGGCGGCGCGCTTTATTTCGGAACGCTTCTGGTTGCCTGGTGGCTGATCGCTATCGCCTCGGGTCCTGCCTATTACGACTGGGTCAACTGGGCGATGGGTACGATCATCGGCAGGCTCATCCTGATCGGATACACCTGGGCTTTGGTCCATCACATGCTTGGCGGCCTTCGCCATTTTATGTGGGATCTGGGCTACGGCTTCGAAAAGCACTTTACCACCAGGCTGGCAAAGGCCTCGTGGGTGGTGTCGATCTGTCTGACCGCGCTGATCTGGGTCATTGCCCTGATCGTGCGCTGAGGAGATTTTTCATGGATATGCGTACACCTCTCGGAAAGGTTCGCGGCCTCGGCTCCGCCAAGGAAGGCACCGACCATTTCTGGCGTCAGCGCGTGACTGCGGTCGCCAACGTTCCGTTGCTCATCTTCTTTGTCGTCTTCCTCATCAGGTATGCCGGCGCGCCCTATCCTGAAGTCGTTTCCGCGCTGTCGAACCCGCTCGTTGCGGTCATCATGGCTCTGGTTTTGGTTTCCGGCCTCATCCACATGAAGCTCGGCATGCAGGTCATCATTGAAGACTATATTCACGCCGAGGTTTCGAAGCTCGTTCTTCTGATGCTCAATATGTTTTTCGCGGTTCTCATTGGCGGTCTTTGCATCTTCGCCATTCTGAAAATCGCATTCGCAGGATAATCCCGCCATGGCATCGATCAGTTCACCTTCCCAGAATGGCAAGGCCTACACCTATGTCGATCACTCCTATGATGTGATCGTGGTGGGCGCCGGCGGCGCGGGTCTGCGCGCAACGCTCGGCATGGCGGAACAGGGTTTCCGCACGGCTTGCATCACCAAGGTTTTCCCGACGCGCTCCCACACGGTTGCGGCGCAGGGCGGCATCGCCGCATCGCTCACCAACATGACGCCCGACTGTTGGCAGTGGCACCTTTACGACACCGTAAAGGGCTCCGACTGGCTCGGCGACGTCGATGCGATGCAATATCTCGCCATGGAAGCGCCGAAGGCGGTCTATGAGCTGGAACATTACGGCGTGCCTTTCTCGCGCAACGAAGAAGGCAAGATCTACCAGCGCCCGTTCGGCGGTCACATGCAGAATTACGGCGAAGGCCCGCCGGTGCAGCGCACCTGCGCCGCCGCCGACCGTACCGGTCACGCCATTCTGCACACGCTTTATGGCCAGTCGCTGCGCAACAATGCCGAATTCTTCATCGAATATTTCGCGCTCGACCTCATCATGTCTCCGGATGGCCGTTGCACCGGCGTCGTTGCCTGGAACCTCGATGACGGCACGATCCATCGCTTTGCCGCCAAGATGGTGGTTCTGGCGACCGGCGGTTACGGCCGCGCCTATTTCTCTGCGACCTCGGCCCATACCTGCACCGGCGACGGCGGCGGCATGATCGCCCGCGCTGGCCTGCCGCTTCAGGACATGGAATTCGTGCAGTTCCACCCGACAGGTATTTACGGCGCAGGCTGCCTCATCACCGAAGGTGCACGCGGCGAAGGCGGTTATCTCGTCAACTCCGAAGGCGAGCGCTTCATGGAGCGTTATGCGCCTTCCGCCAAGGACCTTGCCTCGCGTGACGTTGTCTCCCGCTGCATGACGATGGAAATCCGTGAAGGCCGCGGCGTCGGCAAGAACAAGGACCACATCTTCCTGCACCTCGATCACCTCGATCCTGCGATCTTGCATGAGCGTCTTCCGGGCATTTCCGAAAGCGCGAAGATTTTCGCCGGCGTCGATGTGACCCGCGAGCCGATCCCGGTTTTGCCGACGGTTCACTACAATATGGGCGGTATTCCGACCAACTATTGGGGTGAAGTGCTGAATGCCGATGCCAACAACCCGGAGCGTATCGCGCCCGGTCTGATGGCTGTTGGCGAAGCCGGTTGCGCCTCGGTTCATGGTGCGAACCGCCTCGGTTCCAACTCGCTGATCGACCTCGTGGTGTTCGGCCGTGCAGCGGCGATCCGTGCCGCTCAGGTCATCAATCGTGATGAGGCTGTTCCCGCTCTCGATACGGCTGCCTGCGACAAGATCATGGAGCGTTTCGACAGCCTGCGTTACGCCAACGGCTCGACGCCGACGGCGGTGCTGCGCGACAAGATGCAGCGCGCCATGCAGGACGATGCGGCCGTGTTCCGCACGCAGGAATCGCTGGAAAGCGGTTGCCAGCGTCTTTCCGCCATCTGGAAGGAACTGCCTGACGTCAAGGTCACCGACCGTTCGATGGTTTGGAACTCCGATCTGGTCGAGACGCTCGAGCTGCACAACCTCATGGCCAATGCGATCACCACGGTCTATGGCGCGGAAGCGCGCAAGGAAAGCCGCGGATCGCACGCCCGCGAGGATTTCGTCGACGGTCCGTTCGCCGGTCGCGACGACGTGAACTGGCGCAAGCACACGCTTGCCTGGGTCAGCCCGGAAGGCGACGTCAAGCTCGACTACCGCCCTGTTCACACCGACCTCATCGCCGACGGCATCGATCCGAAAAAGATCGAGCCGAAGGCGCGCGTCTACTGATTTGAGGAACTGGATATGGTTGAACTCGCTCTCCCCAAGAATTCCCAGATCAGCGAAGGCAAGGTCTGGCCGAAGCCGGACGGCGCCAAGAATGTGCGCGAATACCGCATCTATCGATGGAACCCGGATGACGGCCAGAACCCGCGCATCGATACCTATTATATCGATGTCGACGATTGCGGGCCGATGGTTCTCGACGCGCTTCTCTACATCAAGAACAATATCGACCCGACGCTGACGCTGCGCCGCTCCTGCCGCGAAGGCATCTGCGGTTCCTGCGCCATGAACATCGACGGCACCAATACGCTTGCCTGCACCAAGGGCATGGAAGAAATCAACGGCACGGTGAAGGTTTATCCGCTGCCGCATATGCCTGTCGTGAAGGACCTCGTTCCCGATCTGTCGAACTTCTACGCCCAGCATCGTTCCATCGAGCCCTGGCTGAAGACGGTTTCGCCGACGCCGGCCAAGGAATGGAAGCAGAGCCATGAAGACCGCCTGAAGCTGGATGGTCTTTATGAGTGCATTCTCTGCGCCTGCTGCTCCACCTCCTGTCCCAGCTACTGGTGGAATGGCGACCGTTATCTCGGTCCGGCCGTTCTGCTGCAGGCCTATCGCTGGCTGATCGACAGCCGCGATGAGGCAACCGGCGAGCGTCTCGATAATCTCGAGGACCCGTTCCGCCTTTACCGCTGCCACACCATCATGAACTGCGCGCAGGCTTGCCCGAAGGGTCTGAACCCGGCCAAGGCCATCGCGGAAATAAAGAAGATGATGGTCGAGCGCCGCGTTTAAAGGCGATTCGCTGACGACAGAAAATCTAGCGGGCCGCGGTCTCGACCGTGGCCCTTTTTACAACCCGGCGTGGGAAAATTCGGTAAAAATCGACCGAAATGGTAATTATCCCGGCCATCGCTTGCGCAAGATAAGGCTTTGGTAATAATTCAGCCTTCTTGTTTGATCATGATCTTTCCGGAAGCGAGAGAATCGGGAGCTTGATATGCAATTCAGATATGTGGTGACGGGCCTTGCGGTTGTGATGACTCTCGCCGGTTGCCAACGTACCTCCTACGATTACAACAACAACGGCAGCAACAATCCTGGTTATACGCCGCCTTTGCAGGCGCAGCCGGTGCCCTCCGTCCAGTCCGGCGCCCTGCCGCCGCCCGGTGGCGCCACGGGCAGCCAGTTCCCGTCGGCACCTGCCTCGGCCGCCCCTGGCGGAACCAACGTCGCTTCTGCCGCTCCGCCGGCGGCCGCACTTGACGTTACCAAGGAATCCATGGTCGGCAACTGGCGCGTTTCCAATGGCGGCGCCAATTGCGACATGTTCCTGACACTCACCAACCTCGGCAGCGGCTCGCGTGGCGGCACGCGCGGTTGTGCGGGCGAGCTGACGGCGATGGGGTCCTGGGAAGTGTCCGGCAAGATGGTTCTCTTCAAGAACCGTTCGGGTGACACGATTGGCCGCGTCTACAAAAGTGCCGATGCGCGCTTTGATGGCACCACCAATA
This sequence comes from Agrobacterium sp. 16-172Ci, assembly GCF_053522725.1. Taxonomy (NCBI): domain Bacteria; kingdom Pseudomonadati; phylum Pseudomonadota; class Alphaproteobacteria; order Hyphomicrobiales; family Rhizobiaceae; genus Agrobacterium; species Agrobacterium sp. 16-172Ci. The sequence goes on from NZ_JBNWBW010000002.1 coordinate 271,791, forward strand.
GCGGCCAGCCGCTCAGCCTCAGCCGATGAGTCTTTCCGGTGCAGCCGGAACGCTCTTTTCGCTCTAAGCCTGTCCATTCGTCGCGGGTGCCTTTGTGCGCCCGCGTCCGAGGCGTTTATCCATGAAGCCCTTGCCCGATTACAATCATAGTGTCGTTGAACAGCTCAACGCATTGACGGCAGCTGGCACCTTGCAGGCCGATGCCGCCCAGCTTGGCGTGGCGGCGCATCTGGACCGTATCCTTGCCGATCTGAAGGCGCGCAAGCCCGCCAAGAAGAAGAGTGCGCTCGGCTGGATGTTTGCGCGCAAGTCCGGACCTGCGGCAGCCGTCAAGGGGCTATATGTCTATGGTAGCGTCGGCCGCGGCAAGACGATGCTGATGGACATGTTCTACGAGATGGCGCCCGTTTCCTCCAAACGGCGCTGCCATTTTCACGAATTCATGGCGGATGTGCATAATCGCGTGCATGCACATCGGCAGAAGCTGAAGAATGGCGAAACCAAACAGGCCGATCCGATTCCGCCCGTCGCCGCCCAGCTCCTGGCGGAAGCGGAGCTTTTATGCTTCGACGAATTTACGGTCACTGATATTGCCGATGCGATGATCCTTGCGCGGCTGTTCAGCGAGCTGTTCGCCAATGGCTGCACATTGGTGACGACCTCCAACGTCGTGCCGGACAATCTCTACAAGGACGGTCTCAATCGCGGCCTGTTCCTGCCTTTCGTCGATCTCTTGAAAAAGCATGTGGAGGTGGTGACGCTGGACAGCCCCACCGATTATCGGATGGAGAAGCTGGAAAGCCTTCCCGTCTACGTCACGCCGCTTGACGGTTCGGCGGATCAGGCGATGGACATGGCCTGGCGGCACATGATTGCCGGTCACCTCGTTGCACCGACCGAGATACCGATGAAGGGCCGTTCCATTCTGGTGCCCCGCGCTAGCGGCCGGGTCGCCCGTTTTTCCTTTTCCGATCTTTGCGAAAAGCCGCTTGGGGCTTCCGACTTCCTTGCCATCGCCAATCGTTTCGATACGGTCTTCATCGACCATATTCCGTTCTTGAACGCGGACAAGCGCAACGAGACCAAGCGTTTCATCATCCTCATCGATGCGCTTTACGACCACAGCGTCCGGCTTTTTGCCTCCGCTGCCGCCATGCCGGAAGACCTGCTCGGCAAGCGCAAGGGAACAGAAGGTTTCGAGTTCGATCGCACCGCCTCGCGCCTGTTCGAAATGCGTAGTGCGGATTATCTGGCGCTGCATCACGAAAAACGCCAGAAAGTTTGACACCTTCGTGACGTATTTTCTTACGTTTACGTAAGAAAATAATGATCTAAACGATTGAAAATATTCACCGGAAAAGAATCTGTTGCCAATTTTAGCCAATGGGGCTAATCGGAGTGCGACAATTTGGCTGCCGGTTTGGCGCGGTGAAATTGAATTGAAGCTCAAGAGGAAGCATTCGATGGCTCGCAAAAAAATTGCACTTATTGGTTCTGGCATGATCGGCGGCACGCTGGCGCATCTGGCCAGCCTGAAGGAACTGGGCGATATCGTCCTCTTCGATATTGCCGACGGCATCCCGCAGGGCAAGGGTCTGGATATTGCCCAGTCCGGCCCGGTTGAAGGCTTCAATGCAAAGCTCACCGGCGCTTCCGATTACGCCGCCATCGAAGGTGCTGACGTCTGCATCGTCACTGCTGGCGTTGCCCGCAAGCCGGGCATGAGCCGCGACGATCTTCTCGGCATCAACCTCAAGGTCATGGAGCAGGTCGGCGCCGGCATCAAGAAGTACGCGCCGAACGCATTCGTCATCTGCATCACCAACCCGCTCGACGCCATGGTCTGGGCGCTGCAGAAGTTTTCCGGCCTGCCGAAGAACAAGGTCGTCGGCATGGCCGGCGTTCTCGACAGCGCGCGTTTCCGCCTCTTCCTCGCCGAAGAATTCAACGTTTCGGTCGAAGACGTCACCGCTTTCGTTCTCGGCGGTCATGGCGACACCATGGTGCCGCTCGCCCGTTACTCCACCGTTGCCGGCGTTCCGCTGACCGATCTCGTCAAGATGGGCTGGCTGACCGCCGAGCGCCTCGAGCAGATCATCCAGCGCACCCGTGACGGCGGTGCGGAAATCGTCGGCCTCTTGAAGACCGGTTCGGCCTATTACGCGCCGGCCGCTTCGGCAATCGAAATGGCTGAATCCTACCTCAAGGACAAGAAGCGCGTTCTGCCCGCCGCTGCCCACCTCTCGGGCCAGTATGGCGTTGACGACATGTATGTCGGCGTACCGACCATCATCGGTGCAGGCGGTATCGAGCGCATCATCGAGATCGAACTCAACAAGGAAGAAGAAGCCGCCTTCCAGAAGTCCGTCGGCGCTGTCGCTGGTCTCTGCGAAGCCTGCATCAACATCGCTCCGTCGCTGAAGTAATAGCCTAGCGGCTCCAAACAGGGATTATTCCATGAATATTCACGAATATCAGGCCAAGGCTCTTCTGAAGGGCTACGGCGCGCCGGTTGCTGAAGGCGTCGCCATTCTCAAGGTCGAAGAAGCCGAAGCTGCTGCCAAGCAGCTTCCCGGCCCGCTCTACGTCGTCAAGAGCCAGATCCATGCTGGCGGCCGCGGCAAGGGCAAGTTCAAGGAACTCGGCCCCGACGCCAAGGGCGGCGTTCGTCTGGCGAAGTCCATCGACGAAGTCGTTTCCCACGCCAAGGACATGCTCGGTAACACGCTGGTCACGGCGCAGACGGGCGATGCCGGCAAGCAGGTTAACCGCCTCTACATCGAAGACGGCGCTGATATTGCCCGCGAACTCTACTGCTCGCTGTTGGTTGACCGTTCGGTCGGCCAGGTTGCTTTCGTGGTCTCTACCGAAGGCGGCATGGACATCGAAGCTGTCGCTCACGACACGCCTGAGAAGATCCACACGATCGCCATCAACCCGGAAAAGGGTGTGAGCGACGCTGACGTTGCCGCGATCTCCAAGGCGCTTGAGCTTGACGGCGTTGCAGCCGAAGACGCCAAGTCGCTCTTCCCGATCCTCTACAAGGCCTTCAGCGAGAAGGACATGGCTCTCCTCGAGATCAACCCGCTGATCGTCATGGAAAATGGCCATCTGCGCGTTCTCGACGCCAAGGTTTCCTTCGACGGCAACGCCATGTTCCGCCATGACGACGTCAAGGCGCTGCGCGACGAGACCGAAGAAGACGCCAAGGAAATCGAAGCCTCCAAGTGGGACCTCGCTTATGTGGCCCTCGACGGCAACATCGGCTGCATGGTCAACGGCGCCGGTCTCGCCATGGCGACGATGGACATCATCAAGCTTTACGGCAAAGAGCCGGCTAACTTCTGCGACGTCGGCGGCGGCGCCGGCAAGGAGAAGGTTGCGGCAGCCTTCAAGATCATCACGGCTGACCCGAAGGTCGAGGGCATCCTCGTCAACATCTTCGGCGGCATCATGAAGTGCGACGTCATCGCCGAGGGCGTAATCGCCGCGGTGAAGGAAGTCGGTTTGCAGGTTCCGCTCGTCGTTCGCCTTGAAGGCACCAACGTCGAACTTGGCAAGAAGCTTCTCAACGAATCTGGCCTTGCGATTACGGCTGCTGACGATCTGGACGACGCAGCCAAGAAGATCGTCGCGGCGATCAACGGCTAATTGAGGGACCGGAAATAATGTCTATTCTTGTTAATAAAGACACGAAGATCCTCGTTCAGGGTCTGACCGGCAAGACCGGCACCTTCCACACCGAACAGGCGCTTGCCTATTACGGTACGCAGATGGTTGGTGGTATTCACCCGAAGAAGGGTGGCGAAACCTGGACCGGTTCCAAGGGTGAGAGCTTGCCGATCTTCGCAACGGTTGCCGAAGCCAGGGAAAAGACCGGTGCAGACGCATCCGTGATCTACGTTCCGCCGGCAGGTGCAGCAGATGCCATCATCGAAGCCATCGATGCGGAAATTCCGTTCATCACCTGCATCACCGAAGGTATCCCGGTCATGGACATGGTTCGCGTCAAGGCTCGCCTCGACCGCTCCAAGTCGCGCCTGCTCGGCCCGAACTGCCCGGGTATCCTGACGCCGGAAGAATGCAAGATCGGCATCATGCCGGGCTCCATCTTCCGCAAGGGTTCCGTCGGTATCGTTTCGCGTTCGGGTACACTCACCTATGAGGCCGTGTTCCAGACCTCCAACGAAGGCCTCGGCCAGACCACTGCTGTCGGTATCGGCGGCGACCCGGTCAAGGGCACCGAGTTCATCGACGTCCTGGAAATGTTCCTCGCTGACGACGCTACGCAGTCGATCATCATGATCGGCGAAATCGGCGGCTCGGCTGAGGAAGATGCGGCACAGTTCCTGATCGACGAAGCCAAGAAGGGCCGCAAGAAGCCGATGGCCGGCTTCATCGCAGGCCGTACGGCTCCGAAGGGTCGCACCATGGGCCACGCCGGCGCTGTCGTTTCCGGCGGCAAGGGTGACGCAGAGTCCAAGATTGCGGCAATGGAAGCAGCCGGTATCAAGGTATCGCCCTCTCCGGCGCGCCTCGGCAAGACGCTGGTTGAAGTCCTCAAGGGCTGAGACCACATGACATCGGTAACGGGCGGCGTGGCTTCAATGCCACGCTGCCCGATGCCGCAAGGAACGACAGACAGAACGGCATACCGCCCCGGCGGCAGACAGCAATAATCAAAGCGGCAGGCCGGCGAACGGCCCTAACGGCATCGAGGAGGCGGACGGATAAGTCCGCAAGAACACAATGGCAAGGCAAGAAGCGAACGAGCAGTTTCAGATCACGTCGTTTCTGGACGGCGCGAATGCAGCCTATATCGAGCAGCTCTATGCCCGGTACGAAGAGGACCCCTCTTCCGTGTCGCCGGAGTGGCAGAGCTTCTTCAAGGCGTTGTCCGATAATCCGGAAGACGTGAAGAAGGCGGCCAAGGGCGCCTCCTGGAAGCGCGCCAACTGGCCGATCCCGGCGAATGGCGAACTGGTATCCGCACTCGACGGCAACTGGGCCACGGTCGAAAAGGCCATCGAGAAGAAGGTTCAGGCGAAAGCCGAGGCCAAGAGCGCCGACACCGGCAAGCCGGTCAGCCAGGCGGAAGTTCTGCAGGCGACCCGTGACAGCGTTCGCGCCATCATGATGATCCGCGCCTACCGCATGCGCGGCCACCTGCATGCCAAGCTCGATCCGCTCGGCATCGCGGTCGCGGTTGAGGATTACAACGAGCTGTCACCGAAGTCCTACGGCTTCGAGGAAAGCGATTACGACCGCAAGATTTTCATCGATAACGTGCTCGGCCTCGAATATGCGACCGTGCGCGAGATGATCGATATTCTGGAGCGTACCTACTGCTCCACCATCGGCGTCGAATTCATGCACATGTCCAGCCCGGAAGAAAAAGGCTGGATTCAGGAGCGCATCGAAGGTCCGGACAAGGGCGTCGCCTTCACGGCGGAAGGCAAGAAGGCCATTCTGTCCAAGCTGGTCGAAGCCGAAGGCTACGAGCAGTTCCTCGACGTGCGTTTCAAGGGCACCAAGCGTTTCGGCCTCGATGGCGGTGAATCACTGATCCCGGCGCTGGAGCAGATCATCAAGCGCGGCGGCCAGGAAGGTCTGGAAGAAGTCGTTCTCGGCATGGCCCACCGCGGTCGCCTGAACGTTCTGACCAACGTGATGGGCAAACCGCACCGCGCCGTGTTCCACGAGTTCAAGGGCGGTTCGTTCAAGCCTGACGATGTCGAGGGTTCGGGCGACGTGAAGTACCACCTCGGTGCCTCCTCCGACCGCGAATTCGACGGCAACAAGGTTCACCTGTCGCTGACGGCCAACCCGTCGCACCTTGAAATCGTCAACCCTGTCGTCATGGGCAAGGCCCGCGCCAAGCAGGACCAGCTGGCCAAGCAGTGGGACGGCGATATCATTCCGCTTTCCGAGCGCGCCAAGGTTCTGCCGCTGCTTCTGCATGGCGATGCCGCTTTTGCCGGTCAGGGCGTGGTTGCTGAAATTCTCGGTCTTTCCGGTCTGCGCGGTCACCGCGTTGCCGGCACCATGCACTTCATCATCAACAACCAGATCGGCTTCACGACGAACCCGGCCTTCTCGCGTTCGTCGCCCTATCCGTCCGACGTTGCCAAGATGATCGAAGCGCCGATCTTCCACGTCAACGGTGACGATCCGGAAGCTGTGACCTATGCGGCGAAGGTTGCCACTGAATACCGTATGAAGTTCCACAAGCCCGTCGTCGTGGACATGTTCTGCTACCGCCGCTTCGGCCACAACGAAGGCGATGAGCCGGCGTTCACGCAGCCGAAGATGTACAAGGTCATCCGCGGCCACAAGACCGTGGCTCGCATCTATGCTGACCGTTTGATCGCCGAAGGCCTGATCAACGAAGGCGAATTCGAGAAGATGAAGGCCGATTGGCGCGCTCATCTCGAGCAGGAATTCGAGGCGGGCCAGTCCTACAAGCCGAACAAGGCCGACTGGCTGGATGGCCAGTGGTCGGGTCTGCGCGCTGCCGACAATGCCGATGAGCAGCGTCGCGGCAAGACCGGCGTACCGATGAAGCAGCTGAAGGAGATCGGCAAGAAGCTGTCGACTATCCCGGAAGGCTTCAGCGCTCACCGCACGATCCAGCGCTTCATGGAAAATCGCTCGCAGATGGTCGAGACGGGTGAAGGCATCGACTGGGCAATGGCGGAAGCGCTTGCGTTCGGTTCGCTCGTCGTTGACGGCCACAAGATCCGCCTTTCTGGTCAGGATTGCGAACGCGGCACCTTCTCGCAGCGTCACTCGGTTCTCTATGATCAGGAAACCGAAGAACGCTACATCCCGCTGGCAAACCTTGCGCCGACGCAGGCTCGTTACGAAGTCATCAACTCGATGCTTTCGGAAGAGGCCGTTCTCGGTTTCGAATACGGTTACTCGCTCGCCCGTCCGAATGCGCTGACGCTCTGGGAAGCCCAGTTCGGCGACTTCGCGAACGGTGCTCAGGTCGTGTTCGACCAGTTCATCTCGTCGGGTGAACGCAAGTGGCTGCGCATGTCCGGTCTCGTCTGCCTTCTGCCACATGGCTACGAAGGTCAGGGTCCGGAACACTCGTCCGCCCGTCTGGAGCGCTGGCTGCAGATGTGCGCCGAAGACAACATGCAGGTTGCCAACTGCACGACCCCGGCCAACTACTTCCACATCCTGCGCCGCCAGATGAAGCGCGACTTCCGCAAGCCGCTGATCCTGATGACGCCGAAGTCGCTGCTGCGTCACAAGCGCGCCACCTCTTCGCTGGCCGAGCTTGCAGGCGAGTCCTCCTTCCACCGTCTCCTGTGGGACGATGCCGAGGTCATCAAGGACGGCCCGATCAAGCTGCAGAAGGATTCGAAGATCCGCCGCGTCGTCATGTGCACGGGCAAGGTCTATTACGATCTGCTCGAAGAGCGTGAAAAGCGCGGTATCGACGATATCTACCTGCTGCGTATCGAACAGCTTTACCCGTTCCCGGCCAAGGCGCTCATCAACGAGCTGTCGCGCTTCCGCAATGCGGAAATGGTCTGGTGCCAGGAAGAGCCGAAGAACATGGGTGCGTGGTCGTTCATCGATCCTTACCTGGAATGGGTTCTGGCGCATATCGACGCCAAGTACCAGAAGGTCCGTTACACGGGCCGTCCGGCTGCCGCCTCTCCGGCGACCGGCCTGATGTCCAAGCACCTGGCGCAGCTTGCTGCGTTCCTGGAAGACGCGCTGGGAGAGTGAAAACTCTCCCGCACCGCCCCGCAAAAAAGACACCTGAATAACGGAACTAGATCATGGCCACTGAAATCCGCGTACCAACCCTCGGCGAATCCGTCAGCGAAGCGACCGTCGGCACCTGGTTCAAGAAGGTCGGCGACACCGTCAAGGCCGACGAACCTCTCGTTGAACTGGAAACCGACAAGGTTACCGTCGAAGTCCCGGCGCCTGCGTCCGGCGTTCTAACCGAAATCGTTGCGCAGAACGGCGAAACCGTCGGTCTCGACGCGCTTCTCGGCCAGATCGCCGAAGGTGCTGCCGGCGCTGCGACCTCCGCACCTGCCGCAGAACCGGCAAAGTCTGCTGCGGCTGCCGCACCGGCACCTGCCGCCGTTGCCGCACCGGCGACCGGCTCCATGCCGCCTGCACCTGCCGCCGGCAAGCTGCTTGCTGAAAACAACCTGTCCGCCGATCAGGTCGACGGTTCGGGCAAGCGCGGTCAGGTTCTGAAGGGTGATGTTCTTGCCGCTGTCGCCAAGGGCGTTTCGGCACCGGCTGCCGCTCCCGCTCCGGCTGCTGCACCCCGTCCGGTTTCCGCCGAGCAGGATGCCGTTCGCGAAGAGCGCGTGAAGATGACCCGCCTGCGCCAGACGATCGCCCGTCGCCTGAAGGACGCACAGAACACCGCCGCCATGCTCACCACCTATAACGAGGTGGACATGAGCGCGGTCATGGATCTGCGCAACCGCTACAAGGACGTGTTCGAGAAGAAGCATGGCGTCAAGCTCGGCTTCATGGGCTTCTTCACCAAGGCCGTGACTCACGCGCTCAAGGAACTGCCTGCCGTCAACGCTGAAATCGACGGCACGGACATCATCTACAAGAACTATTGTCACGTCGGCATGGCTGTCGGCACCGACAAGGGCCTCGTCGTTCCGGTCATCCGTGATGCCGACCAGCTCTCCATCGCGGGTGTCGAAAAGGAACTCGGCCGCCTCGCCAAGGCGGCGCGTGACGGTTCGCTCGGCATGGCCGACATGCAGGGCGGCACCTTCACCATCACCAATGGCGGTGTCTACGGTTCGCTGATGTCCTCGCCGATCCTCAATGCACCGCAGTCGGGCATTCTCGGCATGCACAAGATCCAGGAGCGTCCGGTCGCCATCGGCGGTCAGGTCGTCATCCGTCCGATGATGTATCTTGCGCTCTCCTACGATCACCGTATCGTTGACGGCAAGGAAGCCGTGACCTTCCTCGTTCGCGTCAAGGAAAGCCTCGAGGATCCGGAACGTCTGGTTCTCGATCTTTAATCGGTCTTGCTTTTCGTTTCAGCGGGGTTTCAAGTGAGGCCCCGCTGAAAGACCACCCGGGAGAGCAGACGTGCAGCCGACATTTCTTGCCGCTTCGCCTTTTTTACCGCTTATCGGTCTAAGCGTTCTTCTTCTCGTCGTGCATGTCCTGTTACAGGGGATAATGGCGACCAGAGAGTTGGGTCGTGAATGGAATGCCGGTCCCAGGGACGGTGAGCAGAAGCCACAGGGCAAGCTCTCCGGTCGCGCTTCGCGCGCATCGGCGAATTTCCGGGAGACCTATCCGGCTTTTGTGGCACTCGCCTTCGGCGTTATCATGGCGGGTGACCCATCCGGGCTAGCGCTTATTGGTGCCTGGCTCTGGCTGATCTGCCGTGTTGTCTATATCCCGCTTTATCTTACGGGCGTTCCTTATATCCGCTCGTTCGTCTGGCTGGGCTCAATGCTTGGTCTGGCACTCATGTTTATCGTGCTGATGTTTTGAAGGCGGCTCGTGATGCATCAATATCTCATCGAACTTGCATCCCTGATGGCGATCTTCTCCTTTGCGATCGTCTCGCCCGGCGCCGATCTCGCTATGGTCATGCGCCAGGCAATGGTGCATGGTCGCAAGCAGGCCATCATCACCAGCTTCGGGGTTGGGACGTCTCTGATGTTCCACGTCACCTATACGATCCTCGGACTTGGCCTCATCATTTCTCAGTCGATCTATATCTTCAACATCGTCAAATGGCTGGGCGTCGCCTATCTGATCTATATCGGCATCAAGGCGCTGCGCGCCGGCAAGACCGAATTGCCCGGCGCTGAAGCTGAAGGCGTTCAGGCGAAAAGCAGCCAGACCGCGCTTAAGGCCTTTACGCTCGGTTTTGCCGCCAATGCACTCAATCCCAAGCCGGTGTTTTTCTTCCTGTCGATCTTTTCGACGGTGGTTCACGCTCACACGCCGGTCGCCATCAAGTTCGGATACGGTCTCGTCATGGCGAGCTGCCTTATCCTGTGGTTCGTCGGTGTCAGCCTGTTCATGACGACGCCGCGCATGCGCGCCGCATTTCAGCGCGCCAGCCAATGGATCGACCGCACCAGCGGTGTGGTCTTCATCGCTCTCGGTATAAAACTCGCAACGGAAAAAGCGGCCTGAGTTTCAGGTCAAACGGAAGCTGGGCATTGATCCGATATCTTGCCCCTATAAAGCAGGAACCAGAATATGGCATATGATGTAGTTGTAATCGGCACCGGCCCCGGCGGTTATGTTTGCGCGGTCAAGGCGGCACAGCTCGGCCTGAAGGTCGCTGTCATCGAAAAGCGCGCGACCTATGGCGGCACCTGCCTCAATGTCGGCTGCATTCCCTCCAAGGCGCTGCTGCATGCGTCCGAAACCTTCGCGCATGTGGCGCACGGCGTCGATTCGCTCGGTATCGAAGTTCCTGCGCCCAAGCTTAATCTTGAAAAGATGATGGCGCACAAGGACGGCGTGGTGAAGGCGAACGTCGATGGCGTGTCCTTCCTGTTCAAGAAGAACAAGATCGATGCCTTCCAGGGCACCGGCAAGGTGGTTTCCGCCGGCAAGGTTTCCGTCACCAACGACAAGGGTGAGACGCAGGAGATCGAAGCGAAGAACATCGTGATCGCCACGGGTTCGGATGTTGCCGGCATTCCGGGCGTTCAGGTCGATATCGATGAAAGCGTCATCGTCTCCTCCACCGGTGCGATCGCTCTTTCCAAGGTTCCGGAAAAGCTCATCGTTGTCGGCGGCGGCGTCATCGGCCTCGAGCTCGGTTCGGTCTGGTCGCGTCTCGGCGCCAAGGTTACCGTCGTCGAATATCTCGACAATATTCTCGGCGGCATGGATGGTGAAGTTTCCAAGCAGGCCCAGCGTCTGCTGGCCAAACAGGGTCTCGATTTCAAGCTCGGCGCCAAGGTGACGGCTGTTGAAAAGACCGCCGCCGGTGCAAAGGTCGTGTTCGAGCCGGTCAAGGGCGGCGCTGCCGAAACGCTGGAAGCAAACGTCGTGCTGATCTCCACCGGCCGCAAGCCCTATACCGAAGGTCTTGGCCTCGCGGAAGCCGGCGTTGTGCTGGACAGCCGCGGCCGCGTTGAAATCGACGGTCACTACAAGACCAATGTCGACGGCATCTATGCGATAGGCGACGTGGTGAAGGGCCCGATGCTCGCGCACAAGGCGGAAGATGAGGGCGTTGCTCTCGCGGAAATCCTCGCCGGTCAGCGCGGCCACGTGAACTACGACGTCATTCCGGCCGTGGTCTATACGCAGCCGGAAGTGGCTTCCGTCGGCAAGACCGAGGAAGAACTGAAGGCCGCTGGCGTCGCCTACAAGGTTGGCAAGTTCCCCTTCACCGCCAATGGCCGCGCGCGCGCCATGCAGGTGACGGATGGTTTCGTGAAGATCCTCGCCGACAAGGAAACCGACCGGGTTCTCGGCGGCCACATCGTCGGCTTCGGCGCTGGCGAAATGATCCACGAAATCACCGTACTGATGGAATTCGGCGGTTCTTCGGAAGATCTGGGCCGTACCTGCCATGCGCACCCGACCATGTCGGAAGCCGTGAAGGAAGCGGCGCTGGCGACCTTCTTCAAGCCGATCCACATGTGATCGGTGTTGGAGCCCGCTGCTCCAACATTAAATTTCAGTCATCTGCCAAACCCCGGCTTGCCATGCAGGCCGGGGTTTTCCATACTCGCGCCACAGCCTGTCTAACCTTTTGATAAAAGGCAATAAAATGGCGTTTCCAAGTCAAGTTTCCTTCACCGTTCCGCAGCGCATCATCCATTGGGCGATGGCGCTTCTGATCTTCTTCAACCTGTTGTTTCCCGATGGCATGGAACATGCCTACCGGCTGATGCGGCGGGGCGAAACACTGACGCCGGAACAGGTATCTTCGGCCAATATTCACGCCTATGTCGGCTTCACCATTCTGTTGCTTGCGGTGCTGCGCCTCTGTCTACGCTTCTTCCAGGGCGTGCCGCCGCATCCGGCCGAAGAACCGCGACCGTTTCAGATTGCGGCGAAGCTGGCGCATTTCACCTTTTATGCCCTATTCCTCGTCCTGCCCCTGTCCGGTATTGCCGCTTATTACTTCGGTGCTCAGCCGGCCGGGCAGTTGCATTCCGGACCATTCAAGGCGCTGATGTGGGTGTTGATCGCCGGTCACGTCGTCGCCGTTCTGGTTCACCAGTTCTACTGGCGCACCAATGTCCTGAAGCGCATGACGCACGGCTAAGCGGCGGTTTGTCGCGTTTCCGGTTCCTCGGAAAAAGAGGAAGGTGACCCCTGCCGCATGGCGCGGCCGGGGTTCAGGAATGCAGGATATCGAAGACATATTACCGGGCGCAGACTGGCGGGATCGCTATCAGGGAGAGATGGTGACGCCGGAGCCGTCCTCACTCGATGTGAGCAGGCTCCTTCTCGATCATCCTCCTGCATGGATCCGCAGCCTTATGGCACTTCGAAACCGCGTGGTGGCGCTTTTCGGTTTAAGAACGGTCGAAATGGTGGCTGGGACGTCGGCGGGTGGTTTTCCAGTCCTGTCCTCCACGCCACAGCGGACTGTGCTCGGCTTCGACGACCGCCATCTTGATTTCCGGATCGTCTTCGATCTCGAAGAGAAGGAAAACAGCCAGCTGGTGAGTGTCACCACCATCGTCAGGCGCAAGAACCTGTTTGGGCGGCTTTATCTTCTTGTCGTCGGACCGTTTCACCGCCGCATCGTGCCGGCGACGATGCGGCCGTTCTGCGCCAATGTCCGGCCTGTCAGCATCGGGAGTGAGCCGGTCAATCGACCCGCGTGAGGGTGAAGCCTTCCGCGCGCAGCAATTCGACAAGGCCTTCCTCGCCCGGCAAATGCAGTGCACCGACGGCCATGAAGACATTGCCCTTGGCAAGCTCGGGGGCCGCACGTTCCGCCATGACGTGGTTGCGGTCGGTGATGATACGCTGCTCGAAGGCGGCGTAGCCCTGTTCGCTTTCCGCTGCGGCCTTCTTGGGGTCCAGGCTCTTCAGCATGGGCATGGTCATGCCGATATCGCCGGCGACATAGAGATCGGTCATGGTTGTCATGATGTCATCCATGCGGTCGCCCAGTTCGAGCGTTTCGATCAGCGCCTGAAGATGAAATTCCATCGGCAGCTCCGACATGGCCGTCAGCTGTTCCACCATTGTCTCCAGCCCGACAAGGTGTTTTCCATCTGCAATGGCATCTTCGGCCAGCTTCTTGTCCAGAAAGGAGAGGCCTGTTGCCTTGCGGGCGAACTCACAGGCGGGAAGGGCGACGAAGCTCGAAAGCATCCACGGTTTCATGCGTGATACGGCGTTCAGCGGAATACCGCGCTCCTTGAGGCCCTTTTCCAGACGCGCGACATTTTCCGGCGACAGGATGTCGGTGATCGATTTGCCATCCAGAAACATGGTGAGTTCGGGCTTGCTCAGCAGCGACGCCGCGACCTTCTTGTCATCGACGATTTCGTCCGATTCAACGATCACCGTCGCGGCTTTTTCGAAGGCGGGGCTGGCGGCGGCAGGCATTTCCAGAACACGCGGATCGGTGACATGCATGGTGCCGAGAAGATAGGACGTGGGCGTTCCCGCCTTTTCGATGCGCCAGAAATTGCCCTTGCCGTTCGGGATCGCGGCCGCTTCCTGCTCGATCTTTGCGAAGGCTTGCGGATCGGTCTTGCGCATCTCCACGAGAATGTCACTGCCGGTGCAGGTGATCTGCTGTTGCGCGGCTTCCGCTTGCCCCAGCGAAAGCAAGGTCATGAGCAGGATTGCGACGGCGGTGACATGCAGGGCGGCAAGCAGCCACAGCAGGGCGTCGCCGGTCTTGCCCATCAGGGTGGCGGTGAGATTTTGCGGTTTTATCAGGCTGTGCATCGGTCCAATCCGGTTGTCGTTCGCTTATAGAACGGCGGCTTGGATGTCTGGTTAATTATTATGGTTAACCATTTCCTGCTTCATGCGCGCGGATGGGCGTTGTCGTAGATTTCCAGCAGTCTCGTAGTGTCGACCCCGGTATAAACCTGCGTAGTGGATAGGCTCGCATGGCCGAGCAGTTCCTGAATCGTGCGCAGGTCGCCGCCGCCGGCGAGAAGGTGCGTGGCGAAGGAGTGGCGCAGCGCATGCGGCGTGGCGTTTTCCGGCAGGCCGAAAGCGCCGCGCAGTTTCTGCATTTCCCTCTGGACGATGGCGGGCTGCAGCTTTCCGCCGCGTGCGCCGAGGAACATGGGCTCATCCGCCGACAGGGCATAGGGGCAAAGCTTCCTGTAGGTATCGACGGCTTCCGTCACCACCGCCAGCAGGGGCACAATCCGCGTCTTGTTGCCTTTGCCGGTAATGCGCAGGCTGCGGGCGCCGGGCGGGAAATCGGCCGGGGTAAGACCGAGCGCCTCGGAAATGCGAAGGCCGCAGCCATAAAGCAGTGAAAGAACCGCGGCATTGCGGGCGGCGATCCATGGTTCGTCGTTCAATTGCGCTTCACTCGTGGTGATTTTCAGCGCCTGCCGGTCGGTCAGCGGTTTCGGTAGCGATTTCGGCTGTTTGGGCGCGCGCATGGCGGTGGCGCCTGCGGCGTTCACCAGACCTTTTTTCTGCAGGTGATGGAGCAGGGAGCGCAGGCCTGCCAGATGCCTGCCCAGCGAACGTGCGCCGGCGCCTTCCTTGCGCCGGTTTGCCAGAAAGGCGCGAAGATCGACCGGACGCAGATCGGCAATATCGGTGATGGAGGCCGGTTTGCCGATATATCCTGTCAGGAATGTCAGAAATTGCCGGGTATCGCGCTCATAGGCCTCGACGGTATTGTCCGAAAGCCGGCGTTCGCCCGCGAGGGCGGAGAGCCAGGACTGGCGCTCATCGAGAAGATCGGCTTGGGCAAATGTCAGGATTTCGGTCACGCGGCGCTCCATTCCATGCTTCGAAACTATGCGCTTATGGTCAGCATTTGGTTAAGAGGTAGACTTTGCAAGGCGCGCCCACTACATCCGGGCGGTTTCCTTTTTCCTGTCGCCGGGGCATGGTCGCCACATCATGGCAAAAGATTCGTCCGATCTGTTTGGGGCTCTGTTCGACCCGCCGTCGCCCACGCGCACGGTGCCCGTTCTCGTGCCCATGCCGGCGCCCGGGCCCTACAGCTATTCGGTGCCCGAGGATATGGTGGTGGAGACCGGTTCCGTCGTGCAGGTACCGCTCGGCCCCCGACAAGTCTTCGGCGTGGTGTGGGACGATGCGGGCGAGAAGGGCGTCGATCCGAAGAAGCTGCGGCCCATCACCAAAAGTTTCGAGTGCCCGCCGCTGAAGGCGGAAATGCGCCGCTTTGTGGACTGGGTCGCCGCCTATACGCTTTCTCCGCCCGGCCTCGTGGCCCGCATGGCGCTCAGAGCCCCCGCGGCCTTCGATCCCGAACCGATGATCGAGGGGCTGCGGCTGACCGAAGGCCGGCCGGAGCGCCTGACCCCCGCCCGCGAGCGGGTTATGGAACTGGCGGCTGAAGGGCATGGCTGGACGAAGAGCGGGCTTGCCCATGCCGCCGGCGTTTCGACCAGCGTAATCGATGGTCTCGTCAAGCAGGGCGTGTTCGAGACGGTGTTTCTGCCGGCGCCGCCTGTCGTGGCCGAACCCGATCCTGATTATGTCGAGCCGCGTCTGGAAGGCCCGCAGAAACAGGCCGCTTCGGAAATACTCGAGGATGTGCGCAAGGGCGGCTTTCATGTTTCGCTGATCGACGGCGTCACAGGTTCTGGGAAAACCGAGGTCTATTTTGAGGCGGTGGCCGAGACGCTCCGGCAGGGCAAGCAGGTTCTCATCCTGCTGCCCGAAATTGCGCTGACGGCGGCCTTTCTTGAGCGTTTTCAGGACCGTTTCGGTGCGAAACCGGCGGAATGGCATTCGGACCTGTCACCGCGCATGCGCGAAAAAGTCTGGCGGCAGGCGGTGACGGGCGAAGTGAAGGTGGTGGCCGGCGCGCGCTCGGCACTTTTCCTGCCCTTCGACAATCTCGGTCTCATCATCGTCGATGAAGAGCACGACCCCGCCTATAAGCAGGAAGACCGCGTCTTCTATAATGCCCGCGACATGGCGGTGGTGAGGGCGCGGATCGCCGAATTTCCGGTCGTGCTGGTTTCGGCCACGCCTTCGGTGGAAAGCCAGGTTAATGGCAGCTCGGGGCGTTACAACACTATTCACCTGCATACGCGGTTCGGCGATGCGGCAATGCCTGACCTGCATCTTGTCGATATGCGGCGTCATCCGCCGGAGAGGGGAGGGTTTCTGTCACCCGTCCTGCTGCGCGGCATTGGCAAGACCATCGAAAAGGGTGAGCAGGCGCTGCTGTTCCTCAATCGTCGCGGTTATGCGCCGCTGACGCTCTGCCGGGTCTGCGGCCACCGTTTCCAATGCCCGCAATGTTCCAGCTGGCTGGTGGAGCACCGGTTCCGCAATCAATTGCAGTGCCACCAGTGCGGCCACAACGAGCCGACGCCCGATCATTGCCCGGAATGCGGCACCTTCGATCATCTGGTGGCCTGCGGGCCGGGTGTGGAGCGCATTGCCGAGGAGGTGGAGAAACATTTCCCGGAAGCCCGCACCATCGTGCTCTCTTCAGATCTCATGGGCGTCAAGCGCCTGCGGCTGGAGCTGGAGGCGATCGTCAAGGGCGAGGCTGATATCGTGATCGGCACGCAGCTCGTCGCCAAGGGACATAATTTTCCGCTGATGACACTTGTGGGCATCGTCGATGCCGATCTCGGCCTTGCCAATGGCGATCCGCGTGCTGCGGAGCGAACGTTTCAGCTGCTGTCGCAGGTGACGGGGCGCGCCGGGCGAACGGGGTTGAAGAGCCATGGCCTGTTGCAGACCTATCAGCCGCAGCATCCCGTCATGCAGGCCATCGTTTCGGGCGATGCATCGGCCTTCTACGAAAGGGAAATCGTGGAGCGGGAAAAAGCCGTTCTGCCGCCTTTCGGACGGCTTGCCTCGATCATCGTTTCGGCCGATACGCGCGGGGAAGCGGAAACCCATGCCCGTGGTTTAAGGGCCGCAGCCCCGCAAGTTGCCGGCATCATGCTGCTCGGCCCGGCGGAAGCGCCGCTCGCGCTCATCCGCGGTCGCCACCGTTTCCGCCTGCTGGTGCACGGGCGGCGCAATTCCGACATGCAGTCTTTTCTCCGCACGCTTCTGGCCAATGGCCCGAAAGAGCGCGGCAGCGTGCATGTGCAGCTCGATATCGACCCGCAAAGTTTCCTTTGAACTTTGCCGCCGGGGCGTTTTCCCGCTGTCATGACCGTGTCATAACGCAGCAGGCAGTCAAAATGATTTGGGGAACGAGATGGAGTTTTATTTTCCCGCCGAGTTCGGCGAGCAGCTGGCCTTCGGAGCGGCGGTGGTTTCGGCCGTGATGGGCCTTTTTTTCATGTTTGCGCCGGGTATTACGCTTCGTGCCTTCGGTCTCCAGCCGGCGGGTGAGCGCAGGGATGGTTATGCACTCGTGCGCTCGTCGCTTGCCGGGTTCTATCTCGGTCTCGGCGCCGCCGCCCTGCTTCTCGCGCAGCCCATGGTCTATCTCGCCTTTGGGGCGGCTTTCGGCCTCAGTGTCTTTGGCGGCATTCTCTCCATACTCTCCGATGGTGGCGCAACCATGCGGAATTTCTTACTTCTGGTTGTACACTTTCTGCTCGCTGCACTGTCGTTGAGCTACGTGTTCGGGCTGGTCTGAAGCGGGCTTTTTGCCTTTTGTGACGCACAGATGCCGCATCCTGGGCGAAATCGGAAAATTTAAACGCATTCCCCCTTGCCCAAACGGCGCTTTCCGCTATTACGCGTGTTGCGAGTCCCGGCGTCCTATGCTAGACGGACCGCGAAATTGGGAAAAGGCAGGGGGGAATTCCGGTCTTTTTCGGGGAAATTGAAACGATTTCAAGAATTTGATGCGGTGGAGCCCCATCGCTGATGGTCTTGGACGATTAGCAGGGAAAAAGTGCCCGTGGCAGACACCTCCCATGGAACATCCGGTGTAGCGGAAAGGTATGCGTCGTCGCTTTTCGAGCTTGCTTTGGAAGCGGGTGCGGTCGAAGCGGTTCAGGCCGATCTGGATAAGTTCGGCGCACTTCTCGACGAAAGCGACGATTTGAAGCGTCTGGTTGCGAGCCCGGTGTTTTCCGCCGAGGATCAGTTCAAGGCAATCACCGCGATCTGCGAAAAGGCCGGCATTGCCGGTCTCGCGCTCAATTTCCTCAAGGTCGTTGCGAATAACCGCCGTCTCTTTGCCGTTCCCGGTATGATCCGCGCCTACCGCACCATTGCCGCTGCCCACCGCGGCGAAATCACCGCCGAGGTTACCTCGGCACATGCGCTCGACGAGGCGCAGGAAACTGAACTGAAGGCGGCGCTGAAGAGCGTTACCGGCAAGGATGTGGCGGTTTCCGTTACCGTCGATCCGTCGATCCTCGGCGGCCTGATCGTCAAGGTCGGCTCTCGCCAGATCGATACGTCTCTTCGCACCAAACTTTCCACCCTTAAGCTTGCACTGAAAGAGGTTGGCTGATGGATATCCGCGCCGCGGAAATTTCCGCAATTCTGAAAGATCAAATCAAAAATTTCGGCAACGAGGCGGAAGTCTCGGAAGTCGGTCAGGTGCTTTCCGTCGGTGACGGTATCGCCCGCGTCTATGGCCTCGACAATGTTCAGGCCGGCGAAATGGTCGAGTTTCCCGGCGGCATTCGCGGCATGGCGCTCAACCTCGAAGCCGACAACGTCGGTGTGGTTATCTTCGGTTCGGACCGTGACATCAAGGAAGGCGACACCGTAAAGCGGACTGGCGCTATCGTTGACGTTCCTGTCGGTCCGGAACTGCTCGGCCGCGTCGTTGACGCGCTCGGCAACCCGATCGACGGCAAGGGCCCGATTAATGCCGCCAAGCGTTCGCGCGTTGACGTCAAGGCTCCCGGCATCATTCCGCGCAAGTCGGTTCATGAGCCGATGTCGACCGGCCTCAAGGCCATCGATGCGCTCATCCCGGTTGGCCGCGGCCAGCGCGAGCTCGTCATCGGCGACCGCCAGACCGGCAAGACCGCCATCATTCTCGACACGATCCTGAACCAGAAGGCCATTCACGACAATGGCCCGGATGGCGACAAGCTTTATTGCGTCTACGTCGCTATCGGTCAGAAGCGTTCGACCGTCGCCCAGTTCGTGAAGGTTCTGGAAGAGCGCGGTGCACTGCAGTACTCGATCATCGTTGCGGCCACCGCTTCCGATCCGGCTCCGATGCAGTACCTCGCTCCGTTCGCCGGCTGCGCCATGGGCGAGTACTTCCGTGACAACGGCAAGCACGCTCTCATCGGCTACGACGACCTTTCCAAGCAGGCCGTTGCCTATCGTCAGATGTCGCTTCTGCTGCGTCGTCCTCCGGGCCGCGAAGCTTATCCGGGTGACGTTTTCTACCTCCACTCCCGTCTTCTCGAGCGCGCTGCAAAGCTCTCCGACGAAATGGGCGCCGGTTCGCTGACGGCTCTGCCGGTCATCGAAACGCAGGGTAACGACGTTTCGGCCTTTATTCCGACCAACGTGATCTCGATCACCGACGGCCAGATCTTCCTTGAAACCGACCTGTTCTATCAGGGTATCCGCCCGGCCGTTAACGTCGGTCTGTCGGTTTCGCGCGTTGGCTCCGCCGCCCAGATCAAGGCGATGAAGCAGGTTGCCGGCTCGATCAAGGGTGAACTCGCCCAGTATCGCGAAATGGCCGCCTTCGCCCAGTTCGGTTCGGACCTCGACGCTTCCACGCAGCGCCTGCTCAACCGCGGCGCCCGCCTGACCGAGCTTCTGAAGCAGCCGCAGTTCTCTCCGCTCAAGACGGAAGAGCAGGTTGCGGTGATCTTTGCCGGTGTCAACGGCTACCTCGACAAGGTTCCGGTCGCACAGGTCGGCAAGTTCGAGCAGGGTCTGCTTTCCTACCTCCGCTCGGAAGGCAAGGCGATCCTCGACACCATCCGCACGGAAAAGGCTATCAGCGACGATACCAAGGGCAAGCTCAAGGGCGCTCTTGATAGCTTCGCCAAGTCTTTCTCGTAATCAGGGCTCTTTTACTCGGACGGATAACGGATGCCTTCACTAAAGGATCTGAAAAACCGCATTGCCTCCGTAAAGGCGACGCAGAAGATTACCAAGGCGATGAAAATGGTCGCCGCGGCGAAGCTTCGGCGCGCCCAGGAAGCTGCGGAGGCCGCCCGGCCTTATTCTCAGCGCATGAGCGCCGTACTCGCCAACATCGCCAAGGCGGTCGAGGCGGACGTTGCTCCGGCGCTGATGACCGGCACCGGCAAGGACGACGTGCACCTGCTCGTCGTCTGCACGGCTGAACGTGGCCTTTGCGGCGGTTTCAACTCGCAGATTTCCCGTTTTGCCCGCGATCACGCCCGCAAGCTGATTTCGGAAGGCAAGACGGTCAAGATCATCACGGTTGGCAAGAAGGGTTACGACAGCCTTCGCCGCGAATTTGCAGCCAACATCATCGAGCGCATCGAACTGCGCGACGTGAAGAAGGTCGGTTTTGAAAACGCCGACCAGATCGCCAAGAAGGTGATCTCGCTCTTCAACGCCGGTGAGTTCGATGTCTGCACGCTGATCTACTCGGAATTCAAGTCCGTCATCAGCCAGATCCCGACCGGTCTGCAGCTCATTCCGGCCGCAACGCCTGTTGTGGAAGAGGATGCCGCAACGCAGAACGCCGTCTACGAATATGAGCCGGATGCGGCTTCTATTCTGGAAGACCTTATTCCGCGCAACATTTCGGTTCAGGTTTTCCGGGCTCTGCTCGAAAACGTTGCCGGTGAAATGGGCGCCAAGATGAGCGCGATGGACAATGCAACGCGCAATGCCGGTGAGATGATCAACAAGCTGACGCTTTCCTACAACCGTCAGCGTCAGGCTCAGATCACCAAGGAACTCATTGAAATCATTTCGGGCGCGGAAGCGCTCTGAGGTAAGGAAAGAGGGTAAGGATAATGGCTAAGGCAGCTACCCCCAAGAAAACCGCAGCGGTGAACGGCGCGGGCAAGGTTACCCAGGTTATCGGCGCTGTTGTCGACGTGGCGTTCGAAGGCGAACTGCCTCCGATCCTGAACGCGCTCGAAACCGAGAACAATGGCAACCGCCTCGTTCTGGAAGTCGCGCAGCATCTCGGCGAAAACGTCGTTCGCACGATCGCCATGGACTCGACCGAAGGTCTGGTTCGCGGTCAGGGCGTCGTCAACACGGGTGCACCGATCTCCGTTCCGGTTGGTCCGGAAACGCTCGGCCGTATCATGAATGTCATCGGTGAGCCGGTTGACGAAGCCGGTCCGATCGTTACCGCTTCCAAGCGCGCCATCCACCAGGACGCGCCGGCCTATGTCGAGCAGTCGACGGAAGCACAGATCCTCGTCACCGGCATCAAGGTCGTCGACCTTCTGGCTCCTTACGCCAAGGGCGGCAAGATCGGCCTGTTCGGCGGCGCCGGCGTTGGCAAGACGGTTCTCATCATGGAACTGATCAACAACGTCGCCAAGGCGCACGGCGGTTACTCGGTATTCGCCGGTGTTGGTGAGCGTACCCGTGAAGGTAACGACCTCTATCACGAAATGATCGAGTCGAACGTCAACAAGCTCGGCGGCGGCGAAGGCTCCAAGGCAGCACTCGTTTACGGCCAGATGAACGAACCGCCGGGCGCCCGCGCTCGCGTCGCTCTGACCGGTCTGACGATCGCTGAAAACTTCCGTGACGAAGGCCAGGACGTTCTGTTCTTCGTGGACAATATCTTCCGCTTCACGCAGGCTGGTTCGGAAGTGTCGGCTCTGCTCGGCCGTATTCCTTCGGCCGTGGGCTACCAGCCGACGCTCGCAACCGACATGGGCCAGATGCAGGAACGCATCACCACCACGACCAAGGGTTCGATCACCTCGGTTCAGGCCATTTACGTTCCCGCCGACGACCTGACCGACCCGGCACCTGCCACCTCGTTCGCCCACCTTGACGCAACGACGGTTCTGTCGCGTTCGATCGCTGAAAAGGGTATCTACCCGGCTGTTGACCCGCTCGACTCCACCTCGCGTATGCTTGACCCGATGATCGTCGGCGAAGAGCACTATGAAGTGGCTCGTAAGGTTCAGTCGACCCTGCAGCGCTACAAGGCTCTGCAGGACATCATCGCCATCCTCGGCATGGACGAACTGTCGGAAGAAGACAAGCTGACGGTTGCCCGCGCCCGCAAGATCGAGCGTTTCCTGTCGCAGCCGTTCTTCGTTGCTGAAGTCTTCACCGGTTCGCCAGGCAAGCTGGTCGCTCTCGAAGACACGATCAAGGGCTTCAAGGGCCTGGTCAACGGCGAGTATGACAACCTGCCGGAAGCTGCTTTCTACATGGTCGGTTCGATGGAAGAAGCCATCGAAAAGGCAAAGAAGCTGGCTGCCGAGGCTGCCTGATCATGAATTGGCGGGCGCGTGGCTTTAGCTGCGCGCCCTGCCAACAATGGTGGCGAAACCGGACGGCTTTCGCCTGCGTTGTAGAAGACAAGTCCGTGACGCCCGCGTAATTGAAAAGAAGTGAATAGCCATGGCTGACAGTTTCAAATTCGATCTCGTTTCCCCGGAGCGTCTGCTCGTTTCCGAAACGGTTACGGAAGTCGTCATCCCGGCTACGCTGGGTGAAATGACCGTTCTGGCCAATCATGCGCCGACGATGACCACGATCAAGCCGGGCCTGGTAACGGTGAAGTTCGCTTCCGGCGAGACGCATAAATATGTCGTCTTCGGTGGTTTTGCCGATATTCTGCCGACCGGCTGCACGCTTCTCGCCGAATCCGCCGTTTCGGCCGATGACATGTCCCCCGACACGCTGCAGAAGCGTATCGATGCGGCCAAGGCCGAAATCGAAGAGGGCAATCATCACCACGAACACCTGACCAAGCTTGAAAAGCATCTTTATGAACTGACGAACCTGCATGAGGTTCTCGTCGCTGCTTGAAAGCACCGGGCGGGTTCGAAAGAATGACTGCCCACAAAAAACCTAAAGCAGAAAGCGGCCGTTTCGGTCGCTTTTTTGTTTGGGCGGTTGTCTCCCCATATCAGGCGAAGCATGGCTGCTTTCGCACAGACGCCCCTCACCCGGCCCGGTCTGAGCTTCCGAACGGCGTTGGCGGGAAGGCATCAGTGGTGCACGTGCGGAAAATGGGTGAGGCAAGGAGCCCCTTCAACGGGCGCACCCGGGAAACCGATTCCGATTTTCAGGGCTTTCGGTTAGATGTGATACCGGGAAGAAATGCTGCTTTGAGATCGTGAGAGAGACGAAGCGAATTTTCGTCATGGAGGAGTGATCGGGTGTCGGCAAAGGCAAGTTACCGGAGGGTCGCAAGAACCGCTTTGCGCGAAGGGGTCATAGTGGAGGGCGAGAGGGCGGTGCCGGAGGAGGTGCCGGTTGCCTTTTCCTATGGCGGCAGCACCCATGCCGTGATGATGGCCAGCCCCGCTGATCTTGTCGATTTCGCGGTCGGTTTCAGTCTTACGGAAGGCATCATATCCACAAGGGCAGAAATCCGTTCCATCGAGGTGATCGAGGCCGGGCAGGGCTTCGATGTTCAGGTGGATTTGCAGGATGCCAATGCGGATGCGCTGAGGGCAAGACGGCGGCATATGGCAGGCCCCGTCGGCTGCGGTCTTTGTGGCATTGAATCCATAGAACAGGCGGTCCGCGTGGTACCGGAGTTGAGCGGCGTGGAAGTCTCCATTGACGGAGATGACATCGTTGCTGCGGTGAAAGCGCTGAATGAAGCGCAAAGCCTCAATCGCGAAACAAGGGCAGTTCACGGCGCGGGTTTCTACAATCCTCAAAAAGGGCTGCTTGCTGTCCGCGAAGATGTCGGCCGGCACAATGCGCTCGATAAGCTCGCAGGTGCGGTCGTCAATGCGGACCTATCGCCCGATACGGGCATTGTGGTGGTCACCAGCCGACTGTCGGTGGAAATGGTCCAGAAGACCGCCATTCTTGGCAGCCCCATTCTGGCGGCGATCTCCGCGCCCACGGCGCTTGCCATCGAAACGGCCGAGAGTTCGGGTGTCACACTTGTGGCGCTGGTGCGGGGTGAGGATTTTGAAATCTTCACCCGGGCGGATCGTATCCTTCTATAACATTAAGGCCGCCGTTTCCCGGCGGCCCTTGGCTTCAGAGCGGGCCTAGAACTCCGCCCATTCGGCTGCTGCGTTTCCGTGAGACCTTGGCGCGGCGGCATATCGCGGTTGCGGCGTCGGGAGCCGGGTGACGACGGCCGGTTTTTTGTCGGCCGGGCGGGCGGGCGATGCCTCGTGGGATATTCTGAACTGCCGCAGCAATTCGTGCAGATTTTCCGCTTCCGTGGCGAGGCCGTGGCTGGCGGCGGTGGTTTCCTCCACCATGGCGGCGTTTTTCTGGGTGGCCTGATCCATGACGTTGACGGCCTGATTGATTTCGCTGAGACCGTTCGCCTGCTCGCGCGAGGCTTCAACGATCGCCGAGACATTGGTGTCGATCTCGCTCATCTGCGACTGGATATCCCGGAGCGCGCCGCCGGTTCTGCCCACCAGATCCACACCGTTGGCGACCTGCTCGCGGGAGGTGTTGATGAGGGATTTGATTTCCTTGGCCGCAACGGCGGACCGTTGTGCGAGTTCGCGGACCTCCTGCGCCACAACGGCGAAACCCTTGCCCGCTTCGCCGGCCCGGGCGGCTTCGACACCCGCATTGAGGGCCAGAAGATTGGTCTGGAAGGCGATGTCGTCAATGACGCCGATGATATTGGTGATTTCACCCGAGGACCGCGAAATCGCATCCATGGCGGAAATTGCCTGCTGGACGATATCGCCGGAATGTTCGGCATGTTCTCTCGTTCGCAGCACCAGCTTTCCGGCCTCGCCGGCGCGCCGGCTGGCATCGGTAACGGTGGTTGTGATTTCCTCCAGCGCGGCTGCTGTCTCTTCCAGCGAGGCGGCCTGCTGTTCGGTGCGCTGCGAAAGCTGATCGGCAGCGATGCGGATTTCGCCGGAGCCCGAAGCGATTGTCGAGGCATTATGGGCGATAGTCTGCATGGTGGCCTGCAGCTTGGCGACGACTTCGTTGAAGTCCGCGCGCAGCTTCTCCATGCTGGGCACGAAGCTGTTGTCGAGGCGCTGCACAAGATCACCTTCGGCCAGCGCCCGCAGGGCATCGGCAAGCACACTGATGGCGCTCATGCGCGGCGTGACATCCGTGGCGAATTTCACCACTTTGACAACCTTGCCCGCTTCGTCCAGCACCGGATTATAGGCAGCCTGGATCCATATTTCCTTGCCGTTCTTTCCATAGCGGACAAATTCATCCGAGATGAATTCCCCTGCCGCCAGTCGCGGCCAGAAATTGCCATAGGCGGGCGAGGCGGCATAGGCCGGATCGCAGAAGATGCGGTGATGCCTGCCCTCGATTTCCTTGAGGTCGTAATTCACCGTGGCGCAGAAATTCGGGTTGGCGGTGATGATGGTGCCATCCGGGAAAAACTCGATGGTGGCCTGCGAACGGGAGAGCGCCTCCAGCTTGCCCGCATCGTCCACGGCCCTGATTTTCTTGGCGGTGATGTCGGTGGCGATCTTCACGACCTTATAGGGTTTGCCGGAACGGAAAACCGGGTTGTAAGAGGCCTCGATCCAGATGACCGAGCCGTCCTTGCGGATACGGCGATATTCCCTGGCCTGGAACTCGCCACGGGCGAGAGACTCCCAGAATTCCTGATAGGCCCGCGACCCGGCAAGCTCGCTGTCGCAGAAGATGCGATGGTGCTTGCCGACGATCTCGGTGAGATCATAACCCAGCGCTGTGCAGAAATTTTTATTCGCGGTGAGGATATTACCCTTGAGATCGAATTCTATGACCGCCTGCGATCTCGATATGGCATCGAGTATATTTCTGTTATCTGCGCTTTTCCCTAACCCCAGCATTATACGTCCCCCAAAAACGGCCCACGGCGCGGTGAGCCGCACAGGATATGCGGTCCACGTCGTATCATGTTGAACAACGAACAGGTTTGCCGCCGAAGGCAGCAATGCAGGCACTTCCGTCTCTCCACCTCGGTCAGGTATTGGGCCAGCGTGAAATTCCTGCCGGCGTGATACTGCTCCACGGCTTTTAATATTAGATATCTATAATATTAAAATGTTCTTATTTAGTAAGGCGACGTAAAGAGTAAAAACAAAACCGCCGGGCAGGAAGCGCCGGCGGTCTGGATTGATCGATAGTCTTCGTGTGGCGTGGCCAGCCGAAAAGGCCTGATTAGGCCGCGAGATCTTCCGCTTCGGTTCCCTTGAACATTTTCGCAAGGTTCAGGAAGCAGATCATGCCGTGTTCGTTGGCGATGATGCCTTCCGAATAGGACTTGTCGAAGGAAGCCGATATTTCCGGAACCGGCTGAACCTGGTTTGCCGGGATCGTCAGAATGTCGGAAACGCGGTCGACGAGCATGCCGATGACCATGTTGTGCACTTCCGCCACCACGATGGCGCTTCTCTCATTGGCGACAGTGCTCTTCATGCCGAGCTTGTGAGCCAGATCGATGATCGGAATAACAGAGCCGCGCAGGTTCATGACGCCGATGACGTCTTTCGGCGCGTGGGGAATGGGCGTAGAAGGCGCCCAGCCGCGAATTTCGCGGATGGTCGTCGTCTTCACGCAGAATTCCTGATCATGCAGGCGGAACGCGATGATTTCGAGCGTCTCACCGCCAAAATTGGTAGAGTTAATCATTGCCATCAGAATTCTTCCCAATGCTCGCTGTGGAGGCCGGCGCAAGTGCACCGACACTTGCATATGCGGATTTGGCGTTCTGCCTGGTGCCTGAACAGCCGGAAACAATATTTCCGTCTTCAATGGATGATTTGTATCATCAGATGGTTTCGCAAACCTAAATGCGAAGTGGCCCTAGAGTATTTTACGCATTGTCCGGATGTAAAAACCGCCACGCACTTTTACTGGAAATGCTAATATTCCTTTTCATAAAATATGCCGGCTGCGCCTTCGCCATCGCCACCCGCTTCCCCGCGTAGCTTCACACCCCGTCCGACATCGAGGTTGATGATGGCTTTTGCGCCGGATTCGCCGCTTTGCTGTAGCTCGAGATAGGTTCTTTCGTTCAGATATTTACCGGCCGAAACACGGGCCTGTCCTTCGGAATCGGTCGAAATATCGAGATCGTCGACGCCGAGATTGCTTCTGAGCTTGTCGAACAGCGAAGTGGAACGCCCGCCTGCCAACTGGGCGGCGGCATCGGCCAGCCTTGCGATTTGCAGAGCCGAGAGTTTCGACATGGACTGGCCGAAGATCAGCTGCGCCATAACTTCATCCTGCGGCAGGGCCGGTGCCGAGGAGAAAGCAAAGGTCGGATCGTTGGCGTTGCCGGAAACGGCCACCGTGATGGTCGTCGAGCCGACCGTCGAGTCCGCCTTCATATCGAGGACCGGAACGAGGCCGCCGCCGAAACTGATATTGCCGGTGGTGAAATCGAGGCGGCGAGTGAGGATTTCGAGCCGGCCACGGCGCATTTCGAAGCCGCCGGAAATGACCGGAACGGCTGCCGTGCCACGGATCGTCAGATTGCCCGTGAGTTCCGCATCGATGCCGCGTCCGCGTACGAAGATGCCGCTCGGTGCGTTCACCTGCAGATCGAGATTGATGGTGGACGAACTGCCGCTGCCGCCCTGATCAGCCCCGAGCGCCTTGGCCTGCGCGCGCACCTTCGGCGGGGCGTTCTTGTGCTTGACATCGATTTCCGTCAGCGAGGCCGGAAGCTTTTCCGGAATGGTGATGGCGCTTCTGTCCAGCGTCAGGTTGCCGCCCAGCACGGGAGAATTCAGCAGCGGGCCCTTCAACGTCAGCGTGCCGCTCACCACCGTCGTCACCAGCGTGCCGTCATTATAACCGGCGCGATTGAGCGTGATCGATATATCGGCGGGGAAACCAGAACCACCGGCTATGCCGACGCTGCCGGTTCCCGAGATCGTTCCGCCGCCCGCCAGCTTGCCCGTCAGTCGCGAAATGACGGCGCGGTCGCGGTCGAAGGTGATGGTGGCGCCCAGATCGTTGATGGTCAGGTTCCGGCGCACATCGGTCAGGCGCGTACCATCGGTGGTGATGCTGCCGGTAACGACAGGTGCGGAAGCGCTGCCGGAAATCTTCACATCGATGGCGGCGGTGCCGTCCACATCGAGGCCCTGCGATGCGGTTTGCGCCGCGACGGCGGAGAAGGGCAGTCTGCCGGAAAACGCCATGGAAAGCGGACGATTGCCGGCGATGCCGAGCGAGCCGCCGCCGGACAGCGACATGCCGCCCTGGCCGGATACATTGGTGTCGATCTGCAAGGTGCCGCCGGCAAAGCGGCCGTTCGCCTTGATGCCGAGCGCGGCGAGGCCTGCCGAACGTGTCTGCGCGACCTCGGCATTGGTCCAGTTCAGATTATAATCGACCGCGGGGTTCGATGCCGCACCCTTGGCGCTCACCGTGCCGGAGATGCTGCCTGCCGCATCCAGTCCGGTGGCGAAGGCATTTGCGAGACTGGCGGGCAGCGAACGGATATCGGCATTGATGTCGAGCGTCGATCCGGCGCTGCCGTTGACCTCAACGCGCCCTTCACCTGTGATGATGGTCAGATCTGAGATACGGGCCGTGCCGTTCTGGATGGCGATGGTGCTCGGTTTCTCAAGGCGAACCGCAATGCCCTTGGGGGCGGCGGAAAAGGCGTCGACGCGCACTGTCATCGGCGATCCGCCGGTCTCAGCGCTGCCCTTTACCACGAGCGGCGCATTGTCGTAACGGCCATTGACGTCGAACTGGGTCGTCGTGCCGGAATGGCCGATGGTGGCATTCAGGCCCGATATCGCGGCGGCGCCGGCATTGACGCTATCGGCGCTGACCTTGCCATTGATGGCGAGAGCCTGAAGATCGTCGATGGAAATATCGGCGGCGAGTTTCGAGATCGTTGTCGTTCCCTGGCGGATGCTGTTGCCATTGGCCTTGATCGTCGCGGCAATTCGGCCATTGGCGTTGCTCAGGGCGATATCGCCGGCAATGTCGCCATCCGCCTGCTGCGCGGCGAGGGCCGCGAGCAGGGCAAGATCGGGGAAATTGAAGGAGAGATTGCCCGATGGCAGGAATTGCTGCGAGAATTGCAGCTGCCCGTTCAGGATATTCCGGCCCACGGCCACATGCAGCTCGGGGATGGCCGTGCCGTTTTCGGTCTGCACCACATCGGCATTGGCGTCGATCTTCTGTCGGTCGAGACTGCCGCTGGCGGTGAGCTTTGCCTGAGGCGCGGCGGGATCGGCCTTGCCCGTTGCATTGACCTTCAGCGATTCAAGTGTTCGCCCGGCAAGGATTGCGCTTTCGGAACTCAGGGTGACGTTGAAATCCGGTGCTGCCAGCGCGCCGCTGGCCTCGATTGCAAAATCGGCGACGCCCTTCGCCTGCGGCGTCAGTTTTTCAAGAGCGGGAAATTTACCCGTCAGGCTGGCGCTCAATGCATCGTTTTCGAGGCCGACATTGCCGGTTGCTTCGATGGTTCCCGACTTGACGACGAGGTTTTCAAGGCTGGTGCGTCCGCCGATGGTCACGTCGATATCGCCCTGGAGGGCAATGGTGGTGTCGAACTTTTCCGCAAGGGCCGGTGGAAGGGTAGCGGGTAGCGCGAAGAGCTGCACGCTGGAGGTCAGGCGATTGCCGGCGAGATCGAAACTGCCGTTCAACGTCCCACCGACACTGGCGCTTTCCAGCATCGCGCCGTCGAAGCCGATAGCTGACGAAGTGAGGCTGAGCGGCGCCTTGATGGTGAGGGGCGCCCGCACCAGCCGGTCGATATCGGGGCTGACGAAGGAGGATTGCGCCACGGACAGGACCGTCGCGATCGTGCCGCTGCGATTGGCGATGTTGAGATCGGCGCTTTCGGCCGTCACCTTGACGTCATCGAGCCTGCCTTGCGGCAGGGAAAGGCTGCGCAAGGATACCGTCGTGTTGAGATGCGCGGCCTCTGCACCGCCCTTGAGGGAAAGATCAAGGCCGTTGATGAGGGCCTGAACCTCGCCATTCTCCAGCGGCCAGCGAAAATCCACGGGGCCAGCGGTGCCGATGAGATTGGCGGCGAGATCGTTCTGACCGTTCGGATCGACCGTGCCTGACGCCGTCACCAGCAGGGTGCCGGTCTCCAGCGTGCTGCTGCCGATTTCGATGCGGCCCTGTGGCGAAAGGGTTGCATTTGCGTCGAGCTTTGTCTCGCCAGCAAAAAGCTGACGGAAGGCCGGGGGCAGAAGCAGGTCCGGCTGGCCGCCGCCTGCAATTTCGATACGGCGGGTGCCATCATCTGCAAGAAGGTGGCGGCCGGTGACGTTGACGACAGGGTTGCCGGCGACATTGCCGCGCAGCGTACCCGTCCAGTCGGAAAGCGGGCCTTCGCCGTTGAGGTCTATCGCCACCGCAGGCGTTCCCGGAAGCGAAAGCAGCGTTGCGAGAAGACCGCCTTCGGGCTCCTTCATCTCCGCTTTCAGCTTCAGGACATTCTCATTCGGAAGGAAGGCGATGTCGGCATTGACCTCCGCATCCGGCGCATTGAGCCGATGGGCGGTGAGCGATAGCCGCATATCGTCCTGGGCAGCCGTCAGGTTGCCTTCCGCGTTGAGGTCGAACGGACGGCCGAGAAGCGATTGGCCGAGGCTGATATCTGGAAAGCTGAACTTGTCGACGGCGATTTCGATCGGCAGCGAGGAATTGCCGGAGCTCTTGGTCGATGTCTGCTCCGGGGCGAGCGGTTTGCGCTCGACATCGATCGATCCGGCCGAGACCCGGTCGGCATGGAAGGTGCCGGCAAGCAGCGAGAGCGGCGACCAGTCGACGGCGATCTGGTTCACGCGGGCATAGGGTCCCTGCCGGTCTGAAAGGGTGACATTGTCGAGCCGCAGGCGGCCGGTCAAAAGGCCGCTCGGGGGCGAAATCTCGATTACCTGATCGGGCGTGGAAACGAGCGATGAAATCTGCTTTGCGGCAATTCTTGCGCCCATCGGGGTAAAACCGACGAACAGAACCGCAAGCAACACCAGCACGACCCCGCACAAAGCAGCGTAGCCCAGCCATTTCAGCAATCGAATCAACGTTTTCATAAAGGGTAATCTACACTCTGTTGCAAGGGTGTTCGACTGCGGCGTTTAAAAAGACTGACCGATGCCAGCATAAATGCCGAAACTGTTGCCACCATCGTATTTGTCGAGCGGCATGGCGACATCGAGACGCAGAGGCCCGAAGGGCGTCGCGTAACGCAGACCGATACCGGCGCCAGCCCGGATATCGGAAAAATCGGGTGCCACGTCTTCCGAAACCACACCCGCATCGATGAAGGGGACGATGCCGATCGTGTCGGTGACCTTGATGCGGGCCTCGATGGAGCCGACGACATAGGAGCGGCCGCCCGTCGCATCGCCGGCGGCATTATAGGGCGATATTTCCTGATAGCTGTAGCCGCGTACCGATCCGCCGCCGCCGGCATAAAAGCGCCTGGTGGTGGGTATGTCCTGCAGATCGCTGCCACCGACCAGCACGCCGCCGGAAAGCTTTCCGGCCATGATCAGCCTGTCCTCGGCGCCAAGTCCCTTGTAGCCCGAAATGGAGCCTTCGAAAGAGGAAAAGAAGGTGCCGTTCAGTGCTTCATAGCTCGGCTTGGCGGCCACAGAGGCGCGAAAGCCTTCGGTCGGGTTGAGCTTGTCGTCGCGTGTATCACGAACGAATTCCAGCGGGATGGAGGTGGTGAGATATTCGTTCTTGCCGAATGCGTCTTCCGTATCGGCCCATTGCACCTCAAGGCCGGCTGCGGCTGTATCGGTATCGTTCAGCTCGTAGGCGAAACCGGCCGTACCAGTCACGGTCTTGGCATCGTATGTATCGGGATGTTCGGTCTTGGCAATCAGGCTGGTCTTGAAGGTGGTGCGTGGATTGAACATGCCGGGCTTGGTGAAAGTGATACCCGCCGAATAATCCATGCCTTCGACGCTCGATGCCTCTGCGATGCGCGAAACCGAACCTTCGATACGCAGCGATTCCGCCTGCCCGAACAGGTTCCGGTGACCCCAATAACCCTGGAGGCCGATGCCTTCCGTGGTGGAATATTGCGCGCCGACGCCGAAATAGCGGTGCTTGCCTTCCGAAACCTCGATGGTAAGCGGAATGGTGCCGTCGCGCGCCAGCGTTCCCGCTTCCTTGATGGTCAGGCTGGAAAAGACGCCGAGCTGTCGCAGCCGGTCGGCGGCCTTGCGCAGTTTTTCCGGCGAATAGGGCTCGCCGCCATTGAGGCGCGAATAACGGCGGATAAAATCGCCATCGACGGTTTTTTCACCCGTGACGGTCACCGTGCCGAGGGGCGCCACGGGACCGCCTTCGGCCGCCATGGTAATGTCCACCGTGTTTGTCGCGTGGTTGGCGACGGCCTCGCGTTTCGTCAGCTTCGCAAGCGGACGGCCTTCGGCCTTCAGATCATCGATCAGCTTGTTGCCGGCGCGGATGATGGCGAGAGAACCCGCGTCGCCGCCGGTCGTCAGGCCATATTCCTCAAGGTTGCGGCCGGTGACATCGCCTTCAAGCCTGACATTGCCGAGTTTGAAGACCGGGCCGGGCGTAACCGTAATGACCACGGGTACCGGAGCGGAATGATCGAACACCGGATTGGGCGGCAGGCTATCCACATCCTTGCCGGCAACGGTGACCTTGACGATGCCGCCATAACGGGCGTTTTCATAAAGCGCCGCGATCAGCCTGTCCCGGTCGTCTCTTGCCTTTATCAGAAGGCCAAGATCGCCGGAGGCCGGTTTGTCCTTGTCGGCAAGAAGAAGCGAACTGTTTTCCAGGCTGTCTTTCAGGGAACTATCGGCGTCCGTGGCATCGAGCGTGACGGCGTATTTGACGGGGTTGATAACCTCGACCTCGGGTTCTTCCGAACCCCAGAGGCGCATGCCGAACAGTTTGAAGGCAAAGGCATCACGGGTAAACGCCGGATACAGGGCGAACGTCACAGCAACCGCAAGCGCGGTGCCAGCTTTCCGATACGCAATACCTGTCTTCGGGTTAGTTCGTGTTCTTCGCATAAGCTGCTTTATGGTTGAGCCTTTATTGTCGCCCTAACCCGTTTCCTGTCCGTTAACATTGCAATTTAATCATAAATAAACGGCTTTGAGGACCCTTGCGCTTGTGTTTTGCCGCCCAAAACGCAAAAAGCCCCGGTTGACCGGGGCTTCTGTGCAACGGTATTTCGCGAAGCGATTAGCGGCAACGCGCCGTGTAACGCTGACCGTACTGGTCGCGATAATAGCAATAGCCCGGTTCGGAAGCATTGCCGATGAGGGCACCGCCCACGCCGCCGATTGCCGCACCCACTGCCGCGCCACGAACGTTGCCCGTGATAGCGCCGCCAAGGACAGCACCGGAAACGGCGCCGATTGAAGCTCCCTTTTCGGTCTGCGTGCAGCTTGCGAGCGACAGGCCGACCAGCGCAAATATGATTGCCTTTTTCATGAAACTCTCTCCAACGTTACAATGAGCTCTTGTGGCTCGGTAGGCGTCCCATATTTATCTGCGGCGACTGCTACCTCCGACCGCCACAGATAACTAACAATTCGATGTCGTTTAGGGAAGCCTCCACTTTCGGCATTCCTCCGAGCGTAATCGATTGCGTCCCAAACAACGGCGCGGCGCAAAAAAGGTTCCAAAAATCCGGGTT
Source organism: Agrobacterium sp. 16-172Ci (assembly GCF_053522725.1). Taxonomy (NCBI): domain Bacteria; kingdom Pseudomonadati; phylum Pseudomonadota; class Alphaproteobacteria; order Hyphomicrobiales; family Rhizobiaceae; genus Agrobacterium; species Agrobacterium sp. 16-172Ci. The sequence goes on from NZ_JBNWBW010000002.1 coordinate 305,602, forward strand.
TTTTGATGTGAATCAATTTTGTACTTTTCATCGGGTTCTATAAACGGTTTATTGGAATGGTTCAAAACAACGGCGAATTGACGCAGACGCGGTTAATGTGGCCCGCAAGGGTTGACGGTCCCGGTGTCGAGGCACAAAACGATCTGGTCAATTCTGGAGCATGGCATGGACTTCGAGGCATTTTTCACGACGGAACTGCAAAGCCTGCATTCTGAGGGACGTTATCGCGTTTTTGCGGATATCGAGCGCCAGCAGGGCAATTTCCCACGTGCGACACGGTATAACGCCAATGGCGAGCGCAAGGATGTGACCGTCTGGTGCTCCAACGACTATCTCGGCATGGGCCAGAACCCGAAAGTCATCGAAGCCATGAAGGCCGCCATCGATCACTGTGGCGCGGGTGCGGGAGGCACCCGGAATATTTCTGGCACCAACCACTACCACGTCCTGCTCGAGCGCGAACTTGCCGATCTCCACGGCAAGGAATCGGCGCTGATTTTCACCTCGGGTTATGTCTCCAACTGGGCCACCCTCGGCACGCTCGGTCAGAAAATTCCGGGCCTGATCATTTTCTCGGATGCGCTCAACCATGCATCGATGATCGAAGGCATCCGTTATGGCCGCTGCGAGCGGGTGATCTGGAAGCACAACGATCTCGAAGACCTCGAAGCCAAGCTCAAGGCGGCGGATCCGAATGCGCCGAAGCTGATCGCCTTCGAATCCGTCTATTCGATGGATGGCGATATCGCTCCGATCAAGGAAATCTGCGATCTGGCCGACCGTTATGGCGCCATGACCTATCTCGACGAAGTTCATGCCGTTGGCATGTATGGACCGCGTGGCGGCGGCATTGCCGAGCGCGAAGGCCTGATGGATCGCCTGACGATCATCGAGGGAACGCTCGGCAAGGCCTTCGGCGTCATGGGTGGCTATATTACCGGCTCCACGGCAGTTTGCGACTTCATCCGCTCCTTCGCTTCCGGCTTCATCTTCACGACGGCCCTGCCGCCGTCGCTTGCCGCCGGTGCGATTGCGTCGATTCAGCATCTGAAGGCAAGCCCCTTCGAGCGCGCCCGCCATCAGGACCGGGTGCGCAAGCTTCGCGGCCTTCTCGATGCGCGCGGTATTCCGCACATGGACAACCCAAGCCACATCGTGCCTGTCATGGTGGGTGATGCCGCCAAGTGCAAATGGATTTCGGATATCCTGCTCGACAGTCACGGTGTCTATGTGCAGCCGATCAACTATCCGACCGTGCCGCGCAAGACCGAGCGCCTGCGCATTACGCCGACACCGCTGCACAGCGATGCCGATATCGAGCATCTGGTCGGCGCGCTGCACCAGCTCTGGTCGCATTGTGCGCTGGCGCGGGCGGTGGCGTGAGGCCGCAGTTTAGATAAGAGAAGACCGGGCCGCGTTTACGCGGCCTTTTCTTTGGTGGCGATCAATTCGCGGGCGTGACGACGGGCCTCCTCATCCGCTGCGAAGACATCTTCAATCGTGGCGGCGGAGCGGCCGTCATGCATGCGGTCCATGACCGTTTCGACGATCTCGGCCATATCGAGAAAACCGATATCGCCCGCAACGAAAGAGTGAAAGGCGGTCTCTTCGGCGGCGTTCAGGGCAGCGCCCTGTAGACCGCCGCGCTCCAGCGCGGTGCGAGCCAGACGGATCGCCGGGAAACGGGCCTCATCCGGCGCTTCGAAATCGAGCCGCGCAAGTTTTGCAAAATCCAGCCGCTCGACACTTAGATTGCCGCGTTGCGGATAGGTGAGGGCATAAGAAATCGCAGTGCGCATGTCGGGAGAGCCGAGCTGGGCGATATAGGAGCCGTCGGTGTAACCCACCATCGAATGGATGATCGACTGCGGGTGGACGATCACCTCCACCTGATCGGGCCTGAGATCGAAGAGATATTTCGCCTCGATCATTTCCAGCCCCTTGTTGAACATGGAGGCGCTGCCGATGGAAACCTTCAGCCCCATCGACCAGTTGGGATGGGCGCGGGCGATATCCGCCGTGACATTGGCCATCTCCTCGCGCGACCAGGTGCGGAACGGGCCGCCGGATGCGGTCAACACGATGCGTTCCACGGCCTGCTTGTGTTCGCCCGTCAGGCATTGGAAGATTGCGCTGTGCTCGCTGTCGACCGGGATCAGCCTGCCGCCGCCCTGCTTGACCGTGCGCAGAAAAACATCGCCAGCCGAAACCAGGCATTCCTTGTTGGCGAGCGCTATGTCTGCGCCACGCCGTGCGGCTGTAAGAGTAGGTGCAAGGCCGGGGGTTCCGGCAATCGCCGCCATCACCCAGCCGGCATCCGTCGACGCGGCCTCTTCGAGGCCGGATTTACCTGCCGCAACCGCGATGCCGGTGCCGGCAAGGGCCGATTTCAGCGCTTCGTATTTGTCGTCCTCGGCGGTAACCGCAAGCCGCACGCCGAATTCCCGCGCCTGTTCCGCCAGAAGCGCGATGTTGCCCGCGCCGGTCAAAGCCGTGATCTCGAACGCGTCGCGGCCACCCAGTTGGCGGACGACATCCAGCGTATTGGTGCCGATCGAACCGGTCGAACCCAATATTGTCAGCTTGCGTGGCATTTCACTGGCATTCGTCATTTTCAGTCCGTCGGTCGTTTCCGGTTCGCACCTCTCGGTGCACGTCGTTTTCCCGAAAACGCCATGCACTTTCGAGCAACATTCCTTAGCCTCTACCCGCGAAAACCAGCCATAACAAGGACAAAGCCGGGGCTATTGTTTTTGCGGAAGGCAAAGCCATATGCAAGAAAAACAATGAGAGGATATCGATGCGACGTTTTCTGGTTTCCAGCGGGTGGATTTTTGCGGCAAGCCTTGTGCTGGTCCTTGTCTTCATTCCTTTTGATCCGCGTCTTTCCGAAAGCGCGCAGGCGCTGCCAGGCGGCGTGGTCTCCTTCAATCGGGCGATTACCGATTTCGGAACCTTCCGCTGGATGCTCTATTCCACTGGCCTTCTGGCGATATTGGCCTATGTCGCTGCACGGGTTTTAAAGGCGCAGACCTATAATGGACGGCTGAGGACGGCATGGCGGCTTCTTACCTATTTCTTTCTGACGATCGGAACGGCGAGCATTCTCGTCCATACGCTGAAATTCCTGATAGGACGGGCACGGCCGGAGCTTCTGCTGGAAATGGGCGCCTATAGCCTCACCCCATTTACCGGCGACAATCTCTATGAAAGTTTCCCCTCGGGCCATTCGACCGCCGCCGGGGCATTTTTCGGCGCTTTCGCCATGTTGATGCCGCGCTTCCGCTGGGCGTTTCTCCTGCTTGCCCTTTTCATCGGTGTTTCGCGTGTCATCGTCGGCGCACATTATCCAAGCGATGTCGCCGCCGGGCTGTTGCTCGGCATGTGGACGGCCATGGCCTTCGCCTTTATCTTTGCCCGGTCCGAAATGCTGTTCCGGTTCGATGCGCAGGGCTGGCCGCAGCCAAAGAATGTAAACCTCCCGGCGGCGGATACGCGATAAGGACCTCAAGCGGGATTTAGGGGGAAGGTGATGGAAGAAGCGACAATCGCTCCGCGAAATGACGGCGGTGCCGTTCAGCGCATCCGCACGTCCGTCGCCGTGGCCGGTGGCGGGCCGGCGGGCATGATGCTTGGCCTGCTGCTTGCGCGCAGCGGTATCGATGTTGTGGTCGTCGAGAAACACGGGGATTTTCTCCGCGATTTTCGCGGCGACACCATCCACCCTTCAACGCTTGAATTGATGGAGCAACTCGGTTTCATCGATGAGTTTCTGAGCCTGCCGCACACACGTGCACCAAGGCTGAATGCGGTTATCGGCGGCGAGCGTATCACGATAGCGGATTTTTCCCGCCTGCCGGTCCGCCACCGCTTCATCGCCTTTATGCCGCAATGGGATTTTCTCAATTTCATTGTCGGCAAGGCGGGACAATACGAAAATTTCCGATTGCTGATGAATGCGCCGGTGACCGGACTGATCGAGCGCGGTGGCCATATCGGCGGTCTCACGGTCAGCACGCCGGAAGGCATCATCGAGATAGAGGCCGATCTGGTGGTGGGGGCGGATGGGCGCAACTCCACCGTCCGCGAGGCGGCGGGGCTGGAAGTGCAGCGCTTCGGCATTCCGACGGAGGTGCTGTGGATGCGCCTTTCGAAACAGCCCGACGATCCGACGGAAACCATGGGGCATGCCGGCTCGCGGCAGGGTTTCGTCATGATCAACCGGGGCGATTACTGGCAATGCGGTTATGTGGTGCGAAAGGGGTTTTTCGCTGACATAAAGCTACAGGGAATTGAAGCCTTCAGGGACAGGGTTGCGGAAATCTGCCCTTTCCCACGCGAAAGGCTCGATGAGCTCAAGAGTTGGGACGATGTGCATCTCCTGACCGTCCGTATCGACCGGCTGAAGCGCTGGTGGAAACCCGGCCTGATCTGCATCGGTGATGCGGCCCACGCCATGTCCCCCGTCGGCGGTGTCGGCATTAATCTGGCCATTCAGGATGCGGTTGCGGTGGCCAATATATTGGTGCCGGTGCTCGTCTCCGGCCGGGCCATTGCCGATGATGATCTCGCCGCAATTGAAAAGCGGCGATCCTTCCCGACCAAGGCCACGCAATTTCTGCAGCGGATGATGCGTATCGGCGGCAAAAAGGGACGGGCAGATGCGGAAAAACCGAAGGGACCGCCAGCCTTTGTGCTGGCCATCATGCGGTTTCCGCTTCTTTCCCATTTGACCGGCCGGCTGGTGGGGCTGGGTTTCCGCCGGGAAAAGATCGAGACGATGTGATGCCGCTCAGGCAGTGCCGGCGGCTTCTTTCTCATACTTCAGCCCGATAACGGCGGATCCGATCAGCCCCGGCTCGATGCGGCAAATGGCGGGCACGACCAGGGGGCGGTCGAAGCGCCTCAGAATGCAGCTCCTTACCACCTCGTCCAGAGCGGCGAGAAGCGCCTTCGAATTCGAAAGTCCGCCGCCGACCGGCACGATGGTTGCGCCGGTAACGTTGATCACCATTGCCAGAGGCGAGGCGAGAATATCGATAAGGACATCGATGGTTCTTGCGGCCTTCGCATCGCCCGCCTGCCAGGCTGCAATAATATCCTCGCTGGTCATCGCCTGCTGGTGAAGATGCGAATGTAGTTTTTCCATGCCACGGGCGCTGCCGATTGCGTCGACGCAGCCGGTAAGCCCGCAACCGCATTCGAAACGCGGCAGCGAAACCGGCGGATTTCCGGCCAATGTCGCGGCCACCGGCCCATGTCCCCATTCGCCGGCGAAACCGCCGTCGCTGTTGATGAGCTTGCCGTCGATCACCAGCCCGCCGCCGACACCCGTTCCGAGGATGACGCCGAAGACCACGCGATGACCCCGTCCGGAACCGATTTCCGATTCGGCGATCACGAAGCAATCCGCATCGTTCGATACGATGACGGGAAGGTTCAGCGCCTTTTCCAGCTCGTCCTTCAAGACCCTGCCATGGATGCTCTGAATATTGGCGACAGTGGCTTTGCCGGTGTCGGGATCGATGACACCGGCAATCGACAGCGACACGCAGGCGGGTGTGCCGCCGCTATTGTCGATGACGGATTTCAGGCCGGCGGCGAAGTCTTCGAAACTGGTCTTGGGCGTCGGGATACGCGGCACGGGCCGAATATCGTCGGGAGCGTAGGCAATAGCGCCCTTGATGGTCGTTCCGCCTATATCGAAACAAACGATCATGATTCAGGCTCCGGAACGGGTGGCATCGTGGATTTTTTCTGCACCGATCCATGTCGAATGCATCTGAAGGTCGGGCGTCAGCATGACGAAATCCGCATCGAAGCCGGGCAGGAGCTTACCCTTGCCGGAAGCGCCGATTGCCTCGGCGGGATAAGCAGACGCCATTCTCAAGGCTTCTTCCAGCGGTGTGTCCAGCTTTTCATGCATGAAGCGTATGCAGGAGAGCATATCGATATCCGCCCCCGCCAGCGTGCCGTCGGCCAGCGTCAGCCTGCCGCCGTTGCGATAGACGCGCCTGCCGTTCAGTTCGAAACCGTCATCATCCGTGCCGATGGTGGACATGGCGTCGGTGACGAGGAAAATGCGCCCGGGATTATTCTTGGCGCGAAGCGCAATGCCGATCGCTGCAGGATCGACATGGAAGCCGTCAGCGATCAGTCCGCAATCCAGCTTGCCGTTCGAAAGTGCCGCACCCACCAGTCCCGGCTCGCGATGGCCGAGCGGGCTCATGGCGTTGAAGAGATGTGTCACCATGGATGCGCCTGCCTCGGCATAGGCCGTCGCGACGCCAAGGCCCACATCGGTATGGCCGAGGCTGACGACGATGCCGGCTTTGTGCAGCGCTGTGACCTGCGCCTCGGTTACGTTTTCCGGGGCGATGGTTGTCAGCACGAAGGGAAGCTTCGTCTTGCAGCCCGTCAGAACCGCAAGATCGGCCGTTTCCATCTTTCGGATCAGCGCCGGATCATGGGTGCCCTTGCGGGCGACGGAAAGATGCGGCCCTTCGAAATGGAGGCCGAGAAAGCCGGGCACCCCTGCCTTGTGCGCGGCGATGCCGGCTTCGGCGGCTTTGGCCGTGATATCCGGCCGGTCGGTGATGAGTGTGACCATCAGCGCCGTGGTGCCGAATTGCGCATGGGCCGAGCAGATGCGGGCAATGCCTTCCACATCCGGCTCGTTATTGAACATCACGCCGCCGCCGCCATTGACCTGAAGGTCGATGAAGCCTGGCGCAATGAGCAGTCCTTCCGCATCGATGATTTCGGCGTCTGCGGGCACGGACATGCGGTCGACGATGTTGGCAACACGGCCATCACCGGTCACGAGCGCTTTGCCATCGTGCCACGCGGCGCCATCGAAAATGCGGGCGCCGACAAATGCCTTGCTGCTACTCATTGGGTTTCCGTTACCTTCTTCAATGCCACGGGCGCATCCGGGTTGAAGCCGCGGGCGCGCGACAATTGCTCGATGAAGCCGTAAAACGGCGCGATCAGCAACAGGGCGTCTGTCAGCGGGTGATTGGTTTCCACAAACGGCAGGGGCTTGGCCGGGCTACCTTTTGCGGAGGTGACGAAAACACTTGCGCCCTTGCCGGCGAGACCGGCCGCGATATCCGTCACGGAGGTTTCGGCGCGGTCACGCGCGGCAAAAGCGATGACGGGAAATTTCGGTGCGACCAGCGAAACGGGGCCGTGCATCACTTCCGCCGACGAATAGGCCTCCGCGTGGAGTTCGCAGGTTTCCTTGCATTTCAGCGCGGCTTCCGCGGCAATGGCCAGCGCCGGACCGCGGCCCAGCATATAGAGCGATTCCTCACCCTTGACCGCTTCGCCGATCTGGCTCCAGTCGAGTGCGATGGCCTTGGCGAAATTCTGCGGCAAGGCGCTGACGGCTTTGGCGAGCAGGCTGTCTTCCGTCCATTCGGCAAGGATTGCGAGGCCAGCGACGATGGAGTTGACGAAAGATTTGGTTGCGGCCACCGCCTTTTCAGGGCCCGCCTGGATATTGATGGCGTGATTGGCCGCCTCACCGAGCGGGGAGGGCAGGGTGTTGACAAGCGAGAAGGTGAGCGCACCGCCCTTGCGGGCGCTTTCCGCCAGAGCGACGATGTCAGGGCTTTTACCCGATTGCGAGACGGCGAAGGCCGCCGCCCGGTCCAGCCGCAGTTTCGTCTGGTAGATCGAGGCGAGCGAGGGGCCGAGCGAAGCGACCGGAAGCCCGGTCTGCAATTCGATCGCATATTTCAGAAAATGCGCGGCGTGGTCGGAGGAGCCGCGTGCAATGGTGACGATAACGGCCGGGTCACGGGCCTTCAGCCTGTCTCCGGCTTCGTGGAAGTCGGCATTGGCATTGTCCAGCAGGCGGGCGACTGCATCGGGAATCTCATCGATTTCCTGGCGCATCAGGGTTGTCATCGTTTCATGTCCTTGATCAAGAGATTTGTCACTCGGGCCCCATCGTCAGTTCGGCGACGAGGTCATAGGCGTCGCTGCGGTACAGCGCGCGGGATATTTCCATGAGGCGCCCGCTTTCCAGATAGGCCATTCGCTGAACGGAAAGCGCTGCCGAGCCCGGCGGAACCCCGAGCAGCAATGTTTCCTCATCGGTGAGGTTACGGGCGGAGATGCGCTGAATGGCGCGCACCGGGCGAATGCCGTTTTTCTCAAGCTCCAGATAAAGCGAGTTTTCCACCAGTTGCGGGTCAGGCAGGATATCGCCCGGCAGGCTGGTAACTTCGAGTGCGACTGGCTGGTCATTGGCAAGACGCAGACGCGTGAGCCGCGCCACCATGGCGGATTGGGAAAGGCCGAGCGCCATCATCTCGTCGCCGGTCGGGTGGAATAGGCCCCTGTCCAGCCAGCGGGTGCTCGCCGTCATTCCGCGCCGGCGCATGTCCTCGGTAAACGAGGTGAGCTTGGTAAGGGGCTGCTGCATGCGGGTGATGGGCTTGACGACGAAAGTACCCGAACCGTGCCGGCGAACGAGAAGGCCGTCGCGGACGAGATCGTCCACCGCCTTGCGCACCGTGACGCGGCTGACGCAGGCGCTTTCGGCGATATCCCGCTCCGGCGGCAAGGCGTCGCCGTGCTTCAGGCGGCCGCCATTGATGGCGTCTTCAATCGTCTGGCGCAGTTTCAGGTAAAGCGGGCCGCCGCCTGATTGCAGGTCGTCCAGATTAAGCGCTGCCCCGTTCATCCATAACCTCTGTCACGATCCATGTGGTCGGCGATATGGCCGGCTCTGGCTATATCATATGCCGCGTAATCAGCAATACCAAAATAGAACCATTGCTAGATTTGTACGATTAATCGGTGGTTTTTTCGATATTTTGCCGAATAATAAGGCTGCATGCTTGATATTTTCGCATTAACCAAAAAAATTTTCTCGATAACGGAATTGCTCTGGACGATTGGCATTTTTTTGGTATTGTTTTTTACGTCGGTGGTCGGCGGCGATGCGTTTCGCATCCGTCGCGCCGGGAAAATCGGTTTTCGACTCGCGGCAGCGTTTGCGAAATCGAATTTAGCTTGACCGTTGTGAAAATTAATTTCATCGTGGCAGGAAATTATCGCAGATAACTGGATGACCAGCACAGAAATGGTCGCTTCTGCGAAAATGAATTACGAATGAACAGGGAACAAAGTTCATGAAGGTGGGAATTATCGGACTCGGATTCCGTCTCGGTTATCTGGGCTACGTTTTTCATGAGATCGACAAGGATTTCGAGATCGTCGGTTACGTCGATCCCGCGCCGGCGGGCCTGCCGGGCCTGCAGGAAAAGGGCATTTCGGCCGGCAAGGCTTACGATAGTCCCGAGGCGCTGATCGCAAACGAAAAATTCGATCTCTTGATGATCGGCTCACCGAACCACATGCATCTGGAGCATATCCGTATCGGGCTTGAGGCCGGCTGCACCATCTTCTCGGAAAAACCCATCGTCGTCAGCATCGAGGAAAGCCTTGAGCTCGCCCGGCTGCTCAACAAGCACGGGCATGAGCGGCTGCTCGTCGGTCTGGTTTTGCGTTATTCCCCGCTCTACCGCGATCTGCGCGCCGCGCAGGCCGAAGGCAAGCTGGGCGATGTCGTTTCCATCGAGGCCTCGGAGCATATCCCGCCCTATCACGGCGCATTCTTCATGCGCGACTGGCGGCGTTACGAGAATTATTCCGGCTCCTTCATGCTGGAAAAATGCTGCCACGACCTCGATCTCTATAACGGCGTGGTCGGTGCGCGGCCGCGTTTCGTCTCGAGCTTCGGCGGGCGCAAGAGCTTCACGCCGGCAAACGCGCCGCAGCATGACGGCATCAACGACATGGAGGTTTACCATCGCAAGCCGAGCGGCTGGATGGGTTCCGACAAGGTCTTCGACAGCGACGGCGACATCATCGATTACCAGACGGCGATCGTCGAATATGAGAACGGCGCGTCGCTCGCCTTCCATACCAATCTCAACGTTCCCGACGATTTCCGCCGTTTCTGCGTCATTGGCGCCAAGGGCATGGCCGAGGGCGATTTCGTGCGCGGCTTCCTGAACGTGCACAATGCCCGGACAAATGAAAAGACCGTGGCCAAGACCTATTCGGCGGCAACCGCGCTCTCGCAGCATTATGGCGCGGACGAGCAGATGGCCGAGGACGTTATCGCCCATATCGTCAAGGGTGCGGCCCTTCCGGTTTCCGCGCTCGATGCGATCGAGGCCGGTATTCTGGCGCTTGCCATGGATGAAGCGCGCCATGGCCGTAAAGTGATCGATCTCAAGCCGGTGTGGGAGGAATACGATTTGGCGCTGCACGGGCAGCCGAAATCCCCCGCTGTGAAATCGGCTTGAGGGGGCGGCGCGATGGATGCGAAACGCAGCGCGGTCGTCTTTGCCTGGCTTCTTCTTCTGCCGGCGCTTTTATACATCACGGTTATCGTTGCTTATCCGCTCGTCGATACCTTCATCCTGTCCTTTACCGATGCGTCGCTTAGAAAAACGACGAATTGGGTCGGCTTCATCAACTACGAGAAGATTTTCAACGCGACTTTTGCCGATGTCATCACGCGGACCTTTATCTGGACGTTCTTTTCCGTCTCGATAAAGATGATCATCGGCACATTCGGTGCGGTCTTGCTGAATTCGGCCGTGCCCGGCCGGGCGCTGTTCCGTATCCTGACCATGCCGCCATGGATCGTGCCGATGGCTATTGGCATCTTCATGTGGGGCTGGATGTATAACGGCCAGTTCGGCATGATTTCCGGGGTGCTCCAGAACCTCGGCCTGGTGGATGGTCCGGTCGCGTTCCTCGCCTATGGCAGAACGGCCTTCTGGGCAACGATCGTCACCGACGTCTGGATCGGCGTGCCGATGGTGACGCTCTATCTGCTGGCGGCCATCCAGGCCATTCCGCAGGATCTCTACGAGGCCGCGTGGACAGACGGGGCAAGCCGCTTCTACCGCTTCCGCCGTATCACTCTGCCGCTGATGCTGCCGGCCATGATTACCATGTCGATGATCTCGCTGATTTCGACCTTCAATTCCTTCGATATCATCTGGATCCTGACGCAGGGCGGACCGACCGGCCAGACGACGACCATGATCATCGACACGTACAAGACGGCGATCGGCTCTTACAAATATGGTGAGGGTGCTGCGCGCGCCGTGCTGATCTGCATCTTCCTGTCGATCTTCACCTATTTCTACTTCCGCATTACCAGCCGCATCTCGCAGGAGGCCAGCCGATGACCGACAAGAATGCGATGATCAACCGCTACAGGTGGTATGAAATCGTCGGGATTTATTGCGGTATCGCCGTGTTCCTGACCTTCGTGCTGGCGCCCTTCGTGGAAGGATTTCTGGTTTCGCTGAAGCCGCTCAGCCTGCTTTTCTCTTCGCCCTACAAGTTCTGGCCGGAAAACGGTTCCTTCGAAGCCTACCGGACCATGTGGGTCAGCGTTCCGGGCTTTGCCCGCTACGTTTTCAACTCCTTCTTCATCTCCACCATTTCGACCATCATCGTCCTCATCCTGGTGGTGCCGGCTTCTTATGCTTTCGCCCGTTTCGAGTTTCGTGGGCGTGGGCAGTTGCTTGGCGCATTTCTGGCGATCAACATGTTTTCGGGCGCGGTGCTTCTGATCCCGCTTTACCGGCTGATGCGCAACATGGGTGTGCTGAACACCTATCTGGCGATGATCATTCCCGGCGCGGCCTTCCTGATCCCCACCGCCATCTGGCTGTTGCGCACCTATATGCTGCGTATTCCGCGGGAACTGGAAGAGGCGGCCTATGTGGACGGTGCGAGCTATTTCTATACCTTCCGCCGGGTGATCCTGCCGCTGGCGATGCCGGGCATCGCCGTCGTCTCCATCACCACCTTCATCGGCGCTTACGCCCAGCAGTTCATCTTCGCGCTCACCTTCAATTCCAAGACCGAATATATGCCGCTGCCCATCGGCCTCTTCGCCTATTTCGGTCGCCAGGAAGTCATCTGGAATGAGTTGATGGCGGCCAGCTTCGTCGGCATTGCGCCGGCCATGGTCGTGATCTTCTTCATGCAACGATATCTCGTCAGCGGCCTGACCGCCGGCGCGGTGAAATAATCAACAACCGGAACGACCACCAAAACGGGAGACTACCTATGGCACTGAAACATTACGGATTGGCGCTCTGCGCTTTCGCATTTGCCGGTTCCACTGCCCTTACGACGGTGACGGCGCACGCCGCCGACAAGGAGATCAGCTGGATCTATTGCGGCGACAAGATGGACCCCATCCATGAGAAATACATCAAGGAATGGGAAGGCAAGAACGAGGGCTGGAAGGTCGTGCCTGAGGTCGTCGGCTGGGCCCAGTGCCAGGACAAGGCGACCACGCTCGCCGCTGCCGGCACACCGGTCGCCATGGCCTATGTGGGTTCGCGCACGCTGAAGCAGTTCGCGCAGAACGATCTCATCGTTCCGGTGCCGATGACTGAAGACGAAAAGAAGAGCTACTACCCCAACATCGTTGACACCGTGACCTTCGAGGACACGCAGTGGGGCGTGCCGGTCGCCTTCTCGACCAAGGCGCTTTACTGGAACAAGGACCTGTTCAAGCAGGCGGGTCTCGATCCGGAAACGCCGCCGAAGACCTGGGCCGAAGAGATCGCGTTTGCCAAGCAGATCAAGGAAAAGACGGGCATCGCCGGTTACGGCCTGCCGGCCAAGACCTTCGACAATACCATGCACCAGTTCATGCACTGGGTTTACACCAACAACGGCAAGGTGATCGACGGCGACAAGATCACCGTCGACAGCCCGCAGGTTGTTGCAGCGCTGAAGGCCTATAAGGACATCACGCCCTATTCCGTCGAAGGCCCGACGGCCTATGAGCAGAACGAAATCCGCGCCATCTTCCTCGATGGCAAGGTCGGCATGATCCAGGCCGGTTCGGGCGCCGCCACGCGCCTGCAGGAAACTAAGATCAACTGGGGCATCGCCACGCTGCCGCTCGGCCCGGAAGCAAAGGGTCCCGGCACGCTGCTCATCACCGACAGCCTTGCGATCTTCAAGGGAACCGGCGTGGAAGAAAAGGCGACCGAATTCGCCAAATTCATCACCTCTCCCGGTCCGCAGGGCGAATACGAACTGCAGGGCGGCGCGGGCCTCACCCCGCTGCGTCCGTCGCCGAAGGTCGATGAATTCATCGCCAAGGATCCCTTCTGGAAGCCGCTGATCGACGGTATCGCCTATGGTGGTCCTGAGCCGCTCTTCACGGACTACAAGGGCTTCCAGGACACGATGATCGAAATGGTGCAGTCTGTCGTTACCGGCAAGGCAAGCCCGGAAGATGCCGCGAAGAAAGCGGCTTCGGCTCTCGAGCAGTATAAATAATCTTTCATGAGCACGGATGCGGGCGCTGGCCGTCCGCATCCGGCAAGTTTCGCCGTGGGAATGCCTTGCGTCTTCCGGGATGCTCTTTCCCCCTGTTTTCAACGGTTCCGATCCGGTGTGGCTTTGCCCCTGTTTCGGAACATCTCTGAACGTGGCCAGATGTCGGCCGCTGACGGGAGAGGCAAGTCTTGGGTCAGCTTTATCTCAACAACGTCCGCAAGAACTATGGACATTTCGAAGTCATCAAGGGCGTTCAGCTCGACATCAGGGATGGCGAGTTCGTCGTTTTTGTCGGCCCCTCGGGATGCGGCAAATCCACATTGCTGCGCATGATCGCCGGCCTTGAGGATATTTCCGCTGGCGACGTCGTCATTAACGGCGTGAAGGTCAATGACTTGCCGCCGGTCAAACGCGGCATCGCCATGGTTTTCCAGTCCTATGCGCTCTACCCGCACATGACGGTTTTTGAAAACATCGCTTTTCCGCTGCGCGTCGAGAAGATGGAGGAGGACAAGATCAAGCAGAAGGTCGAGGGCGTCGCCAAGATTCTCCAGCTCGATCAGCGTCTGCAGCAGCGCCCGGGCATGTTGTCCGGCGGTCAGCGCCAGCGCGTGGCGATCGGCCGCGCCATCGTTCGCGAACCGAAGATATTCCTGTTCGACGAGCCGCTTTCCAACCTCGATGCAGCACTTCGCGCCGATATGCGCATCGAACTCACCAATCTTCACCGGACGCTGAAGGCGACGATGATCTATGTCACCCACGATCAGGTGGAAGCCATGACCATGGCCGACCGTATCGTGGTGCTGAATGCCGGCGAAATTGCCCAGGTCGGTGCGCCGCTCGAGCTTTATCACAAGCCGGCTAACCTCTTCGTGGCAGGTTTCATCGGCAACCCGAAAATGAATTTCCTGAAGGTCACGTGCAAATCCGTCAGCGCCGAGGGTGTGACGGTGGAATATGAGGGCCAGACGATCACCGTGCCGGTGGAGCCCCGCGCCGGTCTTGAAGGCACGCTGCTGACGCTCGGCATCCGCCCGGAACATACCGGCCTCGAAACGGCCGACCTCAATGTCACGGTCGCGCCCAGCGTGATCGAGCGGCTCGGGGTCAATACCATTGCCTATGGCGTCGCGCCGACGGGTGAGAATTATTGCGCGCTGCTTTCCGGCTCCGCACCTGTGGTCGTGGACGAGCCCATCGTCACCGGTATCAAGGCATCGGATTGCCATCTGTTTGACGAAAGCGGCATTGCGCTGGAGCGGCGCGTCGATCTTTCAGTCCTCAAGTTGATCCAGTAAGGCGCAGGAGCCGGGCCATGTTATCTGTTTTTCCATGCCCGGCTGTTCCTGACGCGATCCGTCCCCGGCAGCATTTTTCCGCCCCTTCCAGACGAAAAAACAACGCCGGGCTTTCGGCCCGGCGTGCGAAGCTTTTCCAGATGTCCGCCGGATCACGGCATGGGGTTGGGCATGTAGCCGGTGAAACCGCTGATCTTCCAGCGTCCCTGATGCAGCCGGCAATAATAGAGCGTCTGCCATTTCATGACGTCGAAGCTGCCATCGGCCTTGCGAAGCCCACCGTCGAACTTTTTGCGCACCAGCGCGGTCTCACCTTCCACTTCGATTTCTTCCAGCGTGGTGGTCGCAAAGATCGCATCGCGCGGGTTATCTGCGAATTGCTGGGTTTGAAAATCCTGCGCCTGCCGCAGCCACTCGTCGCGATAGGCGCTGAGCGAAGGGAACGACAGGCGCCAATTGTCTGGGTTCGCATCCCGGTTGGCGTTGATGCCGAGAAAGCCGTCTTCGACGAAATCATCCGCGACCTTCGACCAGTCGGCAGCAAGAAAAGCGTCGATGTCCCGCGTTACCAGCATCTCCCAGATGGAATGGCGGGCGATATCTGTTTCGGGAAAGGGGTTTTTGAAGGGATCACGCATGGTTTGGGTCCATTATTGAAATTATTTTCAAGATTTGGAGATTTCTCTGGTGTTGATTGTTGGCATATGCTCATCTCTCAATCAACAGAGAAAATAATTTTCAAATCAAAGGTGCGCGCGGTGTCGTCAGCAAGACGAAACATCCTCGATTCATGGATCTATGCGGTTGACGGGCGCGCTTTCTTAGGGTGCATCGGAAACGGGGCCAAGCCTTAAGTTTTGGCGGAACGGAGACCCGGTGAACATGGATATTTTCGCAAAAATACAGGAAGACAGGGCACAATTCTCGCAGTCGGAGCGGCGGATTGCCGATATTCTGGTTTCGGACTTCGAATTCGCCGTCAATGCCTCGATCATCGAGCTGGCGGCCCGCGCCGAAGTGTCTCCGCCGACCGTGACGCGGTTCTGCCGTCGGCTGGGGTGCCAGAGCTTTTCGGATTTCAAGGTCAGCCTCGCCAAGACGGCCTATGTGGGTATTCGATACCTCACCTCCGAACCCTCCAGCACTGGTCCCTCGGATGTGGCGGAAGAGGTGCTCGCCAAGGCACAGGAAGCGCTTTTCCTGTTGCACAGGACGCTCGATCCCGCCCTTGCCGATGAAGCGGCGATCAGGATCGCCAATAGCGGCATGATCTATGCCTTCGGCGCAGGCGGCAACTCCTCGATGATCGCTTCGGAAATTCAGAATCGGCTGTTCCGCCTGGGCCTGCGCGTTTCGACCAGCGCCGATCACAGCATGCAGCTGATGATGACGGCTGCGGCGCGCAAGGAAGATGTCATCATCGGTTCGTCCTTTTCAGGCCGCAACATGGAACTGGTGAAATGTTTCAGGCTGGCGCGGGAAATGGGGGTCACCACCATTGCGCTCACCCAAAGCGACACGCCTGTTGCCGCGGCCGCCGACATGGTGGTGGCGGTCAATGTGCCCGAGGGAAACAATATCTTCCGCCCCACCTCATCGCGCTACGCCTATCTGGCCGCCGTCGATGTTCTGGCGACGCTTGCTGCCTATCATCAACGGCAACGATCGATGGTGACGTTGCGTCATATCAAGCAGCAGCTCGTGGAACATCGTGACCCGGATGACAAGCAATTGCTCGGTGACTGAGGCGGGCTGACGAAAATTCAGGCTGGTTTGCCTGAGACCCGCTTTGTGGCGGGTCGGAAAGCTTCAAGGGAGTTGTAGGAGATGAAGGACAGGAAAGACCAGCTCGCCGTCGTTACCGGCGCGGCAGGTGATATTGGCCGGGCAATTGCCACGGCGCTCGCTGAAAGCCATGCAAAGGTCGTGTTGGTCGATATCGATCCCGACGCCCTTTCGAGCGCGCTATCCCTGCTTTCCAGTCCCCGCTTCGTTGCGAAAACCTGCGATGTCACCGATCTGCAGGACCTTGCGAGGCTGGCCGCCGAGGTTGCGGAGCTGGGCGATGTTGTAACCCTCGTCAACAATGCGGGTGCGGCAAGAGCGGTCAGCCTGCACGACACGACCGCCGATATATGGCGCAGGGACAATGCCCTCAATCTGGAAGCGCCGTTTCTCTGCTTCAGGGCTTTCGAAGAGGCGTTGAAGCGGACCCAGGGGTCGGTGGTCAATATCACGTCCGTGAACGGCATGGCGGTGTTCGGCCATCCGGCCTATAGCGCGGCGAAGGCCGGGTTGATCCATCTGACCAAGCTGATCGCCGTGGAATACGGCAAATTCGGCATCCGTTCCAATGCCGTTGCGCCGGGCACCGTGCGCACCCAGGCATGGGAGGCGCGGGCCGCCGCCAATCCTCAGGTCTTCGAAGAGGCGAAGCACTGGTATCCGCTGCAACGCATCGTGAGGCCCGAAGATGTGGCCAACGCCGTCGCCTTTCTGGCCGGCCCACAGGCGGAGGCGATCAGCGGCGTGTGCCTGCCGGTCGATTGCGGACTGACGGCGGGGCAGGCGCCGCTGGCCCGGACCTTCTCGCAATCCGAACATTACTGACCGAAGCCCTTCTGAGGGCTCAATGCGCAATAAAGGGGAGCATCATGGCGCTCGCACATTATCGTCTCGAAAATTCCTGGCATCCGCTCAAAGATTCCGCCTCCGGCGGTTTTACCTTTACCCTGGTCAATCTTTCCCGCGAGCCGCTGAAGGATTTTCGCATCGTCTACACGTCGTTGACGCGGACGGTAGACAAGCCCGCTTGCGACAATGCCGTTTACCTGCGCCGCAACGCCAATTTCCATGAGTTTGCACCGCCGCCGGGCTTCGTGCTCGAGCCGGGGAAATCCTGGCGCTTCACCGTCGATGGCCTGCTGCGGCCGGCCCGGCATCGCACGGATGGCGCGAAATCCGCTTATGTCAGCCTTGCCGATGGAACGCATCGCGCCGTCGAAGTCGGTGACCTGATGCTGGATGGGCGTCACAGCGAGCCGGCACCGGTGCTGCTTCCGGAAGGCAAGCTCGATCTGCCCTTTTCCATCCAGCCCTGGCCCGCTGAAATCGACGCCGAACCGGGCGACGGTTTTCCCGTCGCGCTCTTCCCAGCGGAAGATGCGGGTGCAGAAGAAGTGCTTGCGGTGGAAACCGTGCTTTCGCTGTTCCGCCGGCTCTTTGCCGTCGGGCACGTGCCCTTCAGCCTTGCGCCGGTTCATGAGGGAAAACCGCTTCGCTTCAAGCGGCATAGCGGGCTGGAAGCGGAAGGTTATCGCCTCACTTTTTCAAAAGAAGCGGTGGTCGTGGAATATTCGGCCGCTGCCGGTCTGCAATATGGCCTGACGGTTCTGGCGCAGCTGCTGCATGGCGCGCGCATCGATCCCCAATTCCGCTTCCCTGCCTCCGGCACCATCAGCGATGCGCCCCGTTATAGCTGGCGTGGCTGCCATCTCGATGTCTCACGGCAATTCTATCCGACAGGCGATGTCCTGCGGCTTATCGATATTCTCGCATGGTTGCGCATGAACCGCTTCCATTGGCACCTGACGGATGACGAGGCATGGCGGCTCGAAATCAAGGCCTATCCGCTGCTGACCACCGTTGGCGCAACGCGCGGCCCGGATGCGCCGCTTCTGCCGCAGCTCGGTAACGGGGCTGAGCCGGTGTCTGGCTATTACACACAGGATGAGGTGCGCATGGTCGTTGCGCATGCGGCGGCATTGAACGTCGAAATCGTGCCGGAAGTCGATATTCCCGGCCACAGCACGGCGGCTCTCGTGGCCTATCCGGAGCTGACGGACGGGCAGGAAGCGCCGGATAGCTACCGCTCTGTGCAGGGATATCCGAACAATGCGCTCAACCCGGCCATCGAGCCGACCTATGAATTCCTCGGCAAGATATTCGACGAGATGGTGGAGCTGTTCCCGTCGCGGCTGATCCATATTGGCGGCGATGAGGTTGCGGATGGGTCGTGGCTGGCCTCGCCGCTTGCCAAGGCGCTGATGGAAAAGGAAGGGCTCGACGGCACCTTCGGTATCCAGTCCTATTTCATGAAGCGCATTCAGGCGATGCTGCATGAGCGCGGCCGCCAGCTTGCTGGCTGGGACGAGGTTTCCCACGGCGGCGGCGTCGATCCCGCCGGAACGTTGCTGATGGCGTGGCAGAAGCCGGAAGTCGGGCTTGAACTTGCAAAGCAGGGCTATGACGTGGTGATGACACCGGGTCAGGCCTATTATCTCGACATGGTGCAGGATGAAGCATGGCAGGAGCCGGGCGCAAGCTGGGCCGGCACCGTTCCGCCTTCGCATACTTATGCCTATGAGGCTGTCGGCGAGTTTCCCGAGGAGTTGAAGGAGCGGATGAAGGGCGTTCAGGCTTGCATCTGGTCCGAACATTTCCTCAATCGCGCCTATTTCAACCATCTGGTTTTCCCCCGTCTGCCGGCGATTGCCGAGGCGGCGTGGACGCCAAAGGCGCAAAAGGACTGGCTGCGTTTTGCGGCCATCGTCCCCTTGAACCCGGTTTATTGAGGAAGGCGACATGCGTATTGCCGTTGGTGGAATTCATACCGAATGCAGCACCTATTCGCCGGTGCTGATGGGCGAGCAGGATTTTCGCGTCTTTCGCGGCGCGGAACTGCTGGAGGCCGAATATTTCAATTTCCTCGGCGAGGGCGGGGCGGACGTGTTGCCGCTCCTGCATGCGCGGGCGGTGCCGGGTGGACCGGTTTCGCGCGTGGCCTATGAGGCGTTCAAGGCGGAGTTTCTCGAACGCCTTAAGGCCTGCCTGCCGCTGGACGGGCTTTATCTCGCCATGCATGGCGCGATGAATGTCGAAGGCATGGACGATGCGGAAGGTGACTGGATTTCAAGCGCCCGCGCCGTCGTCGGGCCGGATGTCGTGGTCTCTGCGAGCTATGACTTGCACGGCAATGTCAGCCAGACGATCATCGATCAGCTCGACATATTTGCCGGCTATCGAACTGCGCCGCATATCGATGTGCGCGAGACGATGGTGCGGGCGTGGACGATGCTGCTGAAGGCCCTGAAGACGGGCGAAAAGCCCGGCGTCGCCTGGGCGAAAATTCCGGTTCTGCTGCCGGGTGAGAAGACCTCCACGGAAGACGAACCTGCCAAAAGCCTTTATGCCGTTCTGCCGGATCACGATGCGCGGCCCGGCATTTGGGATGCGAATTTTATGATCGGCTACGTCTGGGCGGACGAACCCCGGGCGACGGCCTGCGCCGTGGTGACGGGAACGGACAAAGCGGCCGCACAGGCGGTCGCGACCGAGATCGCGCAATCCTACTGGAATGCCCGGCAGGATTTTCGTTTCGGCCCCGTGACAGAGCCGCTCGAGGCCATTCTGGATATCGCCGAAAACACGGTAACGCGGCCGATCATCTTGGCCGATTCCGGCGATAACCCGACCGGCGGTGGGGTGGGCGATCGCGCCGATGTTCTGGCTGCGCTGATTGCGCGCAACTGGCAGGGCGCGTTGCTGGGCGGCATCACCGACAGGCCGGTGGTCGAAGCCTGTTTTGCGGCCGGCGAAGGTGCTGCGCTTTCCCTGAAGATCGGCGGCAGTCTCGATCCGCAGAGCCCGTCCGTGACCGTCGAGGCCCGCGTTGTGAAACTGGACGATCCAGGTGCTGCTGACCAGCGGCAGGCAGTGGTCGCCATCGGCGGCATCACGGTCATTCTGGCGGCGCGGCGCAGGCCCTATCACATGATTTCCGATTTCACCCGTCTCGGCTTTAATCCAAAGGAGGTGCGGCTGCTGGTCGTCAAGTCCGGTTATCTCTCACCGGAGCTTGCGCCTATAGCCAATCCTAACCTCATGGCGCTGACGGAAGGGGTCATCAATCAGGATATCGAAAACCTTCCCAATCGCCGCCGGGACGGCGATTTTTACCCATGGAAGCCGCATTTCGATTATACCCCTCAGCCCATCCTTTCGGCCCGCTGGCGATGACAGCGGTTCGGTAGCTTTTACCCAGCGATCCGGCGGTGCCGGATCATCTCAGGCGAATATCCATGCCGTCGGCTCTTTCCATCGTCATCAACAATCCGTCGATCCGCATCGGGGCGCTCGCCATCCTGTTCTTCGGGTTCTCGAATGCGGCGACCGCCCCCTATCAGGCGGTCATCGGCATTCGCGAAATAGGACTGAGCAACAGCGTCTATTCGCTGTTGATGCTGTTTGCTGCCGTCATCAATGTCAGCGCCAGCGTTTTGATGGGCATTGTCGCAGACAGGCTGGGTGAATATCGCAAGCCAATGCTCTATATCGCGCTCTTTGGCGTCAGCGGTTATCTGCTGGTCTATCTGGCCGGCAACGCCACCGCCTTCGTCGCTGCAAAGCTGGTGCTTCTGCCGATTTTCGGAGCGATGAATTCGTTGATCTTCGCCCATGTGCGCGCCGATGCGCGCAACCTTTCGACGGGTGAGATGATCGCGGTGAATTCGATCATGCGGGCAACCATCTCGCTTTCCTGGGTGCTGGTGCCGGGCATTGTCGGTGTTTTTCTGGTGAATTCCGGCAATATGCTGATGGCGTTCCTGTTTTCGGGCATCTGCGCGCTTGTCTGCTTTCTGCTCGTCGCCTTCTGCCTGCCGCGGGCCGCCACGCCGGCTTCGGCAAATACCGAAGCGCGGTTTGGCCTGCGCGCTTCGCTTGCGGAAATCGGATCGCGGCGGGTGCTGCTCCGGATCATCGCCATCGCGCTTATCTGCTCGATGCTGCATCTCAACGATTCCGTGCGCTCGCTCATCATAACCGGACAGGCCAAGGGTACGGTGGCGGATATCGGCATTGTTGCGGGTATCGTCGCTGCGCTGGAAATCGTCTTCATTCTCCTGTGGGGCTGGATCGAGAAGAAGGTTCCGCAGACACTGACACTTGCGGCGGGAGCGGGGCTTTACGCCATCTATCTCATTCTGCAGGGGCTTGCTTCAGCGCCGTGGCATATCTACGCCCAAACGGTCATCAGTGCGCTGGGCGCCGCCGCGATCATCAGCATTCCAATTACCTACTTGCAGGAACTGATCGCGGACCGGCCGGGACTCGGAAGCTCGCTGATCGCCGTCAACATCTTCCTCGGCGCTGGTCTGGGCGCGTTGATTTTTGCCGTTGGAACCCTGGTCTCCAGCTATTCGGGAACTTCCATATTGGGAGCGATCGTAGGGCTCGGCGGCGTTTATATGCTTTACGCGCTTGATGGAAAGGGCCGCCGCAGGTAACGGCCACTCAAATGAAAGAGGTTACGATGATTCTCGAAATTTGCGTGGACGATGTCGCCGGTCTGGAAGCGGCGGTCAGCGGCGGGGCCGATCGGATCGAGCTCTGTGCGGCGCTTTCGGGCGGCGGTGTAACGCCATCGGCGGGTTTTATGCAGCGCGCGGCGTCCTGCGGGTTGCCGGTGAGCGTCATGATCAGGCCCCGCGCCGGTGATTTCGTGTTCACGCGCGACGAAGCGGATGTGATGAAACGCGATATCGACGCGGCACGTGCCGCCGGTCTTTCCGGCGTGGTGCTCGGCGCATCGCGTGGCGATGGTTCACTAGATATTGTCTTGCTTGAAGAACTGCGCAGTCATGCCGACGGGCTGGATGTGACGCTGCACCGGGCCTTTGATGTCGTGCCTGATATGGACGAGGCCCTGGAAGCTGCCATCGCATTGGGGTTCCCAAGAATTCTCACCTCAGGCGGCGCGCGTTCGGCGCTCGAAGGGATTGAGGCTTTGGCCCACCTGTCCGAGATGGCGGCAGGCCGGATCGTCATCATGCCCGGTGCCGGCGTGCGTCCCCAGAGCGTTCAGACCTTGCTGAATCGCTTTCCGATCAGGGAAATCCACGCATCCTGTTCCGCCGTTCCATCCTATGATCCGGAAAGCAGGGTGGCGAAGCTCGGTTTTACCGGCGCAGGGCGCAAGGTTACCGATGAGGCGGCGGTTCGCGAGTTGAAGACGATCCTCACCGCTCATCGTAAAGACGGCGCAGCGCTCTAGCCGTTCCGGTCGCGCCATCGAGATCGAGCGTGATCGTGCCGGGCGCCGGCAGGGACAATGCGGCCTTGATGGCATCGGCCATCGCTTGCGCAGAAATATCCTTCTCCTCCAGCACATGCGCCAGCCCCAGCCGCGCCAGCCGTTCGGCGCGGGCGCTCTGTTCGGTTTCGCCCCCGGCTGCGAAGGGGATCAGAAGCGAGCGGCATTTTGCCTGAAGAATATCGCAGACGGTGTTGTAACCGGCCTGTGAAATCGAAAGCCGTGCGCCGGCGAGCAAACTTGCGAAATCCTTGCGGAAACGGAAGACGGACACATTGCCCGCCGCCCGCGCCGAGATCGCATCGAAATCCGCCTGCGGCATGTTTGGACCGGTCACGAGGCACCAGCTCTTGATGCCATCCAGTAGGGGGGCAGCCTCGAGAGCAGCCCGTATGAGTGCGGCCCCAACGGCACCACCGCCTGCGGAAACCACGATATCGAATTTCTCCGCCGGTTCCGGCGGCGGAAGGGGGGCGACGAGGCCGGTATAGACGATGCGCTGGCTGATTTCGCCTGCGAGGGGAAACGTGTCTTCCAGCCGGGCGAAATCCGGATCGCCATGGACGAGCACCGCATCGAAATGTTTCTTCACCAGTGACACGGTCTCTTCGTCCCGGCCCGGTTTGGTCTTTTCCTGCAAGATGTCGCGCAGCGACGCCATGACGAGCGGGCGCGGTTCGCTGTCTTCTATCTCATCGAGAAGCGGCAACAATTCGAAACGCACCTGCCTGCGGCCGAAGGGGAACGCCTCGATGATAACGATATCGGGTTTGGCGCCGTGATAGGCGCCGATCAGCATATCGGTTCTCAGCCTCTTGAAGTCGTCATCCACCGGTTTGCCGGAACTGTCGACCAGGCCGGCAAAGCTGCCGTCGCTGACGGCGATGGGCGGCAATTCGACATGGCGGATGCCCTCGCCCGGAAAGCCCGGAACCGGCGTGCCGCCCGTGACCAGCACGACATCGAAACCGTTCGCCTGAAGGGCATTGGCAATGCGGCTGGCGCGGGCGATATGGCCGATGCCGAGAAGGTGCTGGACGTAAAAGAAAACGCAGGGGCGTTTTTCCGTATCGGTCATGGCGTTTTTTCCCACTCGGTCTCGAACAGGGCCTTCAACTCGACAATGCTGGTGCGATGGTCGAAGGCGGTGCGCACACGGTTTTCGGCGGCGCTGCCAAGACGCTGGCGCAATTGCGGATCGGTGATGGCCGTGCGCAGGGCCTCTGCGAAGGCGGCCGGATTTTCCGGTTCCGTCAGCAGGCCGTTTTCACCACTGACGAAGAACTCCGGAATGCCGGAAATATTGGTGGAGATGCAGGTCAGCGCCTGGCTTGCGGCCTCGACCAGCACATTTGGCAGGCCGTCGCGGTCGCCATCGCTGGTGATGCGGCAGGCAAGGGCGAAGAGGTCCGCTTCTCGGTAGTTCTCCAGCACCTGCTTCTGGTCCATGGCGCCGGTCCAGACGATCCTGTCGGCAACGCCGAGTTCGTCAGCGAGTTTCTTCAGGGAGGCCAGTTCATCGCCGCCGCCGATATGGGTGAAGCGCCAGTGGATATCCCGGGGCAGCGAGGCGAGCGCACGCAGGAGAATATCGATGCCCTTTTTCTTGACCGCCCGGCCGACGCTCAAAATCCTGACCGGATCATCGGCATCTGAACCGTCTCTTGCCGGTCGTGGCGTTTCGAAATGCGGGAAACGGGTGAGATCGAGGCCGTGATAGCTCAGATGCACATTCTGCCTTGACCCGGAAAGGGTCTGCAGATGCTGGAAGCCGCCGGCAGTGCAGGTCACGGCCCAGCGGGCGCTTTGCAGCTTGGCGGCAAGGTCGCGGTCGCTGGAGGTCCAGATGTCCTTGGCGTGGGCCGAAATCGTCCAGGGCGTGCCGGTGATGAGGTGGGTATAGGCGGCGACAGAGGCGGGCGTGTGAATGAAATGGACATGCAGCCATTCGGCATCCGCCGGCCATTCATGCGCGAGCACCGCAGCCTGCCCGAAACGGCGGAAGCGATTGCGGCTGAGATCATGCGGCAGGTCGGTGAAAAACCGGCGAAGCGCCTTGGTGAAACCCGGCTTTTTTCGGCACGCCCACAATGCCTTCAAAACCCGCAGCGGTTCCTCGTGCAGATATTCCGGAAGATATGTGACGGGCGCGCGGATTTCATCGTGAACGGGATGGCGCTTCTTGTCCGTGGGCCGGCGCATCGACATGAGTTCGAGTTTCAGCCCTGCCTTTTCCAGCCCCAGAAGTTCCTGGGCGATGAAAGTCTCGGACAGGCGCGGATAGCCCTTGAGGAGCACCACGATTTTTTTTGTATCGGTCACGTTGCGCGTGTCTCTTTTGAAGCGGTGTTTGTCGGGGAATCGGTCACGCGGTCAGCGTGATCGGCGCCTTGTCGCCCTCGGACGGCAGCCATTCGGCTATCCGGCGCGATATGTTTTCCAGACCGTCCAGCTTCAGCCCGCGCGCATTGACAGAGGGCGGTGCGCGGTTCGGCAGCGCTTTCAGAGCGGCCGCCATCTTAGCGGGGTTCTCGGCATCTTCCGGCAGAAGCATGTCGAAAAGGCCAAGCTCCGAGGCACGGCTGGCGCGGATAAGCTGCTCTTCGCGCGGCACCGTGCGCGGCACGACGAGGGCGGGTTTGTCGAAGGACAATATCTCGCAGACGGTGTTGTAACCGCCCATGGAGACGACGGCCTGCGCGCCGGCGACGAGGTCTTCCATGCGGTTGTCGAATTCGATGATTTCGATATGCGGAATATCGGCAACACTGCTCGTGAAGCGCTGGCGTTGATCCGCTGGCATATAGGGGCCGAGCACCACCAGCGCCTTGTGCGTCAGTTCGCTGTCATGGCGATAGGCGTTGATGACGTCGTCGATCAATTCGCTGCCATCGCCGCCGCCGCCGGTGGTGACGAGAAGGTAATCGCCTTCCGGCCGATGCGATACGGTTTCCGCCTGCGTCTTGGATCTTTGCAGGAAACCGACGAAATCCATCTTGTCGCGAACGGTGTGCGGAACGTCGAGCCCCGTCAGCGGATCGTGGAAATCGGGTGGGCCATAAATCCAGACGTGGTCATAGAACTGGCCGATCTTGGTCATGACATTGTTGCGCTTCCACTCCGCTTCGAGCAGCTGCGGTGCATCCATGACATCGCGCAGGCCGATGACGAGCTTGGTGCCCTGTCCCTTGAGATAGGCGAGCGTTTCCTCCACCTCGCCGCGCAGGCCCATGGGCTCCTTGTCGACGATGAAGATATCCGGCTGGAAGCTTTCGGCGGTGTGGTAGATGATGGAGCGGCGCATCTTCAGCGTTTCCTGAAGATCGATATGCCTGTCCATGGACGTATATTCGCCGTTGCGCAGCTTGATGACGCTCGGGATTTTCACGAAATCGACGCGGGCGCGATAATCGAAAGCGCCGGCAATCGTCGCGCCTGAAATGATGAGGACGTTGAGGCCGCGATAATCCTCCACCAGAGCATGCGCGATGGTGCGACACCGCCGCAGATGCCCGAGTCCGAAGGAATCGTGGCTGTACATGAGGATACGCGCGTCGTTCAAACGGGAGGTCATGGGCCACACCTCTTTTTGCCTTTCACAAAAAAGGCGATGGCGAAAGGGCAGTTTATCAAAGGGTGTTCCATTTTATCTGAAAGGATCCGCAGCATCACGTAGTCCGTCGCCGAAGAAATTAAAGGCCAGAATGACGAGAACGACAGGGATCGTCGGGATGAGAAGCCATGGATATAGCGCAATGACGCTGACGCTGCGCGCCTCCGTGAGCAGAATTCCCCAACTTGTGATCGGTGGTCTGAGACCGAGGCCGAGGAAGCTCAGTGCGGTTTCGCCGAGAATCATGCCCGGTATCGTCAGGGTGGCGGATGCGATCAAGTGTGACATGAAGCCGGGAATAAGGTGTCTGCCGATGATGCGCGGCGTTCCGGCACCCATTAATTGTGCAGACAAAACATAGTCTTCTTCACGAAGCGCCAGAAGTTTTGAGCGCACGGCGCGCGCAAGGCCCGTCCAGTCCAGCATGCCGAGAATGATAGTGATGCCGAGATAGACGAGGATGGGGCTCCAGGTCACCGGCATGATCGCCGCAAGCGCCAGCCAGAGCGGAATGCTCGGGATGGATTGCAGCACCTCGATGATGCGCTGGACGATCAGATCGAACGTGCCGCCGCGGTAACCGGCCAGACCGCCGATCACAATGCCGAGAACGAAGCTCATGGCGACGCCGAGAAGGCCGATGGTCAGCGAAATGCGCGCGCCATAGATGATGCGGGACAGCACGTCACGGCCGAGACGATCCGTGCCGAGCAGGAACAATTCACCGCCTTCTGCCGGGCAGACGAGATGGGTTCTGCCCTCGAACATGCCCCAGAAGCGATAGGTATCGCCCTTGCAGAAGAAACGCAGCGGCTGGATATCCGTCGGCACATCGCGGTAGACCCGTCTCAGATTGTCCATGTCGAGTGTCATTTCCCGGCCATAAACGAAGGGGCCGACAAATTTTCCGTCATTGAAGAGGTGAATGGCCTGCGGCGGGGCGTATATATGCTCGATATTGCGGGTGTGGAGATTATAGGGGGCGAGGAATTCGCTGATCAGGATCGAAAGATAAAGCACCACCAGAAAGGCGCCGGACCACACCGCGATCTTGTGCTGACGGAACTGCCACCACATGAGACGCAACTGCGAGGCCTTGCTGAAGGCCGCCATTCCTGACGTGTTGGGTTCGATCAGCGACGGGTCGAAGGGCGCGGTCGAGACATAATGGGGCAGCGCTTCGCCGGGTTTCGGAATGGATGAAGTCATTTGACGTTACCACCTCCGAAGCGGATTCGCGGGTCGAGTATGGCAAGGGCGATATCCGACACCAGAACGCCGATCACCGTCAGGAATGCGAGGAACATCAGGAACGAACCGGCCAGATACATATCCTGGCTCTGCAACGCCCTGATGAGCATGGGACCGGTGGTTTCGAGCGACAGCACGACGGCGGTGATTTCCGCGCCGGAAATGATCGCGGGCAGGATCGAGCCGATGTCCGAGATGAAGAAATTCAGTGCCATGCGCAGCGGATATTTGGTGAGCACCTTGAAGGGGTGCAGCCCCTTGGCGCGGGCGGTCACCACATATTGTTTCTGCAATTCATCGAGCAGATTGGCGCGCAGGCGGCGGATCATGCCTGCCGTGCCCGCCGTTCCGATGATGAGGACGGGAATCCAGATATGTTCGAGGATCGACTTGAACTTCGCCCAGCTCATCGCCTGGTTCAGATATTCCCGGTCCATCAGATGGCCGATGGAGATGCCGAACCAGATATTGGCGAAATACATCAGGATCAGCGCCAGCATGAAGTTGGGAATGGCGATGCCGAGCAGGCCGAGGAAGGTGAGCCCGTAATCGCCCCAGCTGTATTTATGCGTGGCCGAGTAAATGCCGATCGGAAAGGCAATGAGCCATGTTACGATGATTGTAAGGAACGACACCAACACCGTCAGCCACAGGCGGTCTCCCACCACATCGCTGACCGGCAGCTGATATTCGAAGGAATAACCGAAATCACCGACCAGCATACCTGTCGCCCAGCGGAAATAGCGGATCGGGGCTGGCTGGTCGAAACCGTAGCGGACACGCAGTTCCTCGATTTCGGCAAGGTTCGCCGTCTCGCCCATGGCGCGCAGCTCGGCGACATAACTTTCGAAATAATCGCCCGGCGGCAGTTCGATGATGGTGAAGACCAGCATCGAGATCAGGATCAGCGTGGGGATCATGACGAGGATGCGCTTGATTATATACCGCAGCATATCAGGCGTCTCCGTCATACCAGAAGGCATCCGGCATATAGACGCCGAGATAGGATGTGGGCTCGTAGCCGAAAAGCGCCTTGTCCGGCACGTTTCGCATGCGTTTGACATGAACGACGGGTTGCAGCGCGCCGTTGACGATGCCGATGGAAAACACCTGCTGCGTATAAATACCCAGCATTTCCAGCCAGATGGCTTCGCGCTCCTGTTCGGTGACGCTTCTGCGCCATTTTTTCAGGAGATCGAGCAGATGCGCCGCCTCCGGCAGATCGGGCTCCTTGCCCTCGCGGCCGCCGGAAAGATAATGCACACCCCAGACCGGCCATTGCAGCTGGTCGTCACCGGTGGGTGCCAGGCCGGATGGCAGCATGTCGGGCGTCGGCACACCGTTGTCCATGCCCATCCATACCGACATCAGCACCTCGCCGCCCATGGCGCGCTTGCGGAAGACATCGCGCTGGGTGGGGCGGACGGAAACGGCAATGCCGATATGCCGCCAGTGATCCGTCACCAGTTCCATCACGTCGGTTTCAAGCGTGCTTTCGCCCGTCGTTTCGACGATGATATAGGCCGGGCGGCCATCCGGCAGGAGCCGAAGGCCGGCATTGTCGCGCTTGTCGAGACCGGCTTCATCGAGCAGCCTGTTGGCCGCCGCCCGGTCGAAAGCGCTCCAGGCGTCCGCGAATTCCTGCCGGTAAAGCGTGCTTTCCGGCAGAACGGTATCGGCGCTTTCCTTTGCCAGCCCGTAAAAGCAGACCATGTTGATTTCGTGCCGGTTTATCGCGAGCGACAGCGCCCGGCGTACGCGCACATCCTGAAAAGCGCTGCGCCAGATCGGGTCGGCACAATTGAGGTTGGGCAGCAGCGCGATGCGCGAGCCCTGAGAGCGCTTGTAGAGGTTCACCTTCAGGGGAAAGCGCTTTTCGGCATCTTTGAGAAAGGTGTAATCGGCGAAATCGAGGCCGAAATATTGCAGATCGCTATCGCCCGAGGCCGTCTTGGCCGAGATGATGTCGGACGAAGTGACGTTGAGCAGGAAACGATCGAGATAGGGCAGTTGCAGGCCGTTTTCGTCGACCCGGTGATAATAGGGGTTACGCTCGAAGACGAATTGTTCGGCCGGCGGCGCAGTGGTGTTGCGCCAGGCATCCAGCGTCGGCAGATCGGGATTTTCGGGACGCACCTGCCGCGACATCTTGATATGCAGCCCGCTCCAGTCATCCGCCTTGTTTTTCTTGATCAGCTTGGCGAGCTTTTCCGCCGTTTGATATTTGACGTGGAACTGTTTCATATAGGCGGCGGGCAGGAACAGCCGCGCCGGTGAGGCCGCTGCGAGCTTCGCCAGAAAATCCGGGTTCGGACCATCCCAGGTATAGCGCACCGTCAACCGGTCGATGACTTCGATAAGCGGCGGCTTGCTGTTGACCAGAAGCTCTATCGGCGGGCCGCCCTTGTGGATTTCCCTGTTGAGGGCAACGTCCTCCCAGAAATAACGGAAATCCTCGGAGGTGAAATCGCTGCCGTCGGACCATTTGTGGCCTTCGCGCAGCTTGAAGGTGAAGATGCGTTCTTCCTGAACGTCGTAGCTTTCGAGAATATCCGGATGAAGCTCGAATTTCTCGTCATAACCGACAAGGCGGGCATAGCTGCTGATCGGCATCAGGCGAATGTCGCGCTGGCCGCCAATGAGCATACGCACCGAGCCACCATGTTTTCCCGGCTCACGGCCAAGCGCTTTCATGTCGATGACGCGCGGGTTTTTCGGCAGGCGTTCGGCCACGTCGGGCAATTCGCCCTTTTCCCGTTTTTCCTTGAAATAGGTGGGGTCGATATAGGCGGCCCGCGCATAGGCCGGCAGGAAGACGGAGGCCAAGAGGGCAAGGGTGGTGCGACGCGTGATCAAGGGCGAAGCTCCCGGATATCGGCATTGCCGTTTGCAAGCACGAAATGGCCTTCGCCGAGATCGGCGGAGATCATGTCGCCATCACCCTCGTCGCGGAACTGTTTGCCCCAGTCGAATTTGCCCGTCGCGCTGATCTTGCCGATGGTGCGGAAATCGAGCGGGCGGTCGAGATCGGGGAAAGGCACGGCCGCCAGAAGGGATTTCGTATAGGGATGAACCGGAGAGCGCATCAGGATTTCGCGCGGCGCCAGCTCCACGATGCGGCCCTCGCACATCACCGCCACGCGGTCGGCCATATAGTCCACCACCGCCAGATTATGCGAAATGAAGAGATAGGTCAGCCCGAGATCCTGCTGCAAATCCTTCAGCAGATTGAGGATCTGCGCCTGCACCGAGACATCGAGGGCGGAGACCGGCTCATCGCAGATCAGCAATTCGGGGCCGAGTGCCAAGGCGCGGGCAATGCCGATGCGTTGCCTCTGGCCGCCGGAGAAACTATGGGGGTAGCGGTTCAGCGCGCTTTCGCCCAGGCCGATGGCCCTGACGAGACCCCGGACTTTCTCCGCGCGGTATTTGGCGTCACCACGTCCGTGGATTTCCAGCGGCTCGCTCAGGATGTTGCCCACGGTCATGCGTGGAGACAGCGACGATATCGGGTCCTGGAAGACCATCTGTATCTTTGACCGCAGCTCTTTCAGGTCTCCGTCCCTGGCATTGAGGACGTCGATGTCGCCCTCAGGCCGGTGAAAGGTCACCGAGCCTTCATCCGGGCGAACGGCGCGCATGAGGATTTTGCTGACGGTGGTTTTGCCGCTGCCGCTTTCACCCACCAGCCCGAGGCATTCTCCGCGGCGAATTTCAAAACTGACGCTATTGACCGCCTTGGTGGCGTTGGCGTCGCCCTTGCGGAACCAGCTTGACTTCCGGGTCGTGAACGTCTTGCTGATATTGTCCACGGTCAGAAGCGGGCCGGGGGTCTTGTTCACCGCGGCGTTTTTTTTGCCGACGAGGCTTTCGTGGTCAATGTTGATTTCGCGAAGCGCCTTCAGCCTTTCGCCGGGCTTCATGTCGAAATGCGGCACGGCGGCCATCAGGCCCTTGAGATAGGGGTGGCTTGGCGACTTGAAAATGTCGTCGACCGTACCGGCCTCCATGATCTCGCCCTGATAGATCACGGCGACCTCGTCGGCGATATTGGCCACCACGCCGAGATCGTGGGTGATGAGCAGCATGCTCATGTTCAGGCGGCTCTGCAGATCGCGCAGCAGCTTGAGGATTTGCGCCTGTATGGTCACATCGAGCGCCGTCGTCGGCTCGTCGGCGATCAGAAGTGCGGGGCGACAGATCAACGCCATGGCGATCATGGCGCGCTGGCGCATGCCGCCCGACAGCTCGAAGGGATACATGTTTACGACCTTTTTGGGTTTGGAAAACCCCACGAGGTCGAGCGTTTCATGCATTTTTTCCGCACGTTCGGCCGGTGACAGGATGCTGTGAATCCTGAGCGCTTCGTCGATCTGGTTGCCGATGGTGTGCAGCGGCGAGAAAGACGTCATCGGCTCCTGAAAGATCAGGCCGATGCGATTTCCGCGTATCGAACGGATTTCCCGGCCGTCCTTCGGCAATTGCAGCAGATCGACAGGGCCGGCCGCGGCATTTTCCGGATCGGTGAACAGCACGCGGCCATTCACGCGTGCCGTCTTGGGATGGATGCCCATGATGGTCTGGCCGATGACGGATTTTCCCGAGCCGGACTCGCCGACGAGAGCCGTGACTTTTCCCGGAAGAATGCGAAGGCTCGCGCCCCTGACGGCATCTATGGTGCCGCCCATGAGAGAAAACGAGACCCGCAGATTTTCAATACGAAGCAAATCTGCGCCTGCGCTCATGCCAAAGGGTTCCTTGCCGTCTCTTTATCGTTGCCTTGTGACAATTTGCTCAGGAGGGCTTAAATCCACGTTATCGCAGGGTGTGTTGTCTGTCTATGCCTCTGAAACATCGAATTGTTTAGCGAATTCAAAGCCGGCTTCCGAAACACGACGGCTTGCCTGACGCCTTTTGTTTGGCGATATGTTAACGAGCGTTTCTGGATGAGGATCCATGTCCGACAAGAAATATTACGATGCCCAGCTGGATAAGGCCCGGCAGTTGCAAAATGGCGGTCAGTATGCGGAAGCCAATGCGCTTCTCTTATCGCTGGTTGCAGTAAAGGACGGCCACCTGATGGGTGAGCAAACGGTGCTCGGCCTGCCGCGCCGGCTGCATGCGGCACGGCTGCGCCTCGCCAAGGCCGAAGGCGATATGGTCGCGAAGATCGGTTATCAATATACGCTTGTTCCACCCCCGCAGGTGCTGGAGAAATATGCGCGGTTTTCCGCGGAAGAACGTCGCACGATCAGCCTCAAAAGCCGTGAAGATGTGCCAAGGCTCATTCACCAGATATGGATCGGGGAAAAAGCCCCGCCGGTATCGGTTGAGGCATGGGCCGCCCACGCTTCGAACCATGGTTACGACTATCGGCTCTGGCGGGAGGCCGATCTTGAGCGGGAAGGCGTGTTTTCGAACGGCGTCTTCAAAACAATGCTGGACAAGGGCGATTATCCGGGCGCGGTGGATGTGGCCCGTTATATCCTGCTGGAGCGGTTTGGCGGCATCTATCTCGATTGCGACTGGTATCCGGCGCGGGACGATGTGAGTTTCGATACATTCCTGCCTCTGGCGGGGCTGACGGTGTTTGACGAAAAAACGCCACGGGACACGGGGCAGGGCAGTATGCTGCTTGCCAATTCCTTCATCGCTGCGCCTGCCGGACATCCGGTTTTCAGCAGGATGCTGGATGCCTTTCCCGGGATTATCGAAGACATGCCGCGCGCGCCCGCCTGGTGGTCGACCGGCCCCTTGATCTTCACCATCATCGCCCGCGCGGGGAGCATCAGCCTCGCGCCGGCGGGGTTCGTTGCCACGTCCCTTCCCGACCGTGCACCCTTTGAGACGGTGGAAGCAGTCAGGCGGAAACTTTCCACTGAGGCGAGCGGATTGCTGATCGCCTGGAAATCATGGTGAGATTTCGTCGACAAGGTCTTTCGAAGAACGCCAGCGGGCGGCGGGATGTTCGGCGGTCACCTCGAAAAGCCGTCTCAGGAAGCGCCAGACATTGTCGTCATGGACGAGATGGTGGGTGAGAATGCCGGTCGTGCCGCCGTTTTCGGCGGTCGTCAGGATGCGGGCGGCGGTCTCCGCAAAGAGCACGTTGTCGTCACGGCCACCGCGGCTGCCGTGCCAGTCGATCACATCGACATGGGTGTTCAGGCAGGGCGGCAGGGCGCTTTTCTCCGGGCCGAAAACGGATAGGGCGCGATATCCGAGGCTCGCCAGTGCCTTCACGATACCGGCATCTATGCGGTTCCACGGCGGCACGAGCATCGGCACCAAACGCCCGCCATGCAGGTCGTGGAGTTTATCCAGTCCGGATTGCAATTCATCGAGAACGACAGCGGGATCGCGATGCGATCCGAGTTCCTGTTTCTTTTCCTTCTCGCCGGCATAATTCGTATGGGACCAGCCATGCACGGCGACCTGGGCAATGTCCGACACATTCAGATGCCGTGCGAGCTTATCGGTCGTCATTTCGGGGATGACCGCGAGTGTGACCGGAGCAGAAAAGCCGCCGCAAAGATCGAGCAACGTGTCGAGCGCGGGCGTCGGCTCCACCGCATCGTCGTCCCGGAGCCAGAGATCGGCGGATATGCCGCGCCGCCCGCATTCGTCCAGTGCCGCAACGAGTTTTTCCAGACTCATGATCTTCGCGCCTTTGCTTGCAGCAGGATATGGTTCAGTTCTTTTGCGGCATTTTCCAGAGATCGTTCGTTCCTCACGAATTGCCGAGCCGCCCGTGCCAGTTCTTCGCGCTGTCTGCTATCGCCGAGCAGGGTTTTAATCGCGTCGGCATAGGCGGCTCTATCATTTTCTGGTGTCAGTAATCCTGTGGCGCCGGATTTTACCACCTCGGGGACGCCAGCCACTTCTTCGGCCACAACGGGCAGGCCGGCAGCCTGCGCCTCGAGATAGGCGAGACCATAAGCCTCACCATGGCCCGGCCAGACATAGAGAGAGGCTTTTGAAAGGAGCATTGCGATCTCGGCCGCGGTTTTTTCCCCATGCCAGACGAGACGGTGATTGGGAAACGCGCTGAACATGCCCTGTACGGCCGTACGTTCCAGTCCGTCGCCGACGATATCCAGCGTCCAGTCGAGATCCTGCGGCAACAGGGCGAGCGCTTCGGAAAGGGCACGGTAGCTGTCGAGCTTGTCACCCGCCCGCATCATGGCGACGGTGATGAGCCTTGCGGGTGTCGGCTGAGGCGTGTTCTTGAGAAAGGCCCCGGCATCGATGAAAGGCGGCAGCATGGCCCAGCGAAGGGTGGGCGAGGCCCGCACAAGCCCTTCGCGATCCCGCGCGGTGAAGCAGATATTGATGGCGGCGGCGTTCAATGCGGTCAGCAACCCATCCTGAACCGCCTGCCATCCCATCCCATTCCGTTTCGGCGAATAGGACGCTTCGGCGCTGACATAGGGGATGTCGAAACGTTTGCTCAGTTCCGGTCCGAGCAAGTCCGGGGCCTTGTAATAGGGGTGGTAACAAAACCAGAGATCCGGCACGCCCTCCCGTCGCCAGCGCCGTGCGACGATCTCGATTTCGCGCTCGGCCTCATCGGCGAGCAAGGCCCTTGCCGGATCATCCGGCTGTTTCTGGAAGCTGCGCAGTTCCGAAGCGACGGAAACATCGTGACCGCCCATCGTGATCGCCATCATCAGCAAACGGGCCATCAGCCGGTCACCGGAGGGAACGGGATGGTTGGGAGATTTGAGCGGCGCATAAAAGGCGATCTTCATGGCGACGGTTGTGCGTTGGCGGTGGCTAGGGCGTCAACCGGAATTTGAAAGGGCCGAGCCTTGACAGGTCCGTCATTCTTGCCCAACTGAAAGGCATCTTTTGCACATGCGCGGAGCGTGACACGCTTTGACTTCCCCAGACATTTCCCGGAACCTGCTTTCCAGCATTGAAAACAAAAGCGCCAAAGCGGGGGTTATCGGCCTCGGCTATGTCGGTCTGCCGCTTGCCATGACGATCGCCAGGGGCGGTTTCAAGGTTGTCGGTTTCGATATCGATCCCGGTAAAATTACCGCGATCGAGACCGGGCGCAGCTACATCGAGGCCGTTTCGGACGAGGTGCTGGCGAGTGTGAGACAGGATGACGGCTTTGTCGCCACCTCGGATTTCTCCAGGCTGGCCGAATGCGATGTCATTGCCATCTGCGTGCCGACACCCCTGACGAAATATCGCGAGCCGGACCTTTCCTATGTCGAAAAGACCTGTCGCGATATTGCCGCCCATCTGCGCAAGGGGCAGCTCGTGGTTCTGGAATCGACCACCTATCCCGGCACGACTGACGGGGTGGTGAAGACCATTCTGGAAAGCACGGGGCTCGTCTCCGGCGTTGATTTCTTCATCGGTTTTTCACCCGAACGGGAAGATCCCGGCAATCGCGATTTCGAGACCTCGACCATTCCGAAGGTTGTCGCTGGCGATGGCGAGGCGGCGGGAAAGCTGATGGCGGCATTTTACGGTTCGGTGGTCAAAAAGATCGTCCCCGTCTCGACAAATGCCACGGCCGAGGCGGTGAAAATTACGGAAAACGTCTTCCGTGCCGTCAATATCGCGCTGGTCAACGAACTTAAGGTCGTCTACGAGGCGATGGGTATCGACATCTGGGAAGTGATCGATGCGGCGAAGACCAAGCCGTTCGGTTTCATGCCGTTTTATCCCGGCCCGGGCCTTGGCGGCCATTGTATACCGATCGATCCTTTTTACCTCACCTGGAAATCGCGCGAATATGAATTGCCGACGCGGTTCATCGAACTGGCCGGCGAGATCAATACCGGCATGCCGCGTCACGTCATCGGACGGGTCGCGGAGGCGCTCGATATTCATTCCGGCAAGGCGCTCAGCCGCTCGAAGGTGCTGGTCGTCGGCCTCGCCTATAAAAAGAATGTGCCGGATATTCGCGAAAGCCCCTCTCTGAAGCTCATCGAGCTTATTCAGGAGCGTGGCGGCGAAGCGGCCTATTTCGATCCTCACGTAGCCGAAATCCCGAAAACCCGGGAATATAGCCACCTGATGGGCATGAAATCCGTGCCGTGGAACAGGCAGGCGATCGGCGCTTTCGACGCCGTTCTCGTTGCGACCGATCATGACAATGTGGATTATGCCGCTCTAAGCGAATGGGCGCCGCTTATCATCGACACGCGCAATGTTTTCGCGCGTCGGGATATAGCCGCAAAACACATCATCAAGGCCTGATAACATGAGCAGACTCGATAGTTTCATTCGCCGGCTGACCGCGCAGCGGGATATCCTCAACCATGTCGCAGCCGATCTCGATCTGCCGGATGAAGGCGCGCTCATGGAAATCGGCCTTGGCAATGGGCGCACCTTCAATCACCTGCGGGAATTGTTCCCCAACCGCCGCATCATCGCTTTCGACAGGGCCATGGGTGCGCATGCCTCCTCCGTTCCGGCACAGGAAGATCTGGTGATCGGTGAAATATCGCAAACCGCTCCGGCTTTCGTCGGCACGGAAGCGGCGTTCGTGCATGCCGATATCGGCACGGGCTATCCGGAAAAGGATGCGGTTACCCTCACATGGTTGCCCGATCTTGCGGCGGGCATGCTGGCGAAAGGCGGTCTCGCGGTCAGCGGTCTGCCTCTGGATCATCCCATGTTGAAGCCGCTGCCGGTGCCGGCAAGCGTGCCGACGGACCGCTATTTTCTCTATCGCAAGATTTAAGATCGGGCGCCCCACAGGTGTGTCGGGGCTATCTCATAAATAGCGCTCGCTCTCTTCTTTCGAGAGCAGGAAGACCTTCATTTGTGAGTTGCGGCCGCGGATGGCGATTTCTTCGCTTCTGAGATCGGCAATCTCCTGTCCCGCCTGAACGATGGCCGGTTCGGAAACAACGATGGCTGCACCGAATTCCTTGGCCTTGGATTCGAGCCTGCTTGCCACGTTGACGGTGTCGCCGATGGCCGTCAGGGTTTTGGCCGCGCCATATCCCATGACGCCGACGATGCTCGGACCGGAATGAATGCCGACGACGACTTCCAGACGGACGGCGAATTGTTTCTCCAGCCCCTCGTTCAGGGTTGCTATATCCCGCAATATGGTCGCGGCCGCCTTCATGGCGTTGCGGCAGGCATGTTCCGCGTCCTCTCCAAGTCCGAAAAGCGCCATGGCGCCATCGCCGATGAATTTGTCGAGATGGCCTCCCGCCTGTTCGACGGCCTGGCCGACGATGGTGAAATAGCGGTTCAGAAGGAAGACGACATCATAGGGCAGCTTCGCTTCGGAAAGCGTGGTGAAGTTGCGCAGATCGCAAAAGAGGATGGCGATTTCTTCTTCCCGGCCGGGGCGGGCTGGCTGTGCATCGGCCGGCAGGTCGCTTTGCTGGGGCGGCGAAACGAGAAGGGCGATATCAATATCGCTGGTGGGGCGTAGCTGACAGCCGAGCCGGACATCCGAATCGGCATGGATGCGCCGCAATGTGGTTTGCTCGATGTCTCCCGGTGGCGGCAGCGGGCCTTTGCTGTTCAGAACCTTGACGCGACAGGTTGAGCAGCGTCCCTTGCCGCCGCAGACGGAGTAATGCGGAATTCCCGCAAGGCGGCTGGCTTCCAGAATGCTGAGCCCGGCAGGTACGTGTGCCTGCGCGCCATGTTCATAGCGGATTTCGATTGCCGTCAATCGTTGCCGAAAGCTGCGTAGGCCACGCATAGCGAAAACCAGCATTACCGCGCCGACGAACAATGTCTCCGCCGTGCCGGTGATGAAACGGATCCGTGTTTCCATTTCCCGCTGCAGTGGCAGCTCGTCCTTTTGAATCGTATTGTCGGCAAGTCCGGGCGGAAGCGCGTATTTTTCATCTATTTCCGCCAGCCAGCGGCCGGCGTCGCTGAAGCCCAGCAGCGCCAGCAGCGGCAGCATCACGGCCACCGTCATGAACAGCCCGGCTATCCGCGGATACCAGTCCCGGTAACGCAGCCAGAAATAGAGGCCAATGCATCCGTGGACCCAGATCACGATCAAGGCGAGGCTTTGCCAGGCGCCCTGTATCGGGTTGTTGATCCACAGCCTGCGGATGACCGAATAATAGCCGACATCGATGCCATAAAGCATATGCGACACGCGGATATTGACGGCGTGGCCGATGATCAGGAATGGGATCGACAGGCCGAAGATGACCTGAAGCGCTTCACGGAGCGGCATGCGCAGCGTTCTGCGCAGATAAAGCGAGCGCAGAACAAGACAGACATGCACCAGAACCGAACCGTAAAAAAGCAGGCTGCTGACGGGGTTGAGCCAGATCAGGCTGAACCATTTTCTCGCCCGTTCGGCGGTATCGATGGAGATGAGTGCGAGGGAGTGATTGAAAAGATGGGAAAATACGAAAGCAAATATGATGAGGCCGGATAAAATCCGGGCGCGTCTTAAATTGGTCTCCGAAAAGAAACGGATCATGCAAATCCCATCATGTGGTCATTCAGCGCAGAATCATCATGTAGTATGCGGTGGCACCCTTATTGCAGGCTGTCTCGTGGCAATATCGTGGAGCAATCGAGCGGAAACGGTCAATTGTGCGTGTTCGAACGCCCGCATGGCAAGAGTTGTCGAAATCCGGGTTTCGAAAACGCGGTCGGACAGGTCGACTTCGCCGAAGCCGGATTGCGTCAGAGCTCGATGATCTGGCCGTCCATGGCCGCGAAGGCGCCGCTGAACTGAGCTTTCGCCTGTTTTTCGATAGTGTCCAGTTCTTCGTCGCCGCGGCTTGGTGCATGGTGGATGAAGCCGACATTTTTTGCGCCGGCGTGTTTGGCGAGGCGGATCGCCTGTTGCCAGGACGAATGGCCATAGCCGCGATAAAGGCTCATTTCCTCATCGGTGAACATGGCGTCATAGAGGAAAAGGTCGACATCCCTGATCAGGTCGAGCACGGTTTCGTCCATATCGCCCGGCTCATGTTCGGTGTCGGTGATGATGGCGAGGGACTTTCCTTCCCAGTCCAGCCGATATCCGATGGCGTTGCCGGGATGGTTGAGCATTCCTGTTCTGATCGAAAGGCCGGGATGCACATCGAGCGTATCGCCCGGCATGAAGTCCCGCGTGTCGATTTTTGCGCAGCAGATTTCCAGCGGCACGGGAAACCACGGCGGGCTCATGAAGTCCTTGAGCATTTCCCGGGTGGTCATCGTGCCGGCGAGGTGGCCCGACCAGATGGCGACATCGTTGGAGCTGTTATAAAAGGGCTTGAAATAGGGGAAGCCGACAATGTGGTCGTAATGACAATGCGAGAAGAACAGGTTGACGTCGGTAATGCCTTCCGCCCGCAGCGCAAGGCCAGCGGGATGCAAGCCCGAACCCGCATCGAACAAAAGAACGTGATCGCCGCATCTCACCTCGATGCAGATGGTATTCCCGCCGTATTTTCGGAAGTTTTCACCTGAAACAGGAAGCGTTCCCCGCGCACCCCAGATCTTTACCCGAAAATTTCTATTACTTTCCCGACTTGCTGTGTCGGAATCGAACGCCATGACACACCCCAATAACAACGGAATCTTGCACGCTTTCCTCCCATGAAGCCCGTTGTCTCTATAGATTCTTATATCCGCTCGTTTCTGGCGGACGCCTTTACCCCTTATTCAGTCAGCATTTCATTTATATTGCAATAGTACGACATTTATTTTTCCAATATCGCCATTCAAGGTAGCAAGGAATTGTCGTTTATGTCCGGGCACCTGCCCGCGCTTTGCTCAGTTCCGCCGTCGTCTGGGTAAGGCGTTCGGCCAGAACGCGCATGACCTTGATCGTGATGTCGGGGAAATCGGACATGAGCTTGAAGAACTGTTCCTTGCCAATGCGCAGGGCTTCCACATTGGTGGAGGCGCGAACGGTTGCGGTTCTGACGCTATCGCAGAGGATAGCGATTTCGCCGACAATGGCATTGCCGGTCATTTCGGCCACTTTCAGCGTGCCCGAAGGGGAATCGACCAGAACATCGACTTTTCCGGTCAAGACGACATAGGCCGCATCGCCGACATCTCCCTGACGAAACAGCACGTCGCCAGCATGATAGGACACCCGGTCGGATGCGAATGCCAGTAGTTTGAGCTTTGACGGTTCCATTTCCGAAAAAAACGGCACCCTTTTCAGCATCTGAATTTCGTCTTTAAACAGCATTGACTTACCCTGTTCTTGTTCCACCTCGGTCACCTTCTTGGATTTATGTTGCGACCATGTCCTTGAATGTACCGTTTTCCTCGGCGAGAGTCTCGTAACTTCCGTCGGCGGTGATCAGGCCCTGATGAACAACGATCACTCGCTCGAACATGCGGGAGAGCGTCGCGTTCGACAGAACCCATATGATCGACGGGTTATTGTTGTTCTGTTTCAGGAGTGTGATGACCCGCTCGACAATTTCCTCCTGTTGTCGGGGATCGAGGCCGGGAAGAGGGCGGTTGAAGACGTAATAATCGGATTTGCGGATCAGCGCCCGTGCCAGATTGAGCTTCTGGCGCTGGAGCGGGCCGAGCCGCTTGCCGCCCGCGCCGAGGTTGAAGTCCAGGCCCACCGCCAGCACGCGCTCATAGACACCCTGCTTGCGCATGACATCGGCGACGATGCGGGTGATGCGCCGCGAGGCGTCGGTGTAGCGATGGCTGACCTTGCCGAACAGGATGTTGTCCAGCAGGCTGGTGGCGCTCATATATTTGGTCGGATCGTAGATTTCGATCACGTTTTTCAGGCTGTCGGGCAGGTTCTCATGGAACATGTGCCGGACTTCGACGATCCGCTTCATGATCTCCGGCGACAGCAGGCCGAAACGCTGGCGAGGCTCGATGTAGAAGAAGCTGAGCCGCAGCATTGCGCGCTTTTCGCTTTCATTGGCCTCGTCGAAACTCCGGCTCTGAAGACGTTGCAGCATCTGCTGATAGACCGGAATGTCGTCGG
Organism: Agrobacterium sp. 16-172Ci; assembly: GCF_053522725.1. NCBI lineage: Bacteria > Pseudomonadati > Pseudomonadota > Alphaproteobacteria > Hyphomicrobiales > Rhizobiaceae > Agrobacterium > Agrobacterium sp. 16-172Ci. Next base: position 347,127 of record NZ_JBNWBW010000002.1, read on the forward strand.
GCGTCATGAAGGTGAGCTGCTGGAAGAAGGGGTGGTCTCCCGGCAGGTCAGCGAAGATTTCCACGATGTTTTCGGCAATCGTGTAACCCATCTCGAACAGGGTTTTTACGAGGCCGGTTTCGCGCATGAGGGAGCGGAAATAGTCGCTTTCGATGACGGTTCGGATTGTCTGGGAAGAATCCCGCATGGTGCCGAACAGCAGGTTCTCCCCGACCGTCGCCTCGCTGTTATAGCTCTCCAGTTCAAAGGGTGCGATGAGGCCGCTCAAATTTTCCTTTTCCAGCTCCGCACGCAGCACATGCCGCAGCTCAACGATGCGCGCGGCAAGATGCAGGTCGGTCAAAGGGTCGATCGACGAACGCAGCGCAAACTCCAGAATATCCTGCGACAGTTCCACGCTGTCGAGGACAGCCAGAATGGCCTGGATGAGATTTTCCGGCCTGCCGTCGCCGGCCGGGCTCGAAGCGTAGTCAATCCATTCGCTGTTGATATCGATCAGCGGATTGCCCGCCATCTTTGCTTCGCGGATTTCCCACTTGCGATGTTCCAGCGCTGACCCCTCATAGTTCCTGTCCGCAAGCGGGGCGTGTTTGAGGCCGTAAAGCAGGTTGTCTTTCAGGCTGGCGTGGAAGAAATAGCTGTCCGAGGACACATAGGAAATGCGCCGCCCGGTCAGCGATTCCGGCAGTTCCAATATGTCGACGTCGTTGATGCTGATCTTGCCCGAGGTTGGCCAGAGCGTGCGGCCGATTGCATCCGCCAGCGCCTCGGCCCCCGAGCCGCCGACGATGGCGATCACCTCGCCCGGCTCGACCTTCAGCGATGCCTGTTCCAGAAGCCGGCTGCCGCTGTCGTCCTCCAGCGTCAGATTGGCGACGACGATCGGGGCGCTGATCGCCGCGACTGCGCCGGGAGACAGTTTCTGCACCTTCTCGTCGATCATGTTCGGGGCATCGAACTGCTCGAAGACCTGCTCGTATTTCACCTGCACGTCCTGACGCGCCTGATCCCAGTCGATCAGTTCCTTCAGCGGTCCGGGCAGTTCCTTATAGGCATTGATGACGGCGACCAGCTGCCCGACATCGAGGCTGCCTTTCAGTGTGAGATAACCGCCGAGCGCATAAAAGAAGAAGGGAGTGAGCTGTGCGAGGAAGTTATTGATGAACTTGACCAGAAACTTCCACTGGTAGAGATCGTAGCGGATCTTGAAGATGTCGCCGAGACGGTGTGAGGCATCCGCCCGCTCGTAATTCGACGTGTCATAGGCATGGATGGTGCCGATACCGTCAACTATTTCGCCGATGCGTCCGGCAAGCTGGCGGGCGCTCAGCTGCCGCTGGCGGCCAAGCTCGATGAGGCGGCGGCGCATTTTGGGAATGATGCCCACCTGAATGGCAGCCATGAAAGCCGCGATCAGGCCCAGCCAGAAATTCTGAACGAGAATGAAGAAGAGCGCGGAGAGCGCCTGGCCGCCGAGAAGGGCCGGCTGCACGAAGGCGTCGCCGGTAAATCCGCCGAGCGGCTCCACCTCGTCTTTCACCATGCTGGAGATTTCCGCGCCTTTGACCCGCTTGAAATGGGAGGGTGGGAACCGCAGAATCTTGTCGATGAGTTCGAAGCGGATGCGCCGCAGAAGCCGCTCGCCAAGGCGGCCCTTATAGGTATTGATGTAATATTTGAAGAGCCCGTTGATGATGACAAGCGCAAGGAACGTCAGGCTGAGCGCCATCAGCATCGACATGCGGTTGAGCTCGAGCCCGGGGAATAATGTCACGGTGCCCCAGTAGGGAATATCGACCGTGAGATGCATGAAAAGCTGCGTCGCATTCGCCCCTTCGAAACCGTCCCCCTGAATTGGGCCGTTGACGATCTGCTTGGGCAGATCGAAGGCGAGGAAATAGGGGATCATCGACAGGGCCACGATCAGCAGAATGAAAAGCTGCTGCCGCCTCGTGTGCGACCAGATATAACGCGTAAGGCTTTGTTCCATATAAAACTTCTATGACCTGTCGGGCGTGGCCCGGCGTGTTGGTTTGCGCGATGTCTAGACGATCCGGTGGCCGGGTGGCGCAACCTCCTCCTGCAAATAGGTATGGGACTCGCTATTTATCAGTATATTCAAGCGGTTTCGAGTAAAATAGCGGCCCCGCCGGGACTTGCCCATCATCGCAGTGTTCGTTTTTGCAGCGTGCGGGCGGCAATGGATATAAATGCGACTATATTTTTAGACTTCTCTAATGTTGTTGTTTTTATTGTAGATCCGGCGGTAAGACGCTTCGATACAATGATCCCGTAATGGTTGAGCCAGACACTGGCGCAATGATGGCAAGGTCGATGGCGATAGATATTTCAGAGCGTACAGGCAGCGATCCGTCTCTTGATGCATTGTCGCTTTCCGGCATTGCCTCGAATGGGGCGGTTGCGCATCCGGTCTCTTTTGATGGGCTCACAGGGATTTTCCATCCGGCGCGCAAGGACGTCAGACAGCGCCATGCCGTTCTTTTCGTCAGCCCATGGGGCATGGAGGAGCTGTGTAGCCGCAAGTTTCAACGGGTACTGGCCGAGCGGCTGGCCGCTTGCGGTGTCGCCAGCCTGCGATTCGACTATCTTGGCGCGGGTGACGCCTTCGACCCTGATGATACGGGCCGTGTAGCGGACTGGATTTCCGACGCGCGCGTGGCGCTCAACTGTCTGAAACGTCTTTCCGGCTGCGCCGAAGTGGTCGTTGTCGCTCAGGGCCTCGGCTGCCTGATTGCTGCTCAGGCGTTTGCCGATGCGGCTGAAGTGGGCTCCATGGCGCTTCTGGCGCCTGTCGTTTCCGGCCGCGCCTATCTGCGTGAGCTGGCGATGTGGTCCTCCATGATCGACGATGGCCTCGGTCTTCGGCCCGCGCAACGGATGACGGAGGCGGGATCGATTGCCGGCGTGGCCATGCCTGCCGGTGTTGCGGATGCGATCAGGAAGGCCAATCTTTCAAATCTGACCGCTGCTCCGGCGCGCAGCATTCTGGCGCTCTCTCGGCCGGGCCGCGTAACCGATGCCGATTTCGCCAGGCATCTCATTGCGATTGGCGGTGCGGTGGAGGAGGCGGAGTTTTCAGGTTACGACGATCTCGTCTCCAGCCCTACGCTTTCGAAAATATCCGACGATGTGGTCAACCGGCTGGTCGATTGGGTGCTCTCCCAGACCCATGCCGAGAGTCCGGCGATCCCCCCGGAGGATTTCACAGTCAATGCCCCGCAGCGTGGGCGCGGTTTTGTCGAGCAGCCGGTGCAATTTGGAGAAGGCGGGCGGCTTTTCGGTGTTTTTTGCGGACCGGACGACCGGGAGGTGGTTTCTTCGGTTCTTCTGCTTGGCGCGGCCTATGACCGGCATGCGGGCTGGGGCAGGCTTTCCGTGCAGATGGCCCGTACATTGGCGCGCGAGGGGGTGGCATCGCTTCGCTTCGACGCGGCCAATATTGCCGACAGTCCTCCGGTTAAAAACGTGCCCGAGCAGGTTCTTTACGATGCCGCGCAGAATGACGACGTGGCTGCCGCACTCGATTTTCTCGGCAAGCGCGGCAAGGGACCTTTCATTGCGGCGGGCCGGTGCAGCGGCGCTTATCTCGCCTTCAACGGCGCAATTGCCGATGAGCGGATCGACGCCGTGGTCGCGGTCAATCCGGTCGTCTTCCATTGGCGCAAAGGCCGCTCGGTGGATGAGGCCCTGCATAAACGCCCGCGTTCCTTCGGCGAATACAGCCAGCGCTTTCGACAGGGCGCGACATTCAAACGTCTCATCAGCGGCGATGTCGATGTGGCAAGCGCGGGGCTGAATATCGTCAAGGCGACGATCAAGAGGCTTTCGACAAAAACGGCGAGGCTGTTCCGCAGGGGCAGCGAGGAAGGGCGTGCCGTCTACGGTGCGTTCGATAAATTGAAAGCGAATGATACTGCCGTTCATTTGCTCTACAGCGACAACGACGATGGTCTGGAACATTTCCAATATTACTTCGACGCCAATGGCGAAGGACTGGCCGCCTATAAGAACGTGTCGCTGACCATTATTCCCGATGCCGATCACAATCTTTCAACGCCGGAAGCCAGACAAATCTATATCGACGCGGTGAAGCGGCTGGCTCTCGCGCATTTGCGGTAAAAATGCCTGGCCGTCATGCTTTAGAAGGAAAATCGCCGCCTGGAACTCAGTGACACGACCTCTCCGGAAGGAGGGGTTTCCGTCGCCGGGGTCTCCGGCAGGAGGCTGATTTTTCTGGTTTCGCCGGGGCCGAGATGGAACCAGTTTTCCGAGGCGTAATAACCCTGTACCTCGACATGGACGGACTGCGCCAGCCGGTCCGTGCCGATTTCAAGAAACCAGTTGCCGCTCGTTTCACTGATCGCGACCTGAAGGTTTGCGGCGTGCAGCGCCTTTTTACGGCCCAGAGGGAAATGGAATGCGTCGGCGATGACGTGTCCTGTCGCAACGTCGCGAAGCCGGGCGACGGTTACGTCATGGGACGGAGGGCCGAAACGATAGGCATAGGTCGTATCGAAAAAGGCGCCGAACAAATCTGTTGCGGCAATGGTCCGGCTCTGTCGCGGCGAAAGCGTGAGCGGTCGTTTGGCGTGGACGACGGGTTGCACACCTTCGCGCAGGCAGGTCAGTTCCAGCATGGCTTCGAGGCCGCCGCCGGTCTCGTTGACGAGGTTTATATCCAGCCCGTTCGTGCCCTCATCGGAAAAAGTAACCTGAATGGGGCGGAACGCCCTTTTCAACGCGTGCCAGACGGATTTGGGCCTGCCGGTCGCATCGATGACACCCCAGCCTGCGCCGGGAACGAGATCCTGCAGGGTCCAGACCAAAGCGCCCTGACAGGAGGAGCCGCTGCGCCGCCATTCGGCGAAAGTCGCCTCCATGACCTCGGCCGTGGCGGCCCGGGACATGTCGAGATAAAGGCCGCCGTCTTCGCGACGCAGAACATCCGGTTCGACGTCGTAGAGCAGCTTTAGATAATGGTCGCGAACATCCCCGAAATCCCAGGATGCCCCGCGATCGCGCGGTGCGCGTGCCTTCCATCGCGGATCGTGCACGGCCACGCCGGGTAGATATCTATCCAGCGTTTCCTGTTCGGGAATATTGGCGAAGGCGAGGCACTCGGCGGCGAAGCGCAGATCGGCCCGGCGGGCGTCTTCCAGCGGGCGGCAATAGGCGCCCACGCCGTAATAATGGCCGACCCCGACATTGGGAAAGAAGGGCAACGCGCCGCCGGAGGGGGAATTGGCGACATAGGCTGTGTCCGGGCGTTTCTCGGCAAGGAGTTCCGGCAGAACCTCCTCGGTGAGCGTTCCCTTCCATATCTGTTCCGGCAGACCGAGCATCGCGCCCTGCTGGTACATTTCACTGCCGCCGCAGAAGACAGTGAGCGATGGAGAAAGCGCGGTGGCTTCGAGGAACTGCGAGATTTCCGTGACGATATGCTGGCGCAGGCTCTCGTCCTTTGCCGGGTAATCGAAATTGGCGAGCATGGCGTCCTGCCAGACCATGATGCCGAGTTCGTCGCAAAGCGCGAAAAATTCCGGAGTCTCATAAGCCATGGTGCCGCCGATGCGGATCATGTTCATGCCGGCTTCCGCGGCTTTTCGAAGCCATGGCTCATAATCCGCCCCGGTTCCCGGCAGGCGCACAATATCGGCCGTTGTCCAGACCGCGCCACGGCAGAAGACCGGCTGACCGTTCACCGTGAGGCCGAAACCCTCACCGTCTTCGCCATGATCGATCTCGACCCGCCGGAAGCCGGTACGCCCCAGCCTATGTTGTTCGCCGTCCAATTCCAAAAGCGTGTCGTGCAGCGCAGGCCTGCCATGGGTGTGCGGCCACCATGTTTCGACTTCGGGTATATGGAGTTCGCCGGAAAACTTGCCGTTCTCATCCCTGGAAAGATCGGCGCTGTAACCCGCGCAGCCAAGCCGTGCCGATTTTATGGGCCGGTTGGTTTCCAGCGAGATGGCGACCGTTCCCGTTCCTGCCTCGTCCAGCGAAGATCGGAGCGTGCAAAGCACCGCGTCCTGTCTGATCAGACTGATGGGTCGCCATGGGCCGGCGGCGTGGATTTCCGGGCACCAGCCGGGCATGTAACCAAGTGCGGTGGTACGAATCAGCCGCAACCCCTGCGTATTCATCATCTGCGGCCGCCAGCGGGCGCGTGGACCGGTTTTTTCAAGCCTCGGCGCAAGCGCCCGGAAGCAGATGCAAAGCTCGTCCGCGCCTGTGAGTTCGACCGGCACTTCCAGCCTTTCGAACATGCTCTGGCTCGCGGCGATCAGCTCGCCGTTGAAGAAGATTTCGGCAATGGTGGAGAGACCGTCGAAGCGCAGGGTGGCGCGTTCGCGCGTTTCGGAAATCATCGTCAGCCGATACCAGGCATCCCTGTCATTGAGAGGCGCCGGGGCAAGGCGGTCAAATTTTCCAGCCGCTTCCAGAGCCTGCGCCACCGTGCCGGGAACGGAGACGTGAAGGCTTTCAAGCGATGCGGGAATATCGGACGGCGTCTCGCAGGCATCGGCGGGCGTCAGCGTCAGCGTCCAGCCTTCGCTCAGCAATTCCTCGCTTTCGCCGGGAAGATAAGTCCTCACGCGGCCTCGCTGGCATCAGTGAGTTTAGTCGAAAGCGCTTCCATCACACCATCCCACGCATCCGCTGCCGGATCGAGCACGGTGGCCAGCGCATCAAATTTGCGGCGCGTGACGGCGCGGGCGAGCTGGAACTGCACGGTCTTGGCAACCTCGGAAATCTTGAGCGCGTGGTCTCTTGCTTCAGAAAAACCCTCCGCGTCCAGCCATTCGAAGTGGCTTGCCGCCAGTTCGAAATTGGCGCCGAGCTGGCGCAGCGTGTTGAAGGCATATTTGTGGAAAAAGCCGAAGGGTCGGTCAGCGACCTTTTCCACCTGCGCCGGAAAAACGCCGGCAAAAGCACGGACCGGGTTGGCGGAGGGCCGTCTGGAAAAATGAAACTTCAGGAGCCGTTCGGCCGTCTTGCGAATATGTGCGGGCGAGGGGCTGCTATCCGCGAATTTCGCAAATTCGGTATAGGGCAGGAATGGCGGGTCCGTCTCGGCCAGATGATGCTGGAACAGGCCGTCAAAATCTTCACCTGAAAGGTGGAAGAAGCCGGCGTTATGGAAATAGTCGAGTTCGCGCTTCGCGAGGTCGAGCCGGTTGATGGCGATGGTGGTCTTGCCATGTTCCTTCCGGTAGCCCACCCCATGGGTATCCGGCATATAGAAGCTGTCCATCTCGATCAGGCAGATGCGTCCGCGTGCGAGCTGCGCCTCGATGTGGTTTTCCACGCTGTCGAAGATCGCAAGTTCGGTGGCGCGAACGCCATAAAGCGCCTCGAGGTCTTCCAGCGGCACCTTGAAGAAGGTGAACTGGTCGCCTTCGAAATCCTGCGTGAGCGTGAAACCGAACATGGCTTCCGGCGGCAGACCTTTCGAGGCCAGCACCTCGATCCATAAATCGATGTAGCAATTGGTCTCCGGCCACATTCTCTCGGAGGAATGGAGCGGATGCTGCACATAGTTTCTGGGATCGAGACCGGGAAAAATCTGCCGCATGAATGATCAGCCCCAGAGCGTTTCCACGACCTTCGCAGGCCATTTCTTCACGTCTAGACCATGATGGGCAAACAGCGCCAGCGCGATGCGTTCAAGGCCGAAACCGACGCAGGCGGTGTGGGCGACATCGCCATTGGCGAGGTTGAGGCCCCATTTCTGGCCGAAGGCATCCTGATGATAATTGAAGCTCATGCAGGCCGTCGGGCTGGTCGTGGATGTGACCGGGATCAAGAGCTCGAATTTCAGGTTCTGGTCGCGCTGGTTGTTGGCCAGCATCTTGCCGGCGCGGCCGAAGAAGGGATCGTTGGCGATATCGATGGTGACGTCTAGCCCGACCGCTTTCATCATCTCCACGCCGCGATCCATCCAGGTCTGGCGGAATTCGGTGACGTCGGATTCGGTGCCCATGCAAACATATTCGCGCATGCGGAAAAGCTGCTGGCGGGCCGGGTCCTTGGAGGGTTCATGGCGGAAACAATAGGACTGGATGTCATAGAGACCGCCGCCGGCAGGCAGTGCGCCGCGCTTGGCAATCGTCGGATAAAGCGGGTAGCAGGCCGCCGGCGTCAGCACGATGTCGGTGGCTTTCTGGTCTTTGGTCCAGTCGCCGCCCTCGTCCATGGTTTTCAGCAGGCTGACATGGTCGAGCTCACAGCCGCAGAAGGAATGGACCGTGCCGGCGAGCTGCGGGAAGCTCTTCATATAACCGCTCTTTTCGAAATAGGCGCGGTTGATGCCGGGCGGAAAACGGATCGCTTCGGCGCCGTCAGCGCCGCCCGTGCGGTCGATCAGCCGCTCGAAGGCGGCAATCACGTCCTCGAACTGGCCGCTGCGTCCATAAAGACCGTCCACACCGGTTTCAATCAGCAGGCCTTCTTCGAACAGTCGATCGAGAAACGATGTTTGCATGTCCATGGTCTTATCCCAAGAGGCTGGTGTCCTGCCTGTGAACCAGCAGGAGATTGGCGGAATTGCCGAGAATGCGGTCGTTGGAAATCATCAGGCGGGCGGAATGCGCGTCGCGCAGGTGGCGACCGAGGCTATAGGGCGTGCCGTTCTTGTAGCCCATGATGCCGCAGACCAGCATGGCATGGTCGATGATCTCGAGAATGGTTTCCGAAGAGCAGATCTTCACATTGTTCATGGCGACGGCAAAGGCCATGGACATCAGTTTTTCGGGGTCGCTCTTGGTGTCCTCGTAAGCCTTTATGCCGGCGATGATGTTGGATTTAACGACCTGCAGCTTGGTGGAGACCTCGGCAAGGCGGATCGCGCCGGGAGGAGCGGTGCCGGGCGATTTGCGCGCCGCGGCTCTGACGAATGACTGGGCGCGCAGCACCGCATCCGAGGCGATGCCATACCAGACGGCGCTCCACAGGAGATGCGAGCTTGCAAGCATGGATTGTGCGGCGATTTCCGCAAAGGGTTTCGGGAATATCTGCGCCGCCGGCGCTTCGCCACGAAACAGGAAGCCGTCCGAACAGGTGCCGCGCATGCCGAGCGTATCCCAGACATGGGTCTTTTCGAGCGTGTACTGGTTTTTCAGAAAGACCGTCATCACCTGATCGGCGGGCGCGGCATCCTTGTGGGCGCGCGAGGTGATGAGGATCGCATCGGCATTGCTGCCATAGGAAATGACGGTGGCGTCCTTTTCCAGCCGGCAGAAATCGCCTTCGACCTCGATTGCACAGATGGAGTTGCGCAGATTGCCGCCAATGCCGCCTTCGGTGGTGGCGGAGCCGAGCAGAAGCTGTTCGCTGGCGATGCGGCTCATGAAGCCGGCATGCCATGCGCTTGTCTCGCCGTGTTCCACCAGGCTGGATGCCTTGATATGGTGCATGGCGAAAATCATCGCGGTTGCCGAACATGCCTGACCGAGCCGAGCGCAGATATCGGCGATTTCCTGTAAGGACGCGCTTTCGCCGCCCAGCGAAGAGGGGACCTGGATGCCGAGCAGGCGTTCCTGTCGCAAGGCGTCGACGGCTTCCTGTGGGAAGCGGCCGGTGACATCCACATCATCCGCGTGTTTGGCGGCAATTGCCGCGACACGGCCCGCGCGCGCGGACAGCGTTTCATCCTGCGGCGCTACGGTGACGTTCATCAGGCTGCCTCTTTACCATCCAGAATGAGCTTAACGGTGTCTTCAATGGCCTTGATGCTCGCAAAGGACTTGCGGTTCAGCAGATTGTCGGGGAATTCGATATCGAATGCTTCTTCGATGCCGAGCATCAATTGCACGGATGCAAAGGAAGAAAGGCCCGCCGCATAAAGATCGGCTTCATCTGCAATCGTATCGACAGGGGTTGGAAGCTGGCCGAATTTGGCCAGTATTTCACGAATAGTCGCGTTCATTCCGACGTATCTCCCATGAATTTCACATCAGGATGGTTTGTGCTTATCGTTACGTTGCAAACGATAATATTCGCCTAAACCGTTAGGTTAATTACAACTAACGGCAGCATGCGCCATTCCCGCACCTTTGCCAAGCATGGATCGTCGGCCTTGACAAATGCCGGTCGGTGTTTTTTGCTGTGGCCATTCACCAGGGGTGTCCCGTCAAGGGGCTGAGATTCTGCTTTCATGCGCAGTGACCCGTTGAACCTGATCCAGTTCATACTGGCGTAGGGACGGTGCAAAGACCGAAGGTCGGCTGGCGTGTGCATTGCGCTGTCGGCGCTGCGGTATTTTCCATCATTCCGGCTCGAACTGGGTCTCCACTGTCAAACTTTGGAGCCTCAAGATGAATATCGCTGCCAAGAATATCCCGTTGTCGGTTACTACGGGGCCGCATGCCGCCTCTACCAAAATCCACAAAGCCGGGATTTTACATCCCCATATCCGCGTGCCGATGCGCGAGATCGCCGTTCATCCAACGGCGGGTGAACCGCCGGTGACGGTTTACGATTCCTCCGGTCCCTATACCGATCCTTCGCATACCGTTCTGATTGAAAAGGGTCTGCCGCGTCTGCGTCATGACTGGATCGTGGCGCGCGGCGATGTCGAGGCCTATGACGGCCGGCACGTCAAGCCGGAGGATAACGGCTTTGCCACCGGCGAACGCCTGACGCCTGAATTTTCCGTGCGCCACCAGCCGCTCAGAGCCACGGCCGGTAAAGCCGTAACCCAGCTTGCCTATGCGCGGGCAGGTATCATCACCCCGGAAATGGAATTCATCGCCATCCGTGAAAATCTCGGGCGCGAGGCGGCCAAGGAGAAGCTGGCGCGCGACGGCGAAAGCTTCGGGGCGCATATCCCTGACTACGTCACGGCGGAATTCGTGCGTCAGGAAGTGGCGGCCGGCCGCGCCATCATCCCTGCCAATATCAATCATCCGGAACTTGAGCCGATGATCATCGGCCGCAATTTTCTCGTCAAGATCAATGCCAATATCGGCAATTCCGCCGTCACCTCCTCCATGGCGGAAGAGGTGGAGAAGATGGTCTGGGCGATCCGCTGGGGTGCGGATACAGTCATGGACCTATCTACCGGCCGCAACATCCACAATATCCGCGAATGGATCATCCGCAATTCGCCGGTGCCGATCGGCACGGTGCCGCTCTATCAGGCGCTTGAGAAGGTCAACGGCATTGCCGAAGACCTCAATTGGGAAGTGTTCCGCGATACGCTGATCGAACAGGCGGAGCAGGGTGTGGATTATTTCACCATTCATGCCGGCGTGCGGCTGCATTACATCCCGCTCACCGTCAACCGCGTCACCGGCATCGTTTCGCGCGGCGGCTCGATCATGGCCAAGTGGTGTCTGCATCACCATAAGGAGAGTTTTCTCTACGAGCATTTCGACGAGATTTGCGATATTTGCCGTGCTTACGACGTCTCCTTCTCGCTGGGCGATGGCTTGCGTCCCGGCTCGATTGCCGACGCCAATGACGCCGCACAATTCGCGGAGCTGGAGACGCTCGGCGAGCTGACGCAGATCGCCTGGGCAAAAGATTGCCAGGTGATGATCGAAGGCCCCGGCCATGTGCCGATGCACAAGATCAAGGAAAATATGGACAAGCAGCTGAAGACCTGCGGCGAGGCGCCCTTCTATACGCTCGGGCCGCTCACCACCGATATTGCGCCGGGTTACGACCATATCACCTCCGGCATCGGTGCGGCGATGATCGGCTGGTTCGGCACGGCGATGCTCTGCTACGTCACGCCGAAGGAACATCTCGGCCTGCCGGATCGCAACGACGTGAAGGTCGGCGTCATCACCTACAAGATCGCCGCCCACGCCGCCGATCTCGCCAAGGGCCATCCGGCGGCACAGGTGCGGGACGATGCACTGTCGCGCGCGCGGTTCGAGTTCCGCTGGGAGGATCAGTTCAACCTGTCGCTGGACCCGGATACGGCGCGCTCCTTCCATGATGAAACCTTGCCGAAGGAAGCGCACAAGGTCGCGCATTTCTGCTCCATGTGCGGGCCGAAATTCTGCTCGATGCGGATTTCCCACGATATCCGCGCCGAGGCGCAGAAGGAGGGACTGGAGGCCATGGCCGCACGCTTCAAGGAAGGCGGTGAGCTTTACATGCCGCTCGCGACGCCTGCGGATGCCGAATAGCATGCGCGTTCTGGTCAAGGGAACGGGGGTCGCCGGTTTGACGGCGGCCTTCGAACTGGCGCGGACCGGTGTTACCGTCGAGGTTTGCGAGCGCAATGCCGAACCCTCTCGCGGCGCATCCTGGTATGCGGGCGGCATGCTGGCGCCTTGGTGCGAGCGTGAAAGCGCTGAAGAGCCGGTTCTGACGCTCGGTCAGGCGGCGCTCGATTGGTGGGATGAAGCGACACCCGGCCTTGTCGTCCGTAACGGCACGCTGGTTGTCGCGCTGGCCCGCGATAAGGCGGAGCTTTCGCGTTTCGCATCGCGGACCGACGGTTATCGCTGGGTGGATGAGGGCGAAATCGCCGCCCTGGAGCCAGATCTTGCCGGGCGGTTCCGTTCCGGGCTTTATTTTCCGGGCGAGGGGCATCTCGATCCGCGTCTTGCACTGAAATCGCTGCATGAGCGGCTCTGCACCATGGGTGTGCAGTTCCATATGGGTATCCCGTTGGATGAAGAGCCGTTCGACCGGGTGGTGGATTGCACTGGCTCTGCGGCAATCGGCGGGATTTCCGATCTTCGCGGTGTGCGGGGAGAGATGCTCTATCTCGCAACCCGGGAGGTTTTCCTGTCTCGCCCCGTCCGGCTGCTGCATCCGCGCATTCCGCTCTACATCGTGCCGCGCCAGCCCGGCCGTTTCATGGTGGGCGCGACGATGATCGAGACGGAAGATGCGGGCGCCATTTCCGCCCGCTCGATGATGGAGTTCCTGAATGCCGCTTATGCCGTGCATCCGGCTTTCGCGGAAGCGGAAATCATCGAGACAGGCACCGGCGTGCGCCCCGCCTATCCCGACAATCTGCCGAAGGTCACGCAGGATGGCCGGACAATTTTCATCAACGGCGCGCACCGGCACGGCTTTCTGCTGTCGCCGGCGATGGCGCGGCAGGCGGCTGAAATCGTCTGTCAAACTCTCTCTCAAAAGGAACGGGATCATGAAACTTATGGTGAATGGCGACGAGCTTGATCTCGCCGCCGAGACGCTGGCCGGCCTGCTCGCCAGCCTCGAATACGAGGGTGAGTGGCTGGCGACGGCGGTAAACGGCGATCTGGTGCATTCGGAAGAGCGCGCCGATTATAAGTTGAAGGCTTTCGACCGTATCGAAATCCTCTCGCCGATGCAGGGAGGCTGAAATCATGCTGACGCTTTATGGCCGCGAGGTCTCGTCCCGTCTCCTGCTCGGCACGGCGCGCTATCCGTCCCCTGCCGTGCTTGCCGATGCCGTGCGGGCGAGCAACACGGATATTCTGACGATTTCACTGCGCCGGGAAACAGCGGCTGGCAAGAAGGGCGGTCAGTTTTTCGAACTTATCCGCGAGCTGGATCGCCAGATTCTGCCCAATACCGCCGGTTGCCACACGGTCAAGGAAGCGGTGCTGACGGCAAAGATGGCCCGCGATGTGTTCCGCACTAACTGGATCAAGCTGGAGGTCATCGGTCATCACGACACGCTGCAGCCCGATGTCTTCGCACTTGTCGAGGCGGCGAAAATCCTCTGCGACGATGGTTTCGAGGTCTTTCCCTATACGACGGACGATCTGGTCGTCGCCGAGAAGCTGCTGGAGGCAGGCTGCAAGGTGCTGATGCCCTGGTGCGCGCCAATCGGCAGCGCCATGGGACCGCTCAATCTGACGGCGCTGAAATCCATGCGGGCGCGTTTCCCGGATGTGCCGCTGATTGTCGATGCCGGTATCGGCCGCCCGTCGCATGCCGTCACGGTAATGGAGCTCGGTTACGATGCCGTTCTGCTCAACACGGCGGTGGCGGGTGCGGGAGACCCGGTCGGCATGGCGGAGGCTTTCGCCCGCGCCATAGAAGCCGGCCATCAGGCATATTTCTGCGGGCCGCTGGAGCCGAGGGACATGGCCGTTCCCTCGACGCCGGTGATCGGAACGGCTGTTTTTTCCTGATCGCGGCTTGTCGTCGACATCAGGCACGTCACGTTTTGCGTTGACAGTGCCTGATGGTGGCGGGATACCGGGAGAAAAGGGAAACGGCATGGCGGCACTCACCAATCTTCTGACGGATATCGGCGGCGTTTCGGTCGGCAATATCACCGATCTTGCCCTTGGCTCCGGTGTTACGGCGATTGTTTTCGAAAAGCCCGCCATTGCCTCCGGTTCTGTTTTGGGGGGGGCGCCGGGCGGGCGCGATACCGGCCTGCTCGACCCCGCGATGACGGTGGAAACGGTGGATGCCTTCGTGCTGTCAGGCGGTTCTGCCTTCGGACTGGATGCGGCGGGCGGCGTTCAGGCCGGGCTGCGCGAAATCGGACGCGGCCTGCAGGTGGGTTCCACCCGCGTTCCCATCGTGCCGCAGGCAATCCTGATGGATCTGCTGAATGGCGGCGACAAGGACTGGGGGCTGCATTCGCCCTATCGCGAGATGGGATATGCAGCCTTCAAGGCGGCGCGTGCGGCGCCATTCGCGCTTGGAACGGTCGGGGCTGGAGCGGGTGCGACGACCGCCACCTTCAAGGGCGGGCTCGGTTCGGCAAGCGCCGTCAGTTCCGGCGGGTACAAAGTGGCGGCCATCGTCGCCGTCAATGCGCTCGGCTCGGCAACCGTTGGAACGAGCCGCCATTTCTGGTCCGCGCCGTTTGAAGTGCAGGGTGAATACGGCGATTGCGGTTTTCCCGATCGTTTCGAGCCGGATCATACCGCGCTGCGCCTTAAGGGGATCAATCTCACGGCAACGACCATCGGTGCGGTGGTGACGGATGCCGTGCTGACCAAGGCGCAGGCGCATCGCCTTTCCATCATGGCGCATGACGGGCTGGCGCGCGCCGTTCTGCCCGCCCATTTGCCAAGCGACGGCGACACCATGTTCGCGGCCTCGACCGGTGAAAAGCCGCTTGAGGGCGGCGTTCATTTCGCCGAGCTTTGCCATCTGGTGACCATGGTGATGGCGCGCGCGGTCGCGCGTGGCGTCTATGAGGCGACGGCCTTACCGGTGGATGGAGCGCAAAAGGCTTATCGCGATGCTCATGGACGGAGCCTTTGAACGATGAGTGAGGCCCTTTCTCCACTGAAGCCTGTTCTTCGTATCGACTTTCCGCCCGGAGAACGTCTCGGCCATGGCAAGATTGAATTGATGGAGCTGATTGTCGAGACCGGCTCCATCTCTGCCGCCGGGCGGGCGATGGACATGTCCTATCGCCGCGCATGGCTGCTGGTGGATGCGCTGAACCATATGTTCACGCAACCGGTTATAGAATCGCAGCGTGGCGGCAAACAGGGCGGCGGTGCGGCGCTGACCGCTTTCGGCACTGAGGTGCTGGAGCGTTATCGCGGCATGGAAAAACGGATGAACGAGACCTTGCGCGCGGATATCGACTGGCTGGAGGCCAACCGCAATCCCGACGCTGCCGTCAATAGGGATCGAGAGCCGCCGACTTTATGATCGCGTGCACCGGTTTTCCCTGCTCCAGCTGCAGCCTCTCGCGTGACAGATCGGTGATGCGCGACTGGATGATGTCGCCGCCGCAATCCACCTGAACGGTGACCATGCCATCTTCGCTGGCAGAAACCGTCGCGACATGGCCCGCGAGAATGTTGAGCGCGCTCAAGCCTTCGGGTTTTACGGTTGCCAGCATCACATCGCGCGCCGGTATGAGCACCCGCGCCGGGCTGCCCGCCGTTCCCCTTTTTGCCGGAACATGCAGCAGCTTGGTCTTTAGCCTCACGGCGGCAAGTCCATGCCGCTCATCAAAGCTTTCAATGTGGCCGGAAAGAATGCTGCCCGCCTCGCGCCGTTCGAGATACGTGCTGAAATCCGGTCTGGAAAGCACGTCGGCCGCTTTTCCCTGCGCCTCCACCTTGCCGTCCTTCATCACCACGATGCTGTCGGCGAGGCGGGCGACCTCCTGAATAGAATGGCTGACATAGACGATCGGGATTTTTGTCTCGTCGCGCAGCCGTTCGAGATAGGGAATGATTTCGGCTTTTCGCTCCTCGTCGAGCGAGGCGAGCGGCTCGTCCATCAGCAACATGCGAGGCGATGACAGAAGCGCGCGGCCAATCGCGACACGCTGTTTTTCGCCACCGGAAAGCTTGTCCGGCCGGCGCTGCAGGAGATGGCCGATGCCGAGCATGTCGACGATGCGGTCTTCATTCGCGCTCCCGCTTTTGTTCACGGCGAACCATCGGCCGTAATGCAGGTTCTGCGCCACGCTGAGATGCGGGAAGAGCCGCGCTTCCTGAAAAACATAACCGAAGCGGCGTTTATGAGCGGGCAGGAACAGCCGTGTTCCGCTATCGGCCAGCACTTCACCATTAAGCAAAACCTGTCCCTCATCCGGCCGCAACAGGCCTGCTATGATGCGGATCATCGAGGTTTTGCCGGAGCCGGAGCGTCCGAACAGCGCGGTGACGCCGCCTTCGGAGGTGAATGACGCATCGAGTTCGAAAGAACCGAGGCGATGGCGGGTAGCGACCGAAAGCGTCATTCCATGCTCACCCGTTTGCCGACGATGCGGGCCAGAAACTCCGAGACGAGCAAAGCGAGCATGGAAATCACGACCGAGACAATGGTTAGCCGCAAGGCGCCGGCATCGCCGCCCGGAACCTGAGTGAAGGTATAGATGGCGGCGGACAAAGTCTGGGTCTCGCCGGGAATATTGGACACGAAGGTAATGGTCGCTCCGAATTCGCCCATGGCCTTGGCGAAAGACAGGATCATGCCGGCGATGATGCCGGGCAGGGTCAAGGGCAGGGTGACGGTGAGGAACACCCAGAACGGGCTTGCCCCCAATGTTCCCGCCGCTTCTTCCAGCTTGCGGTCCACCGCTTCTATGGAGAGGCGGATGGAACGCACCATCAGCGGAAAGGCCATGACGGCGCAGGCGAGCGCCGCCCCGGTCCAGCGGAAGGAAAAGACGATGCCGAACCAGCTATCGAGAAATTGTCCGATCGCGCCCCTGCGGCCGAACAGGACGAGCAGCAGAAAGCCGGTGACGACGGGTGGCAGGATGAGCGGCAGGTGGACGATGCCGTTGAGGAGAGACTTGCCCCAGAAGCGACCGCGCGCCAGCGCCACGGCGACCAGAATGCCGAAAGGCAGGCTGGCAAGCATGGCGATGGACGACACCCACAGGCTGAGCCTGATCGCCGTCCATTCTTCAGGGCTGAGTGTCCACCAATGCAATGCCATATCCTGCAATCGTCATCTCTGGCGGCCCGTCCGTTGGGGCCACGAAAGGCAGTTTATTTCAAAACGGTAAAGCCTTGCTTTTCGAAGAAGGGCGTTGCCTTGGCCGATTTCAGGAAATCCAGATAGGCTTTTGCTACCGGGGACCTGGCTTCCGAAAGAGTGGCGACCGGGTAGATGATCGGCGGATGGCTGTCTTCCGGGAAGGTGCCGACGATCTTCACGCCCGGATCGGCGGCGGCGTCGGTCTGGTAGACAATGCCATAGGGTGCTTCGCCGCGCGAGACGAGCAGCAGGGCGGCACGCACGCTCTCCGCGCCGGCGACCTTCTGTTCGACGGAGGACCAGACCCCGAGCTTTTCCATAGCGGCCTTGCCGTATTTGCCCGCCGGCACGGAATCGACCGCACCCATGGCCAGACGGCCGTCGCCCACCAGAGCGGCAAGATCGAAGCCCTGCTTGATCTCGACCGGCTTTGCCTTGTCTGCGGGAGCGACGAGAACAATGCGGTTGCCGAGAAGATTGGAGCGGGTGTCAGCGTTGATCAGTTTCTTTTCGGCGATATAGTCCATCCATGCGAGATCGGCCGAAATGAAGATATCCGCCGGTGCGCCCTGCTCGATCTGCTTGGCCAGCGCCGAGCTTGCCGCATAAGAAACGGTTGCTTCGTTACCGCTTTCCTTTGCCCATTCGGCATTGAGAGCATCGAGTGCGTTTTTCATGCTTGCGGCGGCAAACACCGTGACTTTTTCGGCTGCATGGGCCGGAACGGCCGCAAGTGAGGCCGCCACCCAGAAGGATGTGGCTGCGGCAATGGTTTTGAAGAAGCTGCGACGCAAAAGTCTCATGGTCTGTTACCCCCGGTTCGAGATATTCCGATGAATATATCGATAGGCCTATAGGGCAATCATTATATTTTCAAGGATATATCGATGGGATGAGGAAAAGAGGCTGCCGGGGTGTCTGCGCAGAGGGGTGGCTAAGCTCGAAAAGCCCTCCTCGTCATGCTCTGGCTTGTCCCGCGCATCTGCAACGTCTTCATTTTATCGAATGTGATTAGATGCTTGAGACAAGCCCAAGGAGGACGTTTCCCTTGAAGCGGCCCTGTGTCCGGATCAAAAACGCTCGCCGGCGAAATGGGCGATCTGTGCGCCTGCCTCGTAATAGGCTTCCTTCACCGCCCGGAAAGACTGCGCTTTCGGTTCCGTCAAAGGCAGCGGCAATTCGGCTTCAGCAATTTCACCGAGAATATGCTGCGCAATGACCCTGCCAAAGGCCGTGCCCGGCGCGATGCCGCGGCCGTTATAGCCTGAAAAGCCGACGACATTTTCAGCGAATTTGTGAAACCGTGGAACGGCATTGTCCGTCATGCCGATCTGGCCGTACCACTCACATTCGAATTCCGTATCGCCGAGTTGCGGGAAAAGTCGCTTCAGCGAGCGCTTCGCCCAGGCGCGATGAATGGCGCCGCCGGTGCCGCGCAGGGCGCCGACGCTGCCGAAGACCAGCCGGCCGGCTTTGTCCATGCGGAAGGATGAGAGAATCTCCTTCGTATCCCAGCAGCCTTCACGGCCAGGCAGGATGCTCTTTTGCAGATTATCGCCGAGCGGTCTCGTCGCAAAATTGAAATAGGGCAGGTAGACCTGTTCATCGCGAACGATCCGCCATGGGCCGGTGCTGTAGGCTTCAGTGGCCACAACGATCCAGTTGGCGGTTACAGACCCTTGCGGCGTCTGCACCACCCATTTTCCGTTGCTGCGTTCGGTCGCTACAACGGGGCTTTCGGTGTGCAGGCGCACGCCCGCTTTCTGGGCGGCTGCGGCAAGGCCTCGAACATAGGCAAGCGGCTGTATCGTGCCGGCGCGTGTATCCAGAAGCGCACCGGAATAGCCCGTACTGCCGGTGCGTCTCGCTGTCTCTTCGGCATCGAGGATGCGGACGGGTGCGCCTCTCTCCGCCCATTGTTCGCAGCGCTCACGGATTTCGGCGAGCCCTTTTTCTCCGACGGCGCAATGGAGCGTGCCGTTTTTTTCGATCTCGCAGGGAATTGCGTGTTTTTCCACCAGTTCACGCACGAGAAGCGGGGCATTGCCCAGAAGATCGAGAAGGCGCTCGCCGTAAACCTCGCCCAGCACGCCGGGTAGCTCTTTCGGCATGACCCACATGCCGCCATTGATGAGGCCGACATTGCGGCCTGCGCCGCCGAAGCCGATTTCCCTTGCTTCGAGAAGAACGACATCCACACCGCGTTCGGCAAGATGAAGGGCGGCAGACTGGCCGGTAAAACCACCTCCGACGACGACAACATCGGCAACTGCTGCGCCCTGCAAGGCGGGCGTTACGGGCGGCTGCGGCGCGGTCTTTTCCCAGAGGCCGTGCGAGCGGGGGTCATTATACATCGTTCCACCGTGTTCCGGGCCAGTTCATTTGTTCTTCGTATGAGTGACAAGCCCTTGTTTATAAGACTTTACAAGCGCTCTTGTCTGTTGAATATCGACATATCGTCAAGAGTTCATTCCATGAGGGAATATGGTCCTGCCGCCACGCCGTTTTCTGCCTTCGCTTTCGCTGCTGGCGGCTTTCGAAGCCGCTTCCCGGACGGGCAGCGTCACCGCCGCCGCGAGGGAACTGGGGCTGACGCAGGGTGCGGTCAGCCGTCAAATCCTGGCGCTCGAAGAGCAGCTCGGCGTGGCGCTGTTCCTGCGTGAGCGGCAGACGATTCGGCTGACAAGGGCGGGGGAGGGCTATGCGCGGGAAATCCGCGAGGCGTTGCGGCGCATATCGACGGCCTCGCTCAACCTGCGCGCCAATCCGGATGGCGGCACGCTCAACCTCGGGGTTCTGCCGAGCTTCGGCACGCGCTGGCTTGTGCCGCGCCTTCCCGATTTCATCGCCAGACACCCCGGCGTTTCGGTCAATCTTCTGACGCGGTCATCGCTGTTCGATTTCCGCACCGACACAGTCGATGCGGCCATCCATTTCGGATTGCCGCATTGGCCGGGTACCGAGCTGGTTTTCCTGATGCATGAAAAGGTCATTCCGGTATGCAGCCCGGCCTTCAAGGCGCGACACGGACTTTCAAGGCCGGACGATCTGTTGAATGTCCCGTTGCTGCACATGACGACTCGGCCGGATGCCTGGGAGCAATGGTTTCGCAGCCATGACGTCAGTTTCGACAATGTGCATGGCATGCTTTTCGATCAGTTCACGACGATTGCCGAGGCGGCGAGCGCCGGGGTTGGAGCCTCGCTCATTCCTTCTTTCATGATCGAGGAGGAGTTGCGAAGCGGTCGTCTGGTTGCGGCTGTTGCGGGGGAAGTGGAGAGCGAGGAAGCCTATTACCTCGCCTGCATGCCGGATCGCGCCGGTTATGCGCCGCTCGAAAGTTTTCGGCGGTGGATCGTTTCCGAGGCCGCAACTGGCGCGAACGGCAGTACCGCGGAGTTTTCGGCGTAAACCGGTAAGCGGTCTTGCAAGACGGACGCTGCTCAGCCAATAGTGCGCCATGACGCGTGGCGCGAGCAGCCATGCACCGAAAGTTCAAATACGGGAGATGTCCGTGAAGCCCATTTTCGTTCAGCTTCAATGTGAGCCCGGCAAGACCTATGATGTCGCCGACGCCATCTATAAGACGGAACTGGTTTCCGAGCTTTATTCCACCAGCGGTGAATATGATCTGCTGCTGAAAATCTATCTGCCGCAGGAAGAAGATATCGGCAAGTTCATCAACCAGAACATCGTCAATATTCCGGGAATCGTGCGTTCGCTGACGACGCTGACCTTTACTGCATTCTGACCCGCAATTCGAACCTTCGATACAAGCTCGGCCCTCATCCCTGTGCTTGTGACAGGAATCCAGTCGACGCGCGTCTGCGCGGAGGGAGAGGCTTCTCAGCCCAAGGACTTGATCTGGCTAGATTCTTGTGACGAGCACAGGAATGAGGGAAGAGTGGGGTGCGTCAGGAAGACCGCGTACGTGGCGTTCGGCTCTAATCCTGACTTTCAGGCGCTTTGTTAGCTTAGTGCATCAGAGCTTTTGATACACCCTGAATGGCTGGTGCCAGGCGGGTAGATGGCTTGTCAACCGAGAAAAAAGCGCGCCATCGGGCCGCTGTTCGGGGTCCGATATTTGGCGCGCTCTGGTTTTGACGGTTCTGTGAACGGGCGAAAGTTTTCCCGCATCAGGCGACCGCGGCCAGATTCCGGTTGCGCACGAGATCGCGGATCGCAATCCGCACGTCGTCTGCGCTGTCGAACTTCTGTTCGTCCAGGTCGTGAACGTGGAACTTCACCGCGATGAACTTCAACCGGTCATTATCCGGGATGACGATGCCGACGGGTTCGCCAGCGAATTCAATAACTTGCTTCTGCATAGATATACTCCCGCTGTGGCTACTTCACACAGCATGTTGTCGAACTGATTTTCAGTAAATTGAGACCGTTAAGTCACATTCGACAGCAGCGGGAACACGTGGATTTAAATCCAGCGTTCCAGGACTCAAAACCAAGGATTGCGTTGATGTTGATATGTTTTGACATGACACACTCCCTGTATTGGTGTTGGCCCGGAATCAGGAGACTCGTTCTCCAGTTCCACACTGATAATCCAGACCAGCACTAAAATCAATGCTGATTGTTATAGGTAGAATATTTTTCTTTATGATGACAGGAGAGGGGCGGAAATGTGAAATTTTTGTTTTCGTCGGCTGCCGCCGCGAAAAGCCCGCTGTAGCAGGCTTTTTATGTATTTTTTAATCGTCGCCGGTGGCTGGTGGTGGATAAACATGATCGTTTCCGTTGAAGTCGGAAACGGAATAACAGCCATCGCGGGTTTTTTCGGCCGCATTTCTGCCAATTGCCGCCTTGCCGTGGCCGCCGGGAATGTCGAGAACATAGGTCGGCTGGCAAAGGCCGGAGACATGCCCCCGCAAAGCGGAAACGATTCGCTGCCCCTCTTCTATCGTCAGCCGGAAATGGCTGGTGCCGGGCGCAAGATCGGGATGATGCAGGTAGTAAGGCTTGATACGGGTCTCGACAAAGGCGCGCATCAACTCGGCAAGAACCGCCGGGTCGTCATTGACGCCTTTCAAAAGGACCGTCTGGCTCACCATGGCGATACCGGCGTCGATCAGGCGTGCCGAGGCCTGCCTTGCGGCTTCGCTGAGTTCACGGGAATGATTCGCGTGCAGGGCCACATAGGTGGTTTTGCCGCTGGCCTTCAGCGCATCGATCAGCGCCGCGTCGATACGGTCGGGATCGACCACCGGCACGCGGGTGTGGAAGCGGACGATCTTCACATGCGGTATGTCTCTCAGGCGCGTCATCAGGTCGGACAAGCGCCGTGGGGAAAGCACCAGCGGATCGCCACCGGTCAGGATGACCTCCCAGATGGCGGGATTGGCCTTTATATAGCCGAATGCGGCGTCAAGTTCCGCCGGGCTCATCATGCCGTTGCCCTGCGGTCCGACCATCTCCCGGCGGAAACAGAAGCGGCAATAAACGGGGCAGACATGCACTGCCTTTAAAAGCACCCGGTCGGGATAACGGTGGACGATGCCGTGGACGGGGCTGTGCGCGTCGTCGCCAATCGGATCGTCCCGTTCTTCAGGAAGATGAACGAGTTCGGCCGGGTCAGGAACGAATTGTCGGGCGATGGGATCCTGCGGGTCGCGGCTGTCGATCAGCCCGGCAATCGATGGCGTGATGGCGAGCGCGTAACGTTGCGTTACAGTGCGCAGCGTCTCGAGCGCTTCGGCTTCGATAAGCCCCGCTTCGAGAAGTGCTTCGGCTGTCTTGATGGTCTCAAGCCCTGTCATCGTCCATATTCCGCGACTGGGGCCCACATGACGAGATCGATACGGGGCGCGCCGGTTGCCAGCATCACCAGCCGGTCGAAACCAAGCGCTATGCCGCTTGCCGGCGGCATGATTGCCAGCGCGGCCAGAAAATCCTCGTCCAGTGGATAGGTTTCGCCGTAAACCCGCTGCTTCTCGGCCATTTCCATTTCGAAACGCCGCCTCTGCTCGGCGGCGTCGGTCAATTCGCCGAAGGCATTGGCGAGTTCAACGCCGCAGGCATATAGCTCGAAACGCTCCGCCACGCGCGCATCCTTGGGTGACTTGCGGGCAAGGGCTGCCTCACAGGTCGGATATTCATCGAGAATGGTCGGCCTGCCGAAACCCAGCTCCGGCTCCACCCGCTCTACGATGACGCGGCTGAACATATCCGCCCAGGTATCGTCATCGGCCACGCGGATGCCGGCCTCGGTGAGGTTCGCCGCAAGATGGCGAGCGTCGGTTTCGCCGTTTCGGCTGATGGTGGCCAGCAGGTCGACGCCCGCATATCGCTCGAAGGCTTCGGCGACGCTTACCCGCTCCGGCTCGAGGAAGGGATCAACGCTGCGGCCGCGATAGGTGAAATTCTTCGTCTTTGTGGTTTCGGCCGCCAGCGCCAGAAGATTGGCGCTGTCCTTCATCAGGCTCTCATAGGTTTCGCCGACCCGGTACCATTCCAGCATGGTGAATTCCGGATGGTGCAGGGGGCCTCGTTCCCGGTTTCTGTAAACATGGGCAAAACAGGTGATGCGTTTTTCACCGGCGGCGAGCAGCTTTTTGCAGGCGAATTCAGGCGAGGTGTGCAGATAAAGCGGCACGGCGTCGCCGGCCGGCGTCAGGCCCTGCGTGACGAAAGCATGCAGATGCGCCTCATTGCCGGGGGAAATCTGCAATGCAGCAGTGTCGACCTCAAGAAAATCGGCGCTGGCGAAATAGCCGCGAAAAGCCGACTGGATCGCATTGCGCCCAATAAGAAATGCGCGGCGGTCGGCGTGGACGTCCGGCGTCCACCATGGCGACATTGTCTCGTTGCTTGCGCGCATTCTCTGTTCTTTTCCGTCTTCTCTGCGGCGCCCAATTGCGGATAAACGGCCCGCAAAACGCCTGATCGCGTCATTTAAAGCTATTCCGGGCGGAAAACCGCTAGGCACTCTTCCGCGAATTGCTGTAGAAGGCTGGCAATTCGTGCGGATTTAAGGTAGTTGCGCCCCAGAAAAAAGACAAAACGTCTGCCGGGGCCGGTGCTGCCGCGCAGTCCTTTACGACGCATTTCATCGAGTTACAAGGAAGTCATATGGTCAAGGTTATCGCCTCATCCGTCCGCAAGGGCAATGTTCTCGACGTGGACGGCAAGCTTTACGTCGTTCTTACCGCGCAGAACTTTCACCCCGGCAAGGGCACGCCGGTCACGCAGGTGGACATGCGCCGCATCGTTGACGGCGTGAAGGTCTCCGAGCGCTGGCGCACCACCGAGCAGGTCGAGCGCGCTTTCGTTGAAGACCTGAACTTCCAGTTCCTTTATGAAGATGGCGAAGGCTTCCACTTCATGAACCCGGAGAACTACGATCAGGTTGTGGTCGATGCCGAAACGATGGGCGATCAGAAGGCCTATCTGCAGGAAGGCATGACCTGCATTCTTTCCATTCATGAAGGCAATCCGCTGGCCGTCGAACTGCCGCGCCACGTCACGCTGGAAATCACGGAAACCGAACCGGTCGTTAAGGGCCAGACGGCGTCTTCTTCCTACAAGCCGGCCATTCTTTCCAACGGCATCCGCACCATGGTGCCGCCGCATATCGATGCTGGTATCCGCGTGGTCATCGCGACGGAAGACAATTCCTACGTCGAGCGCGCCAAGAACTGAGCCTGACGGCCGGTTAGACAGAAGCACCGGGAGACCGGTGCTTTTTTTGTGTCACGAATAATAAAAAAGCCCGCGTCGAGACGCGGGCTTTTCTTTGCCTTGCGGCGTATCTTACATGGCCTTTGCCGCGGTCCGGGTTGGGCCGGGCGCCTTCTTCGGAGCCGTGGTCTGGCCAACGGCATAACCGCCGCCAAGCGCTACGTTCAGCGAGACGTAGTCCTGCGCGGTCTGCTGCACAGCCTGTGCAAGGCTCGCCTGTGCGGTGGAAACCTGGCGCTGCGCATCGAGAACGTCGAGCAGCGAGGAGGCGCCGTCGCGGTAGCTGGCTGTCGAAAGCTGCAACGCTTCCTGATAGGACGCGACGGTCTTGCGCAATGCATCGGCCGTGCGCTGATCGCGGGTGACGGCGGCCAGAGCGTTTTCGACTTCTTCCACAGCGGTCAGCACCGTCTGCTTCCAGACGAGATATTCCTCACGTGCCTGGGAATTGGCCAGATCGATATTGGCGCGGATGCTGCCGCCATCGAGAATTGGCAGAACGAGGCTCGGACCGAAGGACCAGCTATTGGCCGTTCCCCTGCCGCCACCGCTCAGGAAGTTGTAGCTTGGCGTGATCGAGCCGCCGAGCTCGATGCTGGGATAGAGCTGCGCTTCCGCGACACCGATTGAGGCAACTGCGGCGGCGAGATTGCGTTCGGCGACACGAATGTCCGGACGGTTGCGGATGAGATCGGCCGGGATGCCGGTGCGCGGAATGCTGCGGGCAACCGGCTGGCGTGCGCCCTTCTGCAATTCGGAAATCAGAGATGAGGCCGGCAGGCCGAGAAGCGTGGCGATGCGATGCGCCGCCTTGCGGAAGTTGGTTTCGAGGCCGGGAATGTCGGACAGCGTCGAGTTGACCAGACCTTCGGACTGGACGACATCGAGGCGGGAGGCCGCGCCCGCTTCAAGCTGCAGCTTGGTCAGGTCCAGCGTTTCGCGGCGGGAAGCCAGGTTCTGACGGGCAATCGCCAGGCGCTCCTGATAATAACGCACATCGATATAGGCTGCTGCGACCGAGGAAATCAGCGTCAGGCGCTGAACATCAACGGTGGAGTAAGCGGCATCGAGCGATGCATTGGCGCTTTCCGTGGCGCGGCGATAGCGGCCGAAGAGGTCAAGCAGCCAGGAGACGCTGAGACTGCCTGAGGACACGTTGGTGACGGGAACATCACGGTAGCTACCCTTGGTCTCGCTGGTCGTGTGGCTGCCGTTAGCCGTCAGGCTCGGCAGACCGCCCGCGCCGGCCGAGATGACCTGGGCTTCCGCCTGATTGATGCGCTCGATCGCCTGCATCACGGTCAGGTTCTGGCTGAGGCCAGTGGAAACGTAACCATTGAGGCGGCTATCGTTAAAGGCTGTCCACCACGCAACGGTGCTGATGTCGCCATTACTGGTTTTTCCGGCTTCCGCAAACTTTCCCGGCAATTGAATTTCCGGCGTCTTGTGGTCGGGCCCGACAACGCAGCCTGAGAGCAGCAGCATTGTCAGGGGAAGAGTAGCGCGAATAGACAGCATGTAATTTTCCCAATTCTCTGGTTGGCTTACCGAGCGCGGCTTGCTGACAAATGGGCTGCGCGGTCGATATGCCGTAGAAACGTGCATTTGCCAAATCGGCAACATTTCTAGCAGCGTATTAACGGTTGGCACAGCCCATTTTTGTTTTGTTAACGCCTTGAAAGGCGACGAATGATGACGAAAAAGGACGGAACGAAGAAAATTCCGAGCAGTGTTGCAGAAAGCATACCACCCAGCACCCCGATACCAATTGCATTTTGTGCGGCAGAACCCGCTCCGGTTGCGATTGCGAGAGGCACGACACCCAGGATGAAGGCTAGCGACGTCATGATGATCGGACGCAGGCGCAGCTTCGCCGCCTCGAGCGTCGCTTCCATCAGGCTTAGTCCATGCTCCTGTCTTTCCTTGGCGAATTCGACGATCAGAATCGCGTTTTTCGCCGCAAGGCCGATGGTCGTCAGCAGGCCCACCTTGAAGTAGACGTCGTTCGACTGCCCGAAGAAATGCGCCGCGGTCAATGCGCCGAGGACGCCCACCGGCACGGCCATGATGACCGAGAAGGGGATCGACCAGCTTTCATAAAGGGCGGCAAGGCAAAGGAACACGATCAGAACCGACAGCGCATAGAGCATCGGCGCCTGCGAGCCGGAAAGACGTTCCTGATAGGAAATGCCCTGCCACGCGACGGTGTAACCGCCCGGCAGGCTTGCCGTCAGGCGTTCCATCTCGTCCATGGCGTCACCGGATGCAACGCCCGCACCGGCGGTGCCTTCGAGCGAGATGGCGCCCGTGCCGTTGAAGCGGGCGAGAGACGGTGGAGCATTGATCCATTTCACTTCGCTGAAGGAAGAGAAAGGCACCATTTCGCCACTGGTATTGCGGGCATACCAGAACTTGAGATCGTCCGGCTGCATGCGATACGGCGCATCACCCTGAACATAAACGGGCTTGAGCTCGCCGTTCAGCGTGAAGTCGTTGACATCCCGGCCGGCAAAGATCGTCGACAGCATGAGGTTCACGGAGGAGAGATCGACACCCATGGCGCCCATCTTTTCCTGATCGAGAATGATCTTCATCTGCGTTTCATTGTCCTGGCTGTCGCTTCTGAGCGAGCTGACCTTCGGATTGCTGGTCGCAAGAGCGATCAGTTCCTTGGACGTGGCGGTCAGTGCCTCGGTGCCGTTGCGGCCGCTATCCACGAGATACATCGAGAAACCGCTCGATGTGCCCATGCCCTGAATTGCCGGCGGCAGAAGCGGGAACACCTGCGCATCGCGGAAACCGAAGAAGGTGCCCATCGCACGCTGCACGATGGCGCCGGCGTGTTGGTCGGGGGCCGTTCTCTCGGCGAAATCCTTGAGCTTGGTGAAGACGATGGCGTTGTTCTGGCCAGAACCGCTGAAGCTGAAGCCGAGAACGCCGAAAACCGATTCGACATTGGCGGCTTCCTTTTCACGGAAGTAGCTTTCGACCTGCTTCACCACTTCGTTGGTCCGTTCGATGTTCGAACCGGTCGGCGTCTGGATGATCGTCAGCAGCACGCCCTGGTCTTCCTGCGGCAGGAACGAGCTGGGCAGCTTGCTGAAGAACCAGGCGCAGCCGCCGATCACGATCGCGAAAATAATCATCACGCGGAGAGGCCGCTTCAGCAGATAACCGATAGAGGAAACGTAACCATCCGTCGTCTTGCCAAAGCCGCGGTTGAACCACGCGCCCGGTCCGCGCTGCTTCTTATGATGGTCGATCGGCTTCAGCATCGTGGCGCAGAGCGCCGGCGTCAGAACGATGGCGACCACTGCCGAAAGCAGCATGGCCGAAACGATGGTGACCGAGAACTGGCGGTAGATGATGCCCGTCGATCCACCGAAGAAGGCCATCGGAATGAACACGGCGGTGAGCACGAGCGCGATACCGATGATCGCACCGGTGATCTCGCCCATCGACTTCTCGGTCGCCTCGACCGGCGACAAGCCCTCTTCCGACATGATTCGTTCGACGTTTTCGACGACGACGATAGCGTCGTCAACGAGAAGGCCGATGGCCAGAACCATGGCGAACATGGTGAGCGTATTGATGGAATATCCTGTCAGCGCAAGGACGCCGAACGTGCCGAGAAGCACGACGGGAACCGCGATCATCGGAATGAAGGTGGCTCTGAGGTTTTGCAGGAACACCAGCAGCACGACGAAAACGAGGATGATCGCCTCGATCAGCGTGTGTACCACTTTCTCGATCGACAGCTTCACGAAGGGTGTCGTGTCATAGGGATACTCGATCGAAACACCTTCGGGCAGCGAACCTTCGACAGCGGAAAGCGCCGACTTTACGCGCGCTGCCGTATCGAGTGCGTTGGCGCCCGTGGCGAGGTTGACCGCAAAACCGGCAGAGGGACGGCCGTTTGACCGGGAATCGCCGCCATAGGTTTCCTGGCCGATTTCAATGCGGGCCACGTCGCTCAGGCGAACGGTTGCGCCGTCCTTTTCGACTTTCAGGATGACCGATTCGAAATCGGCAACAGTGGTGAGCTGGCTCTGCGCCGTCACCGTCACGTTGAGCTGCTGACCCTTGACTGCGGGCACCGCGCCAAGCGAACCGACGGAAACCTGGGTGTTCTGGCTCTCGATGGCGCTGGTCACGTCGGCCGTGGTCAGCTGGTACTTGTTGAGCTTGAACGGATCCAGCCAGATGCGCATCGCATATTCGGAACCGAAGACGTTGATGCTGCCCACGCCTTCGAGGCGCTTGATCTGGTCTTCGACACGCGAGGAGAAGACGTCACCGAGATCTGCCGAGTTGCGTTTGCCGTCGGTCGAGATCAGCGCGCCAACCATCAGAATACTGGATGTGGATCGGCTGACCTGAAGACCCTGCTGCTGCACGGTGTCAGGCAGTTGCGACTGGACAAGCTGCAGCTTGTTCTGCACCTGAACCTGCGCGATGTCCGGCAGGATGGTATTGCCGAAGGTCAGCGTCACTTCGGCGCTGCCGGTTGAGGACGACGATGTCATATAAGTGAGGTCATCAAGGCCGGTCATGCCGTCCTCGATGATGGTCGTCACCGATTTTTCGACTGTCTCGGCGCTCGCGCCATTATAGGTCGCGCTGACGCGTACCGTTGTCGGTGCGATATCGGGATATTGCGAAATGGAAAGCGTCCAGATCGCAAGGGCGCCGCCCAGCATGATGACGATGGCGATAACCCATGCAAACACGGGGCGCCGGATGAAGAAATGGGCCATGGCAGTCCTGCCTTACCTTTTACGAGCTTCGACCGAGGGTTTCGTGCTCATGCTTATTTCGAGGGGGCGGCGGCAGGCTGAGCTTGCTGCGGCATAACGACGATACCGCGATCGTCGATGGTCACTTCAACCGGTGCGACGGTCGCACCGTCGGCGATCCACTGGAAGCCGTCGACGATGAGCTTGTCGCCATCCTTGACGTTCTCAGTTACCAGCCAGGCATTGCCCGACTGCTGGCTGGACGGGAAGGTGCGGGTTTCCACCTTGTTTTCCGCCGTTACGAATTTCGCTGTCAGTTCGCCATTGGCGTTCCGGCTTGCGGCGCGCTGCGGAATGCGGAAGCCTTTTTCCTTGCCGATGGTCAGCGTGGCGCGGACATAGGTGCCGGGAAGCAGAAGATCGTCCGGGTTTTCGAAGAGGGCGCGGATGGAGAAGGTGCCCGTGGTTTCGCTTACGGCCATGTCCGACATGTCGATCTTGCCGTCATGCTTGTATTCCGTGCCGTCTTCCAGCGTCAGGTGAATGCCGGTCTCCTTCGTGTCGCCGCCAAGCTGGCCCGACGAGATCGCCTTTTTCAGACGCAGAAGATTGATGCTGGATTCCATCAGATCGATATAGATCGGATCGATGCGGCGCAGCGTCGTCAAAGCCGTCGTCTGGTTGGCCGTCACCACGTTGCCGATGCTGAAAGCGGTTGCGCTGGTGATGCCGTCGAAGGGAGCGCGTACCTTGGTGAGATCGAGGTTGATTTCCGCCGTTTCCAGCGCCGCCTTGGTCTGGGCCACATCGGCTTGCGCCTGCAGCAGCGTCACCTTGGCGTTTTCATATTCGATCTGCGTCGCGCCGCTGTTGACCAGGCGTTCGTAACGGGCAAGGTTCGCCTGGGCGCTCGGAATGCTTGCTTCCGCCTTCGCCACGTTTGCCTTGGCCTGCGCCACTTCCGCCAGATAGGTATTGTCCTCGATCTGGTAGAGAATATCGCCCTGCTTGACCTCGCTGCCTTCCTTGAAGGGAATTTCGCGGATGATGCCGGTGACGCGCGGGCGGATTTCCGCTGTCTGGAACGCGCTGGCGCGACCGGGCAGAACCGTGGTCAAGGGATATTCGCTGGTCTTCATCAGGATGATGCTGACCGGGGACGGCGGACGCTCGGCGCTCTGGGCGGCGTTCTGGCTGCTCTCGCCGCCATCGCTGCAACCTGCCAGAAGAGCGGTCACACACAGAGAAGCAAATAGGGGTAAAATACGTCGGCTCATTGTTCTTCCCTGCGTATCGATCGCATTCAACTATAAGCGCAATGTCGCTCGGCGGATGCGCGTCCGGAAACAGACACGACAGGCGAAGGCCTTGGAAGGACCCGATTCGCTCATTCTGTCCGGACCGCCACGCGCATAGAAGCGCAGGCTTTTGCGCTTCGCAAGCAATTGCGAGAAGGTGACGTAAATTGGGAATCGTCACTTAGCAAGCGGATTGCGCAATCCCGCGTCGATTAAATCGACGAGTTGATCGCAACGTGTTGCTAAATTGCCGATATCTTCCCGGGCAATGAGGACGGGATGAATCACGCTTGTCAGCGCGTGGAGCACGGTTTCCGCCAGGGGAGAAATCTCGGCCGGCGCGTAGATTCGCGCATCTATACCGTCGCGGATAATCTCGGCGAGCAGGTTGGCGATGACGGCTTTATAATAGTCGCCGCACTTCATGTCCTGCTTCGCCGTCATCAGGATCATTTCGAATATGTAGGGATTGTCGTTTAGATCCTGGTGGTGCTGTTCCATCAGCGTGCGGGCGAGATGGCGCAGTCTCGAAAGCGGCGCGTGGCTTTTATCCAGCGGCTGGATGTCCCGTTCGAATGCGCCGATCTGCTCGAAGGCGATCGCATCGACGAGCGCGTTCTTCGAGCTGAAATTCTTGAAGACGTTGGCGGGAGACATGCCGAGCGCCGCGGCGATATCGGCAATCGCCACCGCATTGAAACCACGTTCGCGGAAAAGCTCTTCTGCCTTGGCGAGAATGTCCCGCCGCGTTTCCTCGGCGGAACGGCGAGGCCGGCGCCTGACAGGACGGTCACTCTTCCTGTCGGCCTTTCTCGCCTGTTCGATCGTTTTGCTCACGGTCATACTCCGGGGAAGAACGGCTCCAGGTTCCGGCGTATTCTTGCAAGCGGTGTCTCGCCGCTATCGTCGGGAACGAAGCTCTGTCCGGTGATGCGCTCGTAAGCATCAATATAGACCTTCGAAGTCTGCAAGACGAGGTCCTGCGGAATTTCGGGAACGTCGTCCTTATAAGGGTCGCAGCGTTCGGCGACCCAGGCCCTCACGAAATCCTTATCGAAGCTTGCCGGCCGTGTTCCGTTGCGGAAGCTTTCGTCATAACTGTCGGCCATCCAGTAGCGGCTGCTATCGGGCGTGTGGATCTCATCGGCCAGGATGATCGTGCCGTTTTCATCCGTTCCAAATTCATATTTGGTGTCGACGAGAATGAGGCCCTGCTTTGCGGCAATTTCCTGCCCGCGCTTGAACAGCGCCAGCGCGTAACGGGAAAGCGTGTCCCATTGCTCCTGCGTCAGCAGTTTCTTCTCCACGATCTCGGCCGGCGTCAGCGGTTCGTCATGGCCGCCATCGAAGGCCTTGCTCGTCGGCGTGATCACCGGTTCGGGCAGAATCTGGTTATCCTTCATCCCGTCCGGCAGGCTCATGCCGTACATCTGCCGCTCACCCTTCTTATAAAGGGTCAGGATCGACGTGCCGGTGGTGCCGGCCAGATAACCGCGAACCACCACCTCGACCGGCAATATGTCCAGCCGCTTGCCGATGACGACATTGGGGTCGGGATAGCTCACGACGTGGTTCGGACAAATATCCTTCGTTTGTTCGAACCAGTAGCGTGCCGTCTGGGTCAATACCTGTCCCTTATAAGGTATGCAGGTGAGTATACGATCAAATGCGCTAAGGCGATCGGTCGATATGATGATGCGGTTGCCGTCGGGCAGATCGTAGTTTTCCCGCACCTTGCCACGGTAATAATTCGGCAGCTCGGAAATGACGGCTTCATCGAGAATGCGCACGGGCTCTCCAATTCTTGGCTTTATAAAGAGGCGTTGGACGCCTCAAGTCTTCTGAAACTCTCGTCCGTTCCTATTGCATGTTTCCTGGAACAGGGCCAGTCGCGACATGAAGGCTGCCTTTTTCTCCGGTTCCCGTTAGAAATACGAAACTACCTAATAAAATCAAC